>NZ_JAMZIK010000022.1 GCF_024178315.1 Siccirubricoccus soli | reverse complement strand
CCTGAAGCGGCTTTGCCGCTTCAGGCTGTACGAGGCCCTGGCCGCATGGCGACTCCCGGGGCCCTCGCGGTGTTGCGCAGCAACGTCGCGGGGAATGCTTCCGGGGCCCCCATGGCGTGGCGCAGCAACGTCATGGGGATCGAATGACTCCCTTCGGCGCCCGGCTGCGCGCGCTGCGGGAGGCCCGCGGGGTCGGGCTGGCAGAGCTGGCGCGCGCCCTGCACGTTTCTGCCGCCTACCTCTCCGCGCTGGAGCACGGCCACCGCGGCCGCCCCTCCCCCGGCCTGATCCATCAGGTGAACGAGTATTTCGGCCTGATCTGGGACGATGCGGAGGAGATGGTCCGCCTCGCCCGCCTCTCCCACCCGCGGGTGGTGGTGGACACCTCCGGCCTCAGCCCGGAAGCCACCGCCCTGGCCAACCGCCTGGCACAGGAGATCGGCCGTCTGCCGCCCGAGGCTCTGGCCCGGATGCAGGCGGAGCTGGACGCCCTGCCCCCCGCCCCGCCGCGGCGGGAGGCGCCGCGCCGCCGCCTGCGCTGACCAACAATTGCGGTTCAGCCGCGCTTCGCACCGGCATCCAGCATCTGCCGGATCTTCGCCGCCAGCGCGGCGCCGGTATAGGGCTTGTTCAGCAGCTCCACCCCGGCATCCAGCCGGCCATGGTGGATGATGGCATTGCGGGTATAGCCGGTGCAGAACAGCACCGGCAGCTCCGGCCGGCGCGCCGCCACCGCATCCGCCAGCGCCTTGCCGTTCATCGGCCCGGTCAGCACCACATCGGTGAAGAGCAGCGCGATCTCCGGATGCGCCTCCAGCAGCTCCAGCGCCGCCGGCCCCTCGGCGGCCAGCAGCACGCGGTAGCCTGCCTCCTCCAGCGCCGCGGCGGCGACGTCGCGCACCATCGGCTCGTCCTCCACCACCAGCACCGTCTCGCCCCGCCCTGCCGCGGCGGGCAGCGGCTCGGCGGTGCCCGCCGTCGGCGGGATCGGCGCCGGCCCCGCCTCCCGCAGCCGCGGCAGATAGAGCTTCACCACCGTGCCCTGGCCCGGCTCGCTGTAGATGGCGGCATGGCCGCCCGACTGCTTGGCGAAGCCATAGACCTGGCTGAGCCCGAGCCCCGTGCCCTTGCCCACCGGCTTGGTGGTGAAGAAGGGCTCGAAGGCCTTGGCCATCACCTCCGGCGTCATGCCCGTGCCGGTGTCGGAGACCGAGACCATGACGTACTGACCGGCCTTCACCTCCTCCCGCGTCCGCGCATAGCTCTCGTCCAGATACGCATTGGCGGTCTCGATGGTCAGCTTGCCGCCCTCCGGCATCGCGTCCCGGGCATTCACCGCCAGGTTCAGCAGCGCGCTCTCGAGCTGGTTGGGGTCCACCAGCGCCCGCCACAGCCCGCCGGCGAGGACGGTCTCCACCTGCACCTCCTCGCCGATCGTCCGCTGCAGCAGCTCGGACATCCCCGCCACCAGCCGGTTCACCTCCACCGGCTCCGGCGCCAGGGCCTGCTGGCGGGAAAAGGCGAGCAGCCGCCTGGTCAGCTCCGCCGCCCGCCGCGCCCCCTCATCCGCGCCATGCACCGCGCGCAGCAGCCGCTCCGGTGCCTCGGGGCCGAGCTGGCGGCGGAGCAGGCCGAGATTGCCGATGACGACGGTGAGCAGGTTGTTGAAGTCGTGCGCCAGGCCGCCGGTCAGCCGTCCCACCGCCTCCATCTTCTGGGCCTGGCGGAATTGCGCCTCCGCCCGCTCCCGCTCCTCCGCCTCCTGCCGCAGCCGGGCATTGGCGAGGACCAGCTCCTCCGTCCGCTCCTCCACATGCCGCTCCAGCCCGGCATTCAGGGTCCGCAGCTCCGCCTCCCGGGCGCGAAGGCGGCGGGAGGCCTCGACCATGGCCTGGGCGATCTCCCCCACCTCCCGCACCCGGGCGGGGGCGGGGCGCAGCTTTTCCCCCTGGCCGAGCGCGGCCGCCTGCTTCGCCAGGGATTGCAGCGGCAGCGCGATGCTGCGGGCGAAGAGGAAGGCGAGGAGACCGGCAGCCAGCAGCACCGCCAGCACCGCCCCGATGAGGAGGTTGGCGGAGCGGCGGAGCGGCGCCGTGAGCTGCTGCACCGGCACCGCGACGATGACGCGCCAGCCGGCGAATTGGCTGGCGGCATAGGCGGCCAGCACCGGCACGCCACCCGCCGCCGTGCCATGCCAGGTACCGCCCTGCCCGCCCATATGGGCGCGCAGGGTCAGCATGGTCGGTTGGCCGACGAACTCGTCCTGCCGCGTCGTGCGGGCCAGGACCTTCCCGGCGCCATCCACCACGGCCAGCGTCCAGCCTTCCGGCGCGCCCTCGTCGAGCAGCACCTGGCGGATCCGCTCCACCGGCAGGCTGAGGGCGAGGATCGCCTCCCGCCCATCGCCGAAGCGCACCGGGCACTGCACGGAGAAGAGCGGCCGGCCCGAGACCGCGCCGATGAAGAAGTCGGAGACCACCGGCCGGCCATGCTCCCACGCCGCCGCATCCAGGTCCGGCAGGGTGGCACGGGGGAGGGGCTCGGCCCATTCCCGGCGGCTGTTGACGAGCTGCACGCCGTCCCGGCGCCGCAGCAGGACCTGCAGCCCCAGCCGGTCCCGCACCGCGCTGGCCTGGAGATGGAAGCCGCGGAGATTGCCGTCGCGCAGCTCGCGGGAGACGGTCAGCACCTGCAGCGCCGTGCTCAGCCCCGCCAATTCCCGGTCCACGGCCAGGGCGGCGGAGCGCGCCGCCTCCAACGCCGTCTTCTCCAGCTCCGCCCGGTCCGCTTCGGCGCGCTGCCAGAGCGTGATGCCGAAGGCGAGGAGGATGGGCAGCACCAGCGCCGCCGCGAAGCCGGCAAGAAGGACGCTGACCGGGCGGCCAGGGCCGGCCAGCCGGCTGGGGAAAGGGCTGTCCACGGTCGGCTAGGTTCCGCCTTGCGAGCAAGCTGCCGCTCGGAATGTCACGGCCGTGGGCATATCGGCAAGGCGGCTTCGCCAGCCATCACCCCGATCCCGAGCATAGGCGGGAGTAAAATCGGCTTGAGGTTAAATGCCCCGCAGGGGCATCACGGCACCGATCCGGAGATGCCGGCCGCGGCGGCCCTGCGGGCGGGCGGGTCCTCAGCCCAGCAGCACGCCGTGCTGGCGGAGGAAGCCGAGCAGGGGCAGTAGCGGCAGGCCGAGGATGGCGGCGTGCTCGCCCTCCACCGCGCGGAACAGGTGCGGGCCCAGCCCCTCCAGCCGGTAGGCCCCGACCGAGCCCAGCACCGCCTCCCCCTCCGCCGCCAGATAGGTGTCGAGGAATGCCTCGGAGAATTCCCGCATGGTGAGGCGCGGCCGCGCCAAATGCTGCCAGACCCGCTGCCCGCCGCGCCAGGCGACCACCGCTGTCACCAGCACATGCGGCTTGCCGCGCAGCGCGAGGAGCTGCGCCCGGGCGGCCGCCATGTCGGCCGGCTTGTCGAACCAGCGCGTCTCGCAGACCAGCATCTGGTCGGCGCCCAGCACCAGCGCCTCCGGCCGGCGGCGGGCGATGCGCTCCGCCTTGGCCTCGGCCAGCAGCATGGCGGCGTCCTCGGCCGGGATGCCCTCCGCCCGGCAGCCTTCCTTGATCGCCGCCTCGTCCACCGAAGCCGCCTCCGCGGCGAAGGCGAGGCCGGCAGCGGCCAGCACGGCGCGGCGGGCGCTGCTCTGGCTGGCGAGGATGAGGGGCGGGTCCGGCGCCTGGATCATCCTGCGCCCCGCCCTGCCAGCACCTGGGCCGCCGGATCGTGCGGCTGGTGCGGCGGCTTCTCCCGCCGCTGGTGCCAGGCGTCCATGAGCTGCAGCACGGTCGCCGCCGTCTCCTCGATGCTGCGGCGGGTCACGTCGATCACCGGCCAGCCGCGGGCGGTGCAGAGCCGGCGGGCGGCGAGGATCTCCGCCTTCACGCTGTCATGGTCGATATAGTCGTTGGTGTCCTGCCGCACGCCCTCGCCGCCGATGAGCTTCAGGCGGTGGCGGCGAATCTCGATCAGCGCATGGGTGTCGATGGTCAGGCCGACCACCGGGCAGGGCGGGTTGTCCAGCTCCGGCGGCAGCTTCGCGCCGGGCACGATCGGGACGTTGGCCGCCTTGATGCCGCGGTTCGCCAGGTAGAAGCAGGTGGGCGTCTTGGAGGAGCGGGAGACGCCGACCAGGCAGACATCCGCCTCCGCGATGCCGGCCGTGCCCTGGCCGTCATCATGCGACAGCACGTAGTGCATGGCGTCGATGCGGCGGAAATAATCCGCGTCCATCACATGCTGCGCCGCCCGCTTCTCCCGCGCCTGAGCGCCGATCTGGCTGGCCAGCAGGTCCATCACCTGGTCCAGCACGGAGAGGCAGGGGACGCCGAGGCGCTGGCAGGCCTCCTCCAGCGCATGGCGCAGGCTGCGGTCCACCAGGGTGAAGAGCACCGGCCCCGGCTCGTGGTTCAGCCCCTCCAGCACCCGGTCGAGCTGGAGGCGGGAGCGGATCAGGCTCCAGCGATGGTGGATGACGTGATGATCCTCGAACCGCGCCAGGGTGGCGCGGGCGATGGAGTTCAGCGTCTCCCCCGTGCTGTCGGAGACCAGGTGGAGGTTGATGGGACGGTGGGCCATGGCGGGAGAATAGCGTGGATAGCTGTGGATGCCGGGGAAAACCTGCCCCTGCAAGCCGGGGCCTGGGGATGGCGCGGGATGGCGCCGGCGATCGCGGCACCTGTGGCCGATCCGCTGGGGGTCCCCGCCTGAGTCGGGGACGGGAGCGAAATTTCCAGAGGAAATCTGGACTTGCGGCGCCCGACTCAGGTGGACGGCGCTGTGGATATCGCGACAGCGAATTGCGTCCACAGGATTCACAGGCCCTACAAACCACCCCAACCTTCGAAGACTCTTTTTTAGGAGTAGGATGGCGGGCAAGGAGATCGCGATGCCCGCCCCAGTTCCCGAGAAGCCCCTGCTGCGCGCCCTGGCCGGGGAGGCCGTCTGGCCGCCGCCCATGTGGCTGATGCGCCAGGCCGGCCGCTACCTGCCGGAATACCGGGAAGTGCGGGCCGAGGCGGGCGACTTCATCACGCTCTGCACCACGCCGGAGCTGGCGGCGGAGGTGACGCTGCAGCCCATCCGGCGCTACGGCATGGACGGCGCCATCCTGTTCTCCGACATCCTCATGGTGCCCTGGGCCATGGGGCAGCCCCTGCGCTTCGCCGAGGGCGAGGGGCCGGTGCTGGCCCCGGTGCGGGATGCCGCCGCGATCGCCGCGCTGGAGCCCGGGGCGGTGCTGCAACGGGCGGCGCCGATCTTCGAGACGGTGCGGCTGACCCGGGCGATGCTGGAGGCGCAGGCGCCGCGCACCACGCTGATCGGCTTCGCCGGCAGCCCCTTCACCGTCGCCTGCTACATGGTGGAGGGCCGCGGCAGCCGGGACTTCGCCACGACGCGCGGCCTGGCCTATGCCGACCCCGGCCTGTTCGGGAAGCTGATCCGCAGCCTGGTGGAGGCGACGGCCGAGTATCTGCTGGCCCAGGCGGCGGCGGGGGCGGAAGCGCTGATGCTGTTCGACAGCTGGGCCGGGCTGCTGGCGCCGAGCCAGTTCCGGCGCTGGGTGATCGAGCCCACGGCCACGCTGGTGCGGCTGCTGAAGAAGGCGCGGCCGGACCTGCCGGTCATCGGCTTCCCCCGGCTGGCAGGGCCGCTGCTGGCGGAATACGCCCAGCGGACGGGGGTGCAGTGCCTGGGGGTGGATACCGGCATGGATCTGCGCTGGGCGGCCGGAGCGGTGCAGCCGCGTCAGGCGCTGCAGGGGAACCTGGACCCGCAGGCGCTGATCGCCGGCGGCATCGCGCTGGAAGCGGAAGCGCGCAGCATCCTCGGCGCGATGCGCGGCCGCCCCTTCATCTTCAACCTGGGCCATGGGATCGAGAAGGTGACGCCGCCCGAGCATGTGGCGGCACTGGTGCGGCTGGTGCGGGCGGGGTAGCGCGCGGCAGGAGGGGCGCGGCGGGCGGTGTCCGGAGGGTCTCGGCTCCGGCGGCCGCGCCCGCGGGGCCCTGTGGCGCCGTCAGGACCTCCTGCGGGGGGTCCCCCCAGCCGGTCTTCCCGCGCGGTGGCATCCGGCCCGCCCGGGCTGCCGCAGGCCCTGTGCAGGAAAGGCCGGCGCCTGCAGCCCGCAAGGCGGGTGCGGAACCTCAGGGGCGTTGTCGGAGCATTACCTGCTGGCCGTGCCGAGCGCGCCGCTCAGCCGTTCCTCTGGCTCGAAACGCCTCAGGCGTCCTCGGCCGCGAGCAATTTGTCGCGCAGCAGGGTGATCTTGCGACGCAGCGCCGCCACCTCGTCCAGGTCGCCGCCGAAGGCGCGCTCGATCCATTCGGGCTTCACGCTCTTCGCCACCTCGCGCAACGCATGGCCCTGCTCGGTGAGGCGAACACGGACCTGGCGCTCATCCTCCAGGCAGCGGCTGCGGGTGATGAGGCCGGCGGCCTGCAGCCGCTTCAGCAGCGGCGTCAGCGTGTTGCTCTCGAGGAAGAGCCGGTCGCCGATCTGCCCGACCGTCAGCCCGTCCTCCGTCCAGAGGACCAGCATGACGAGGAATTGCGGGTAGGTGAGGCCGAGCTTGTCCAACAGCTTCTTGTTCGCCCGTCCCACCGCCTGGGCGGCGGAATGGATGGCGAAGCAGAGATACTGGTCCAGCTCCAGCGTGGCCTCGGTCATGGCGATCTCCCCAGCGCCAGCGGGTGCAGCCAGGAATGGCGTCAGCAGCAGGCGGTCGCCCGTCTTCAGTATAGATCGTAGGCGACGGGATCGTCCATGCTGATTTCGCAACCCCTGCCGCGGAATGACAACGCAGGAGCGGCCGGGGCGTTCGGCGGGCGAAAGCCAAGGCGCCTCGCCCGGGAAGGCCCTTCCGGCGGCGCCTCCGCCGGGGCCTGGCAGGCGGCAACGGCAAAAGGCCGGGAGCGGAGACCCCCGGCCCTTCGCCTCGTTTGCAGCTCCCTGCCCTTACTTCACCGCCTGGTACTGGGAGATGAAGTCGCAGCTCGGCGCCGAGCGGCCCTCATGCTTCACGCTGCGGCGGTAGAAGGGCTCCAGCTTCGCCGGGCAGAAATGGGTGACGAGGCTCTGCCGCGTCTTGTCCCTCTGCAGCATCGCCGGGTTGCCGTTCGCCAGATCGGCGTGCCAGACCAGCACGTCGCCTTTCTTCGCCAGGAACTTGCCGCGGGTCTGCTGATAGGTCTTGGCGTCGGCCAGCACGCTGTCGAGGAAGGCCTGGTGCTCGTCGCTGAAATTCTCCATCCACTTGCTGAAGCCGCCGAACAGGAAGTCCGGGGCGCGGTGGCTGCCGATGAAGTATTCCAGCTCGCCCGTCCCGGCCTCGATATCCTCCAGCGCGGTCCAGGTGGCGGCGAGGGCCAGCGGGTTGCCGTCCACCTTCACATAGGCGGTGTCCTTGTGCATCGGCTGCTGCAGGCCGGTGTGGAAGTTGAGGCTCTGGAAGGCCTTCGGCTTGTCCTCGAACAGGGCGGCAAGGAACTCCACCACCGCCGGCGCCGCGATCACCTGCCGCGCCGCGTCGGAATGGGTGTAGATGTCGAGCAGCTTGGTGCGGCCGGCGCGCCAGCGGGCATCCGGCGGCACGTAGCGCATCACGCCATCCGGCTCGAAGGTCTCGGTCAGCAGCCCGGCCGGCGGGGTGTGCCAGATATCGTCCAGCTCGCCGCGCAGCCGGTCGACCAGCTTCGGCTGCACCGCCTTCTCGATGACGGTGAAGCCGTCCCGGGCGAATTGCAGGAGCCGTGCCGCCAGCGCGTCGTTGAGCTTGCCGGTGCGGTGCTTGAGGCCGAGCTTGTCGAGGAAGTCGGTACGGTCGACCCAGAGCCCGCCGAAGCGGCTGACCGTCGGGCGCACGAGCTCCTCGGTCGAGGTCGGGGTCGGCAGGGTCAGGAAGAGATTGCTGTCGGCGAAGCGGATCTTGAGATTGGCCAGATCCTGCCGCCCGAAGAATTGCGGCATCTGGAAGCTGAAGGCGCATTCGCCATCGGCGATCTCCGCATCCTTCAGGTCCTGGCGGAAGAGATCCGCCACGAAGCGGCCGATGACCTTGTCGTTCACGATGACATCGAAGGCCAGCTTCGTCTCGGGGTGGTCGTCGTCCACCGCCCACCCTTCCAGGAGCAGTTCGTCGAGTCTGTCGATGCTGCCGCGAATGGCCATAGCTCTCTCCGTTACTTTACCGACTCTGACCCCGCGCAGATCCGGCCCGTCCCGCGGCATCATTGTGCGCCGCACAATGTACTCACGCCGGCGTGAAGGAGCAAACTGAATCCAGTCTCGTCTTGTAAAAACGCGAATGCAGTCGGTCCTTGGACCAAATGTTTTCGCTGCAGCCTTTGCGTCGTTCTGACATCATTCCGAGAATGAGCACGGGAGCAAGAACGGGTCGTGAACTTCATTCCGGTTCTGCTGGCCGGCGACACGGTCGATATGCGCAGAACCAAAGTTTTACTTAATCAGGATCAAAAACGGGACGAGACCGGCAGATTTCCGGTAATAAGAGACATCCCAGGCGGGCGCTGGGCCGGCAGGATGCCAAGCGCCGCCGTGGCCATTGCCCGTATGCCCGGACGGCCTTGGCCAATGGCCCAGGCCTCCGGCCCGGCGTAATGTCATCGATATTTCATTTCTTCGACGTCAGGCAACGCTGCGCCCAGGTTTAGGACGCGCAGCCCTCGTCCCGCAGCAGCGCCTCCACCAGGGCAGGCGAGACATCGCCGGCGGTGAAGGCTTCCCCCGGCCCGCGCAGCAGCACGAAGCGCAGCGCTCCGTCCCGCGCCTTCTTGTCCTTGCGCATCCGCCCAAGCAGCGCCGCCGCCGAGAATTCCCGTCCCAGGTCGCGGAGTCGCGCCGGCAGACCGCAGGCCGCGAGGTGGGAGATCACCCGCCCCGGCAGCTCCTGGCTGCACTCGCCCAGCCGGGCGGAGAGCGCGGCGGCGAGGCCGAGCCCCACCGCCACCGCCTCGCCATGCAGCAGCTCCCCGCCATAGCCGCATTCGGCTTCCAGGGCGTGGCCGAAGGTGTGGCCCAGGTTGAGCAGCGCGCGGCCGCCCTCCGGGCTCTCCTCCCGCTCATCCGCTGCCACCACCGCGGCCTTCAGCCGGCAGCTCTCCAGCACGGCATGGGCCAGCGCGGCGGGGTCGCCGCCGACCAGCGCCTCCCCCTCCGCCTCGCACCAGTGCCACAGCGCCTCGCCGGACAGCAGCCCGTGCTTTGCCACCTCGGCATAGCCCGCCCGCAGCTCCCGCACCGGCAGGGTGGCCAGCGTTCCGGTATCGGCCAGCACGATGCGCGGCTGGTGGAAGGCACCGACCAGGTTCTTGCCGAGCGGCAGGTTCACCCCCGTCTTGCCGCCGACGCTGCTGTCCACCTGCGCCAGCAGCGTGGTCGGCAGCTGCACGAAGGGCAGGCCGCGCAGCGCGATGGCGGCGGCGAAGCCGGCCAGGTCGCCCACCACCCCGCCGCCCAGGGCGAGGATTGCGGTGCGGCGATCGACGCCGGCGCCTAGCATCTCCTCCAGCAGCCGCTGCACCACGGGAAGCTGCTTGCTCGCCTCCCCCGGCGGCACGGTGCACTCGGCGGCGATGGCGAAGCCCGCCTCCGCCAGCCCCTGACGCAGCGCCGGCAGGTGCAGCGGGCCGACCGTCTCGTCCGTCACGATGGCGACGCGCCGCGCCGGCAGCACCGGGGCCAGCAGCGCTCCCGCCCGGGCCAGCAGCCCCTCGCCGATCACCACCTCATAGCTGCGTTCGGAGAGCTGCACCGGCAGGCGCAGCGGCGGCTGCCAAGCGGCGACCGCCTCCTGCACCCGCCTGGTGGTGGCTTCCGGGCTTTCGTCGCTGCAGGGAATCACCAGATCGGCCTCGGCATAGAAGGGGTGGCGGGTGCGCATCAGCCGCTCCAGCACCTCGGCCGGGTCGGCGTTCAGGAACATCGGCCGGTGCTCCCGCCCCGCCACGCGGCGCAGCAGCACGGGCAGCGGGCAGCGCAGCCAGACGCTGAGCGCGCCGGAGCGGCGGATGGCGGCGCGGGTCCGAGCATCGGCGAAGGCGCCGCCGCCGGTGGCGAGCACGATCGGCCCGCCGGAGAGCAGCCGGGCGATCACCCGCTTCTCGCCATCGCGGAAATGCGGCTCGCCGTAGCGGGCGAAGATCTCCGTGATGGGCAGCCCGGCCGCCAGCTCGATCTCGGTATCCGCGTCGCGGAAGGGCAGGCCGAGCTTCGCCGCCAGCCGCCGGCCGATGGCGGATTTCCCCGCCCCCGGCATGCCGACGAGCACGATGCTCCGCCCCCCCGGCACGGGGGGCGTGGTTTCGACCGGCGCCGCGGCCCAGGTGGGGGCGCTCTCCGGCGGAGCGGTCGATTCGACGGCGTTGGCGATGTTGCGCGACACGACGACCAAGGGTAGCACAGCGCCGCCGTGGCGCGATGGGGCGGCTGACCACCGCAACGTCTTACCGAATTGCCGCCGAAGGGCCGCGAGGAGCCTAGCTGTAATGTTCCGCCGACCTGTTCTGCTGCTGGTCCTGCTGCTGCTTGGGCTGTTGGCGGTGGGCCTGGTGGCCATCGGCGCCTTCCCGCCCGGGGTTTCCCCGGCGCCGGTGGAGCGGGTGCTGCCGAACGACCGGTTCCAGACCCGCTAGGGCCCGGGCCCAGGCCGGCCCCCGGATGGACCGCCACCTCGAAGCCTTCCTGGAAATGCTCGCCGCCGAGCGCGGCGCTGCGCGCAACACCCTCACCGCCTACCGGACCGACCTCGAGGACGCCGCCGCCTTCGCCACCCGGCAGGGGGTGCCGCTGCGGGAGGCGGGACCGGAGCTGCTGCGGGCCTGGCTCCGTCACCTCGCCGACCAGGGGCTCTCCCCCCGCACGGCGGCGCGGCGCCTCTCTGCCCTGCGGCAGTATTTCGGCTTCCTGGCGCGGGACGGGCTGCGGGCGGACGACCCGACCGCCGCCCTCGACAGCCCCCGCCTGCCCCCCGGCCTGCCCAAGCCCCTGGCCGAGGCGGAGGTGGAGGCGCTGCTGGCCGGCGCGGCCAAGCTGGAAGGCCGCCGCGGCGCCCTGGCGGTGGCGGTGGTGGAGCTGCTCTACGCCTCCGGCCTCCGCGCCAGCGAGCTCGTCGCCCTGCCCGCCGCCGCGCTGCGGGAGGATGCGCCGCTGGTCGCCATCCGCGGCAAGGGCGGGCGGGAAAGGCTGGTGCCCATCTCCGCCCGGGCGCGGGCGGCGGCGCTGGCGGCGCGCGGGGAAGGCCCGGCCATGCCGGGCCGCCAGCGCTGGCTCTTCCCCTCCCGCGGCGCCTCCGGCCATCTGACGCGCCAGACCCTCGGCCTGCTGCTGAAGGAGGCGGCGCTCGCCGCCGGGCTGGACCCCGCCCGGGTCAGCCCGCATGTGCTGCGGCATTCCTTCGCCAGCCATCTGCTGGCCCGCGGCGCGGATCTGCGCAGCCTGCAGCTTCTGCTCGGCCATGCCGACATCGCCACCACCCAGATCTACACCCAGGTGCTGGAGGAAAGGCTGCGTCAGGTGGTGCAGGCGCATCACCCCCTCGCGCAGGGCTGATCCGCGATCATTGGCGTTGCCGGCGCCGGCGCTTCCGCCCGAGGCTGTCGGCCCCAGGAGAGGAGGCATCCATGCCGAGGGCCCTCATTATCGGCGTCGGGGACGGGCTGTCCGCCTCCCTCGCCCGGAAGCTGCGGCAGGAGGGCTATGATCTCGCCCTCGCCGCCCGCGACACCGGCAAGCTCGGCGCCCTGGCGGCCGAGACCGGCGCCAGCCTGCACGCCGCGGATGCCGCGGACCCCGCTGCCGTCGCCGCCCTCTTCGCCGCGGTGGGGAAGCTGGAGGTCCTGGTGTACAACCCCAGCTACCGGGTGCGCGGCCCGATCGCGGAATTGGACCCCGAGGAGGTACGAAGGACGCTGGAGGTCACCGCCTTCGGCGGCTTCCTGGCGGTGCGGGAGGCGGCACGGCAGATGCTGCCCCGGGGACGCGGCACCATCCTGCTGACCGGCGCCAGCGCCGGGGTGAAGGGCTTTCCCGAAAGCGCCCCCTTCGCCATGGGCAAATTCGCGCTGCGCGGCCTAGCCCAATCCGCGGCGCGGGAGCTGCACCCGAAGGGCATCCACGTGGCGCATATCGTCATCGATGGCGGCATCCGCAGCGCGCGGCGGCCGGAGACGGCGGAGGCCGCGCTGCTCGACCCCGATGCGATCGCGGAGGCGTACTGGCAGCTCATCCGCCAGCCGCGCAGCGCCTGGAGCGCCGAGCTGGAACTACGCCCCTGGGTAGAACCTTTCTGACCGTTATTGCGTTGAGATGTGCATGTCGCGCGATCTTGACCGCAACAATCTGGAAAAGCGCCCAGTCACGGCGCCCGAACGGAGCTGCGGAGAGCGAGGGATAAGGCCGAATAGCGGCCGATTTCCGCATGTTACGGATCAGTTTCCGCTCGGGCGAAACGACATCCGCCTTGATCGCGCCACGATTTCAATAGTATGTGTGCATACCATTCACGCATGCCGGAGCCGTTGGATGTGCGCCGTGCCCAACCATACCGAGACCGACAGCGACAGCGTGGATCGGGCCGCCCTGAAAATGATGTTGAGCTACGTGGAAGCCGAATGCCTGCGCATCGGCGCGACGGAGGCGGCGCACCACGCCGCCCTGGCAGCGGCGATGATGCCGGGGCCGGTGCCGCAGTCGGGCGACCCCTCGCCGCAGCCCGCGCAGCGCCGCAACCGCCTGCATTAGGGCAGCCTCCGACCTGGCGGATCACGCCGTGACCCGCCAGGTCGGTGATAAGCTGCTCCAGGGTGCGAGGAGCGGGGGTCCCGCCCGCCGTGGCGGGCTCTCGCCGGGGGTCGTGCCTCCGGGCGCCCTGGGTACGGCCATAATTCAGCGGGTCCGAAGCCCGGACCGGCTCCAGGGCTCGTTCTCCTGGCAGGCGCTGAGGCGGCCGCCGTGACACGGGAAGCCGGGCCGGTATCCCGGGTGCGAAGCTGGCAGAGGTCCGGAGCCAGAGCGCCGGTCGACCGGAGCAGCCTGCGACCGGACGCATCACGGCACGGTCGACCAGATCGGAGGTAGGCTGCTCTGAAGCGCACTCGGCTGACGTCGAAGCGACCGGAAGCGCGAACCACGCGACGACATGCAGGGCTGAAGCGGGATTGGCTGAGCGAAGATCAACCAGTCCCGCCCCGGGTCCTACTTACTTATATGTTTGAAGCAGGAGGTCCGGTCAGGTGAGTCCACCTGACCCGGATACTGCTTCAGGACTTTTCCTTCGGATCATGCACGTGATGCCGGTCCCGCTCCCCGCCGCCGCCCGAGATGCGGCTGCGGTCCGGGTTGGTGGGGCTGTCCGGCTGCGGGCCCTGGTCGTCGCGCGCCCGGTGCGCCTCGCCATGGGAGCCGCCCTGGTGGCTGCTGCCGGGGCCGCCCGCATCCCGCTCCGTGTCGTGCTTGCCGCGCTGCTGCGTGGTCATGGTTCTACCGGTCCTGCGTGTAGCCCTGGTGGGTGGTGTTCTGCTTGATGTTCCCCTGCCGCCCCTGTTCGCCGAGGTTCCGGTCACGGGAATCCTGCGGCAGGGCCTCGCTGGTACGGGCCCCTTCCCGCGGCGTGTCGTCCTGCGGGCCGGGCCCCTTGGTGGTGCGGTTGGCCGGCGGGACCGGTGGCATATGCGCCTTGGACATGATGTCCCCCTCTGCGGTGAAGCCAGCCCAACGCCCCGCCTCTCGCGGCCGTTCCCTGCGCCGGGCGGCGTGACGCCCCCCTGCTCCCCGGCGGCAGCCGCCGCGGCCCGGAGTCATGCGCCGCCCGTTCAGCCTGGGGCCGGCGGATCGCGGCTCAGCGCGCCCACCAGCCGGGGGCCAGCACCCAATAGCCATCCGCCTGGCGCAGCAGGTCCCGCCCCGGCACATGAGAGGCCTCGGCCAGCGCCAGGCTCTCCGCATCCCGCAGGATGTAGAGCGTGCCGGGCTCATAGGCGCCGCTGCGCAGCAGCTCCGCCATCCGCGCCCGCAGCGCCGCCACCGCCGCGCCATCGACGCGGGCCATGTAGATGCTGTCCGTCGGCAGGCCGGCCAGGGCGGCGAAGCGGGCGATGCTCTCCCACCCCTCCCCCATATTCGCCGCCGGCACCGCCCGCACCCGGGCGTAGCGCGGCGCCGCCTCCGCCCAGAAGGGATCGAACAGGCGCTGTGGCACGCCGTAGGGCGCGCCTACGACCAGGGAGTGGCGGAAGGCGAGGCCCGGCCGCAGATCCACCCATTGCAGCGCCAGCAGCCCGGCCAGCACCCAACCCAGCCGCCGCCCACCCCAGCGCCGCGCCGCCAGCGCCACCGCCGCCGCCATCAGCGCATAGGAGGCGGGCCAGACCATGCGCTCCGCATTGCGCAGGGCGGAGAGGCGCTGGACCAGCACCTCCGGCAGGGGCAGCTCCAACAGCCTCGCGCCGCCCAGGGTGATGCGGTGCGTCACCGCGAAGCCGAGCAGCGCCAGCAGCGCGGCGAGGAGCAGCCAAAGCCGGCGCGGCGGCACCACCGGATGCCGGGCGAAGGCGACGGCGCCGAGCAGCAGCAGCGCCAGCCCGCCGGCACCGAGATAGAGGCTCCCGGCCTCCCAATGGTCCGGCCCCGGCAGGTCCGGCAGCAGCCCGGACCAGATGCCGCCATCCAGCCAGCCCAGCAGGTCGGCATTCCAGGTGCCGTAGCCGCCCATGTCGCTGCCCGGGCCGCTGGCGAGCCCGCCCTGCAGCAGGAAGAAGCCGCCGAGCCAGAGCGCCCCGCCGATGGCCGCCGGGACCAGCACCACTTCCAGCAGGCTGCGCGGGCCGATCCGCCGCAGCGCATCCGCCAGCCAGAGCGGCGCCACCATGGCCAGCAGGTAGGAATGCACCAGCGCCGTCGCGCCCAGCAGCGTCGCCCAGGCGAAGCCCCGCCGCCAGCCGCCGCCGGGCAGGACCGCCAGCCACAGCGCCAGCAGCAGCAGCCATTGCCCGGCCAGCGGCGTATGACCGGCCATGCGGTTGATGAGCATGGGCTGCAGCGCCAGCAGCCCGGCGCCCATGGCGCGGGCGAGGCGGTCCCCCGTCGCCTGCCCCAGCAGCAGCCAGGCGGCGAAGCCCTGCAGCGCGCCGCTGAGGAACAGCCAGGGCCCGACATATTGCGGCAGCACGACCAGCCCGCGCAGCACCTTGCCCAGCAGGGCCAGCAGCGGAATGGCATCGGCGAAGTAGATCGCCGTGCCGAGCTCCATGCCGTAATTCGGGTTGGCGCCCGGCGGCCAGGCCCAGGGGGAATGGACGAAATAGGTCCAGCCCAGCCAGAGCTGCACCGGATCCGGCCCCAGCGGCCCGGCCAGCAGCCAGCCCTGGTTCCAGGGGTCCAGCGCGCCGGGGCCGAAGACCGCCAGCACCGGCAGGGCACCAAGGAGAGCGGCGAGCGCCGCGGAGGCGAAGGTGAAGGCGCGGCGATCCGGCATCCCGGCCAAAAAGCCGGGGATGCGGGCGATGCGCAATGGCGAAGGCGCTGACACTCGCGTGGGCCGGACGCCAGTCAGCGCGTCAGGCGCCCCGGTGCAACCGGACCACTCGTTGCCCGCTGCGGCTTTGCCGCGGCGGGCTGTGCGAAGCCGCTGTCAGCCAGCGCCTCCGGGGCCCCCACGACGGCGCGGAGCGACGTCGTGGGGAGTAAAGTCAGCGCTCTTCCATCGCCGCGCCGATCTCGGCGCGGAGCTCGTCCTCCAGGGTCGGCTCCTCCTCGCGGACGATCTCCTCGCCGCGCGCCTGGCGCTCCGCCTCTTCCTGGGAGCGGGCGACATTCACCTGGATCGGCAGCAGCACTTCCGGGTGCAGCTCGATGTTCACCGTGGTGATGCCGAGCATCTTGATCGGCTGCGGCAGCAGCACCTGGCTGCGGGCGACCGTCAGCCCGGCATCCTTCGCCGCATCGGCGATGTCGCGCGGGGAGACGCTGCCATAAAGGTTGCCGCTCTCCCCCGCCTGGCGGATGAGGATGACGGAGAGCCCGGCGACGCGCTCGGCGATGCGCTCGGCCTCCTCGCGGCGCTTCAGGTTCTCGGCCTCGAGCTGGGCGCGCTGCGCCTCGAAGGCCTTGAGGTTGTCCTTCGTCGCGCGGATCGCCTTGCCGAGCGGCAGCAGGTAGTTGCGCGCGTAGCCCGGGCGGACCTTCACCACCTCGCCCATCTGGCCGAGCTTGTCGACGCGCTGCTTCAGGATGAGTTCGATCATTGGCTTTCGCCTTTCGTCAGCTGTTGCGCGGCGCCGCGCGCCGCTGGAATTGGTCGTAGAGGCCAAGGCCGACCAGGCCGGGGCCCATCACCTGCAGGAACATCGCCAGCAGCAAGTAGAAGGCGGCGAGCATCACCGGCCGCGCCTGCCGCCCTTCCAGCCGCCGATGCACGCCCGCCACGCCCTGCAGGAAGAGCGGGACGAGCAGCAGCAGCAGGGCGGAGAGCGGCACCGCCGCCTCCGGCGCCGCCAGATAGGCAAGCGCGGCGACGGGCGGCAGCAGCGGGTACCAGGCGGGCAGCCGCACCGCGGACCAGGGCGGCACCGCCACGGCGAGGCCGCAGCGGGCGAGCAGACGCAGCGCCAGCGCGGCATTGCCGAGCAGCGCGAGCGCCACCCAGAAGCCCAGCGCCGCGGCCTTCACCCGCACCAGCGTCGTCACCAGCCCTTCCGAGGCGGGCACGCCGAGCCGGGCCAGCACCACCTCCACCACCGCCCGGAGCGTCGCATCCACCCCGCCATCATCGGCAAGGAAGAGGGCGGCGAGCAGCAGCACGGTGAGCGGCCAGAGCCCGAGCAGCGCCAGCGGCAGGCCGAGCGCAGCGCCGCCCGGCCGCTGCCCGGCGAGGAGCAGCAGCGGCACCGGCACCGCGGCGATGGCCAGCAGGATGACGGCCGGGAACAGGCCCGCGACCACCCCCACCAGCAGCGCCGCCAGCGCCCCGCCCAGCGCCGCCGCCCCCGGCCCGAAGCCGAAGCCGGCGGCGAAGAGCGGGAGGCTCGCCAGCCAGAAGCTGAGCGTGCCGCCCGGCATCCCGCGCAGCGCCCAGAGCATCAGGAAGGCGGCGGCGAATCCGGCCGCTCCCGCGGCCAGAAGCCGCGGGCTACCGGTGATCCCTGCCTGTTGCGGCCCGGTCGCCGTCACCGCGCGCATCCCTCATGCTGCCTGGTGGCTGTTGCCGGGCCTAGTCGTTGATGACGTAGGGCAGCAGGGCGAGGAAGCGGGCGCGCTTGATGGCATTCGCCAGCTCGCGCTGCTTCTTCGCGCTGACGGCCGTGATGCGGCTCGGCACGATCTTCCCGCGCTCCGACAGGAAGCGGGAGAGCAGGCGGACGTCCTTGTAGTCGATCTTCGGCGCGTTCGGGCCGGAGAAGGGGCAGGACTTCCGGCGCCGGTAGAAGGGCCGGCGGGCGCCGACGGCAGGACGGCGGGCGGCCGGGTTCAGGTCGGCCGAGGGGTTCAGGTCGGACATGCTGGCTTACTCCGCCTCGCCCATGGGGGTTTCGATCTCGTCGCGCGGCCGGGCGCGGAATTCCTCGCGCTCGTCGCCGCGGTCGCGGCGGCCGCTGCTGAACCGGCCCGGCGGGCGCGGGCCGCGGAAGCCGCGCTCGCGCTCCCGGTCGTCGCCGCGGCGGGCGAGGATGGCGGAGGGCGCCTCGTCGATCGCCTCGATCCGGAGCGTCATCTCGCGCAGCACGTCCTCGTTCAGGCCGAGCTGGCGCTCCACTTCCTGCATCGCGGCCGGCGTCGCGTCGATGCCGAGGAGCATGTAGTGCCCCTTGCGGTTCTTCTTGATCTTGTAGGCGAGGCCGCGCAGACCCCAGTATTCACGCTTCTTCACCTCCCCGCCCTGCTCGGCGAGGGTGGCGGCGACCTGGTCGGCGATGGCTTCGACCTGCTGCTGCGTGACGTCGTTGCGTGCGATGAACACGCATTCATAGAGCGGCATGTGTACCCCCTGTGGCTGTCTCAGCCCCCCGGCCCGGGCGGGATGCCATAGGCGCGAATTGGGGCATAGCCGCGCGCGATGCCTCCGCGGGCGGCAGGGAAGCGCGGCGTAAAGCACGGGCGGGGGGTGAGGTGCAAGGGAAAGCGGATGTTTCCCTGGCGGACCGGGAGGCGGAGCTTATCGCCGCCGCAGCACCAGCGTGGTCCAGGGCCCGACATCCAGCCGCCGTTCCAGCACCAGCCCCTGGCGCCGATGCGCCGCCAGCACCATCCGCGCCTGGGTGCCGAGCAGCCCGGCCAGGATCGCCGTCCCCCCCGGCGCCAGGTGCAGGGAGAGCGGCCGGGCCATGGCGCAGAGCGGGCGGGCGAGGATGTTGGCGAAGACCAGGTCGAATTGCCGGCCGCGCAGCAGGCGGTGCCGCCAGCCATCGGCCAGCGCCGCCCGGATCAGCTTGCCGTAGCCGTTCAGCTTTGCGTTCTCGCCGGCGATGCGCACCGACCAGGGCTCGATATCCGTGGCCAGCACGGGGCGCTTCAGCAGCTTGGCCGCGGCCAGCGCCAGGATGGCGGAGCCGGTGCCGAGGTCCAGCACCTGCCGCGGCTTGCGATGCGCCATGCCCGCCAGCGCCATCAGGCAGCCCTGGGTGGAGGCATGCTCGCCGCTGCCGAAGGCGAGCCCGGCATCGAGGCGCAGCACCACCCGCCCCGGCGTCCAGGGATTGGCCGCATGAGTCGGGCGGATGACGAAGCGGCCGATGCCGAATTCCGAAAAACTCTCGACGGTGCGGGCCAGCCAGCCCTCGGCCTCGATGGGGGCGGCCTGCAGCGCCGGCGGCTCGATCCCCGCCACCAGGGCGGCGAGCGCCAGCGCCCCGGTCAGCTCCTCCTCCTTCGCCCCGGCCTCCCTTACGCCCTCGATGCGCCAGGTATCGGTCGGCTCGTCCCGGACATAGGCGACGGTGGCGCAGACGGTCTGCAGGGCGGCCTCGAAGGCGGGCACCGCTGCCTCCGGCAGGCCCTCGATGGCCAGCAGCTCCAGCGGCTCCGTCCGGCGGCGGGAAAGATCGCCGGGCCAATTGGGAAGCCTGGCCGGCCGATTCAGACCTTCGCGGCCTTCGCCGCTGTGGTCATCGGACGGCGCCATCATGCCTTCTCCACAAAGCGGTCGAGCACGCGCTTCTGCCCGGCTTTCTCGAACTCGATGTCCAATTTGTCGTCCTCGACGGCGGTCACCCGGCCATAGCCGAATTTCTGATGGAAGACCCGCTGGCCGACCGCGATGGCATCCTGCCGCGCCGGGCGCTGCTGCACCTCCCAGGCCCCGGCCTCGATCACCCGCGGCCGGCGCGCCATGAGGCCACCCGTGCCGGTGAAGACGGAGGGCACGTCGATCATCCGGTTGCGCGCCATCGCCCCGCTGCCCTCCCGCTGGACATGCTCGAGCGGCAGCTCGTCCAGGAAGCGGGAGGGGACGGTAGTGGACCAATTGCCATAGACCCGGCGATTGGCGGCGCAGGAGACGATGGCGAGCTTCCGCGCCCTTGTCAGCCCGACATAGGCGAGGCGGCGCTCCTCCTCGAGCCCCTTCTCCCCGCCCTCCTCCATCGCCCGCGCATGGGGGAACAGTCCTTCCTCCCAGCCGGGCAGGAAGACCATGTCGAATTCCAGCCCCTTCGCGGCGTGCAGCGTCATCAGGGAGAGACGGTCGCCCTCGGCGTTCTCGTCATTCTCCATCACCAGCGCGACATGTTCGAGGAAGCCGGCGAGGCTTTCGAACTCCGTCAGGGCGCGGAGGAATTCCTTCAGGTTCTCCAGCCGCCCCGGCGCCTCGGGCGATTTGTCCTGCTTCCACATCTCCGTGTAGCCGCTCTCGTCCAGCAGCGTCGCGGCCACCACCACATGGCCGTCCTTCGGCAGCGCCTCGCGCCAGCGGTCGAAGCCATGCAGCAGCTCCGACAGCGCGGCGCGGGCCTTGCCCGTCATGCCCCCGGCCTGGAGCAGCTTCGCGGCGGCGAGGGTGAGGGGGATGCGCTCGGCACGCGCCACCTCATGCATCCGGCGCAGCGCGGTGTCGCCGATGCCGCGCTTCGGGGTGTTGACGATGCGCTCGAAGGCCAGGTCGTCCGCCGGCTGCGCCAGGACGCGCAGATAGGCCATGGCGTCGCGGATCTCGGCCCGCTCGTAGAATTTCAGCCCGCCGACGACGCGGTAGGGCACGCCGAGGGTGATCAGCCGCTCCTCGAAGGCGCGGGTCTGGAAGCCGGCGCGGACCAGGATGGCGATCTCCGCCAGGGCATGGCCACTGCGCTGCGCCGCCTCGATCCGCTCGCCCACCATGCGGGCCTCTTCCTCGCTGTCCCAGAGCGAGACGACGCGCACCTTCTCCCCATCCGCGTCGTTGCGCCCGGCGCGCAGCGTCTTGCCGAGGCGGCCGGTATTGTGGGCGATGAGGCCGCTGGCGGCCGCCAGGATCGGCCGGGTGGAGCGGTAGTTGGATTCCAGCCGCACCACCTTCGCGTTCGGGAAATCCTTCTCGAAGCGCAAAATGTTCTCGATCTCGGCGCCGCGCCAGGAATAGATCGACTGGTCGTCGTCGCCGACGCAGCAGATGTTGCGGTGGCCCTGCGCCAGCAGCCGCAGCCAGAGATACTGCACCAGGTTGGTGTCCTGGTACTCATCCACCAGGATGTAGCGGAAGCGGCGATGCCAGTCGGCCAGCACCTCCGGATGCGTCCGCAGGATCTCCGTCATGTGCAGCAGCAGGTCGCCGAAATCGGCGCAGTTCAGGTCCCGCAGCCGCGACTGGTAGCCGGCATAGAGGGCGCGGGCGCGGCCGCCGGCATAGTCCGTGTCCTCGGCGGGCGTCACGCGGTCCGGCGGCAGGCCGCGATCCTTCCAGCGCTGGATCTGCGCCATCAGCCCCGGCGCCGGCCAGCGCTTCAGGTCGATCCCCCCCGCCTCCATCACCTGCTTCAGCAGGCGGAGCTGGTCGTCGGTGTCGAGGATGGTGAAGGCGCTGGTCAGCCCCACCAGCTCCGCATGGCGGCGCAGCATGCGGGTGCAGAGGGCATGGAAGGTGCCGAGCCAGAGCCCCTCCGCCGGGCGGCCGAGGATGGCCGCCACCCGCTCCCGCATCTCCCGCGCCGCCTTGTTGGTGAAGGTGACGGCGAGGACCTGGCCGGGGAAGGCCCGGCCGGTCATCAGCAGATGGGCGAAGCGGGTGGTCAGCACCCGCGTCTTGCCGGTGCCGGCGCCGGCCAGCACCAGCAGCGGGCCGTCCAGCGTCTCCACCGCCTCCCGCTGCTCCGGGTTCAGGCGGGTGAGGTAGTCGGGGACGGGAGAGGGGGCGGGGGGTGCGGACACGCCCGCCGGTATAGAACGCGGGGCGAACGCCTCCAACCTGCCTTCCCGCGCCGTCATGGTCCGCCCCGGCGAAGCCGCCCTGCGGGGCGGGAGGCCCGGCCCGCGCGACGCCCGGGCCTTCAGCGCCCAGCAGCGGCTGCCGGCCGATGGCGCCGGCTCCGCCGGGCGTGCCGAATGCTACCAATTGCCGCGACAGTCGCGCATCCTGTCGCACCGGCCGCCGGGGGCTTGTTCCGCCTGCACCGCAAGAATTCGTTCCGATAAGCAAAGAAGCGGGCAAATCAACCGAACGGACCGCAGGGAGGAATACATGGGCTTCCACCGGAGGACCGTCCTGCAGGCGGCAGCCGCCACCACCCTGGGCGGCCTGTCCCGCCGCCGCGCCCGGGCGCAGGCGGCGAACACCATCAAAATCGCCCTGCTGACCGACATGTCCGGCCAGTACCGCGACTTCACCGGCCCCACGGAGCTGGCCTGCGTGCGCCAGGCCGCGGCCGAATTCGCCAATCGCGGCTTCAACATCGAGGTGCTGGCCGGCGACAACCAGAACCGGGCGGATGTCGGCTCCAACCTGACCCGCGCCTGGATCGACCGCGAGGGGGTGGACGTGATCGTCGATGGCGGCGCCTCCTCCGTCGCGCTGGCGGTGAACGACATCATCCGCGACAGGAACAAGGTGTTCCTGAACACCACCTCGGCCACCTCCGACCTCACCGGTCGGGCCTGCACGCCGAACCTGGTGCACTGGACCTACGACACCTGGAACGTGTCGAAATCCACCGCCGCCGCCATGGTGAAGCAGGGCGGCGATAGCTGGTTCTTCCTCACCGCCGACTACGCCTTCGGCCATGCGCTGGAACGCGACA
>NZ_JAMZIK010000219.1 GCF_024178315.1 Siccirubricoccus soli | reverse complement strand
CGCGGCCGGGGCCGCCGCTGCCGCCGCGGGGCGGGCGGGGCGGCCGCCCGGCACCAGGGTCAGCCCTTCCGGCTTCGCCGCGGTGACGGTGGGCTGGCCGACCGGCGCCGCCGCCTGGTCCGGCACCGCATCGATGCCCGTCGCCACGACGGAGACGCGGATGCGGCCGTTCATCGTCTCGTCGATGGAGGAGCCGAAGATGATGTTGGCGTCCTCGTCCACTTCCTTGCGGATGCGGTTGGCCGCCTCGTCCACCTCGAACAGCGTCAGGTCGTAGCCGCCGGTGATGCTGATGAGCACGCCCTTGGCGCCGCGCATGGAGGTGTCCTCCAGCAGCGGGTTGCTGATGGCGGCCTCGGCGGCCTTCACCGCGCGGTCCTCGCCCTCGGCCTCACCGGTGCCCATCATCGCCTTGCCCATCTCCGCCATGACGGTGCGGATATCGGCGAAGTCGAGATTCACCACGCCCGGATTGACCATCAGGTCGGTCACGCCCTTGACGCCCATGTAGAGGACGTTGTCGGCCATCTTGAACGCTTCCTGGAAGGTCGTGCGCTCATTGGCCAGGCGGAAGAGGTTCTGGTTCGGGATGACGATCAGGGTGTCGACGAAGCTCTGCAGCTCCTCCAGGCCGGCATCGCTGGCGCGGCGGCGCTTCGGGCCCTCGAAGTCGAAGGGCTTGGTGACGACGCCGACGGTGAGCACGCCGCGCTCCCGCGCCATGCGGGCGATGACGGGCGCCGCGCCGGTACCGGTGCCGCCGCCCATGCCGGCGGTCACGAACACCATGTGGCAGCCATCCAGATGCTTCGCCAGCTCCTCGGTCGCTTCCTCGGCCGCGGCGCGGCCGATCTCCGGCTTCGCGCCGGCGCCAAGCCCCTGCGTCAGGTGCGGGCCGAGCTGCACGCGGCGCTCCGCCTTGCTGTGCACCAGCGACTGCGCATCGGTGTTCGCCACCACGAACTCGACCCCGTCGAGGCCCATGGCGATCATGTTGTTGACCGCGTTGGTGCCACCGCCGCCGACGCCGATGACGGTGATGCGTGGGCTGAAATCGGTGTGCTGCGACACCGGCAGCGTCAGGTTGAGCGTCATCCGGAATTCCCCCTGTCAACCAAGCCTAACCGACCGTTTCGATTCGCGTATCCCGGCCCCCACCGGGAAAGGCGAGTCATCCACAGCTTCTTCACAACTGCGGGATGCGTCTCCGCCCCCCGCCGCACTCCTTCGTCCCACTCCGCGATCCGGGCCTTCCGGTGGTGCCCACCTTCGGCCCGCACGCGTCCTCTCCAGGGCGTCGCGCGATCCCCCTCGCGCTACGCCCTGTCCCGCAGCCAGTTCACCAGGCGGCGGAACAGCCCCGGGGCTTGGTCGGGCCCCGGCACGAGATCAAGCAAGGGCCTGCCCTCGCCGGCAGCCCAAGCCAGTAGGCCAAGCGGCGCAGCGAAGCCAGGGCCGGAGGCGGTCTCCGGCAGGCCGCGCACCGGATGCGGGCGGCCGAGCCGCACCTGCCGGTCGAGCACCCGCGCCGCCAGTTCGCGGACGCCGACAAGCTGGCTGGCGCCGCCGGTCAGCACCACGCGGCGCCCCATCTCCTGGCCCAGCCCGGCGGCTTCCAGCTTGTCCTTGATGAGCTCGAAGGTCTCCTCGATCCGCGGGCGGATGATGCCGACGACCATGGTGCGCGGCACCCGCGCGATCTGGTCCTCCGCCTCCCCCACCATCGGCACCGGCAGCCATTCCCGCTCATCCTCCGGCGCGCCGAGCACGCCGCCATGCAGCGTCTTCAGCCGCTCCGCATGGGCGAGCGGGGTCGAGAGCAGCCGCGCCAGGTCGTTCGTCACGTGCCAGCCGCCGATCGGGAGCTGGGCGGTGTGCAGCAGGTGGCCCTCGGCGAAGACCGCCATGCTGGTGGTGCCGCCGCCCATGTCGATGACCGTGGCGCCGAGCTGCTTCTCGTCCTCCACCAGCGTGGCGAGGCCGGCGGCGAAGGGGGCGGAGACCAGCTCCTCCACCTCCAGATCGCAGCGGGCGAGGCAGGCGCCGAGGTTGCGCAGCGAGGCCTGCGCCGCATCCACCATGTGCAGCCGGGCGGTGAGCTGCTCGCAGATCATGCCGCGCGGGTCTTCCACGCCCGGCGTCGCATCCACCGAGAAGCCGAGGGGGAAGCCATGCACCGTCTCCCGCCCCTCCTCCGCGCAGCGGCGGCGGCCTTCCTGCAGGATGGCGCGGAGATCGGCCTCGGTCGCGGCGCGGCCATGGATGGGCCACTGGATGTGCTGGTGCCGGCTTTCCGGCTGGCCGCAGGAGAGGTTGAGGATGGCGCCGCGCAGCTGGGTGTCCGCCATCACCTCCGCCTGGCCCACCGCGGCGCGGATGGCGCGCTCGGCGACTTCCAGATCGACGATGCTGCCGCCCTTGATGCCCTGCGCCCGCTGCCAGCCGAAGCCCAGCACCCGCGCCGCGCCGTCGCCCTCGATCCGGGCGATGAGGCAGACGATCTTGGTGCTGCCGAGGTCGATCACCCCGAAGACGCCGCTGCGGCCGCCGCGGCGCCTGGGCGGGGCGGGGACCGGCGGCTCGAAGGCCGGGGGGAGGCGGGCGATCTGGTTCATCCGCGGCCATTCCTTACCCGTTGCAGCGCCGGATCCGGGCCGGCGGGGGCCGCCGCCTGGGGCAGGCGCAGCACCAGCTTGTCCGGCAGACGCAGGTCGATCGCCACCAGCGGGCGGTCCAGCAGCGCCTGCTTCGCCTGCAGCTCCGCCAGCCGGAGGATGGCGGCCTCCTCCTGCCCCTCGGGCAGCAGCACTTCCGCCTTGTTGCGCAGCACGAGGTTCCATCGCCGTCCGGCGACGCGCACCAGCGCCTCCACCCGGTCGTTCACCTCGCGCTGGGTGCGCAGCAGGTCGATCATCGCCGCCGCGCCCTCATTGGCGCGCGGGCCGACCACCAGGGGGAGGGGGCCGAAGGCGCCGAGGCTGGCGCTCTCCACCACCTTTCCCTCGCGGTCGATGATGGAGAAGTGCCGGTCCTGCTGCCAGATCGCGAAGGGGTTCCGCTCGTCCAGCTTCACCCGGATGGTGCCGTTCAGCAGGCGCTGCACATGCGCGGTGCGGACCCAGGGGATCATCTCCAGCCGCTCCCGCGCCGCCTGCGGGTCGAAGGCGAGGATCGGGTCGCCGCGGCGGACCGAGAGGGCCTCCCGCACCAGCTCATGCGGCGTGTTGCGGCTGCCTTCCAGCACCACCTCCTGCACCTTCAGCCCGGCGCTGGCGCCGATGTCCGCGGTGCTGTCCCAGAGGGCGGCGAGGCGGCCATAGGGGTCGGCCGCCATCACCGCCAGGACGGTGGCGAGGAGCGCGCCGGCGCCGAGCAGGCCGAGCCCCGCCGGCCGCGCCAGGCCGCGGCGGCGGCGCAGCCAGAGGCGGAGGCGGGAGGGGCGGGCGGGCGGCTTGCTGGTGACCGCGCCCCGCGCCCGGCGGGCGGGCTCACGGGCGTCGCGCCGCAGGCGCGCGGGACTACGGTCCATGGCGGGCATTCTCTACCATCCAGGCGCAGAGCGCGGGGAAGGGCATGCCGGTGAAGGCGGCCTGTTCCGGCAGCAGGGAGGTGGGCGTCAGGCCGGGCTGGGTGTTCAGCTCCAGTAGCACCAGCCGGCCCGGCTCGCCCTCCGTGTCGTCATAGCGGAAATCGGCCCGCGTCGCGCCGCGGCAGCCCAGCGCCTTGTGCGCCGCCACGGCAACCTCCAGCGCCTGCTGATAGGCCCTGGGGTGGATGCCGGCCGGCAGGACGTGGCGGGAGCCGCCTTCCGCATATTTCGAGGAATAGTCGTAGAAGGCGCCGGCATCGGCCAGGATGTCGGTCACGGCCAGCGCCCGGTCCTCCAGCACGCCCACGGTCAGCTCGCGGCCGGGGATGTATTCCTCGACCATCGCCTCCGCGCCGAAGCGCCAGGAGCGGGCGATCTCGGTGCGGCGGTTGTCGCCGGTGCGGAGGATGTGGACGCCGACGGAGGAGCCCTCGCTCACCGGCTTCACCACATAGGGGCGGGACATCGGGTCGGACTCGGCGAGTTCCTCCACCGTCACCAGCCGGTGCGGCAGCACGGGCAGTCCGGCGGCGCGGAAGGCGGTCTTCGCCGCGATCTTGTCCATGGCGAGCGACGAGGCGCGCAGGCCGGAATGGGTGTAGGGCAGGCCCATCCATTCCAGCACGCCCTGGATGCAGCCATCCTCGCCATAGCGGCCATGCAGGGCGTTGAAGACGGCATCGGGCTTCGCCGCCTCCAGCGCCGCCACCAGCTTGCCGAGGTCGCGCGTCGCCTCGATGGGCGTCACGGCGAAGCCGGCCTCGCGCAGCGCGGCGACGCATTGCTGGCCGGAGGCAAGGCTCACCTCGCGCTCCGAAGAGATGCCGCCATAGAGGACCGCGACGCGCGTCATGCCTTGTCTCCATCCGCCACCGGCGCGGCAGCGTCAACGGCGGTGCCGATTCGCCTGATTTCCCACTCCAGCGCGACGCCGCTGGCGGCCAGCACCCGCGCCCGGACTTCCTCGCCCAGCGCTTCCAGCTCCGCCGCCCTGGCCTGGCCGGTGTTGAGGAGGAAGTTGCAATGCTTCCCGCTGACCTGGGCGCCGCCCAGCGCCAGGCCGCGGCAGCCGGCGGCATCGATCAGCTCCCAGGCCTTCGCGCCCGGCGGGTTCTTGAAGGTGGAGCCGCCGGTGCGGGCGCGAACCGGCTGGGTCGCCTCCCGCGCGGCGCGGATCTCGGCCATGCGGGCGGCGATGGCGGCCGCCTCGCCAGGGGCGGCGCGGAAGCGGGCGCGCACCACCACGCCGCGCGGCGGCAGGGCGGCGTGGCGATAGGCGAAGGCGAAGGCCGCGGCCGGCAGGCGCTGCACGCCGGCAGCGGTCGCCACCTCGGCCCAGTCCAGCACGTCCTTCACCTCGGTGCCGTAGGCGCCGGCATTCATGGCGACGGCGCCGCCGATGCTGCCCGGGATGCCGGAGAGGAATTCGAGGCCGGCGAGCCCCGCCTGGGCGGCGTGCTGCGCGACGACGGCATCCAGCGCGGCGGCACCGGCGACGATCCCGTCCGGCTCCACCTGCACCGCACCGAAGGCGCCGCCGAGGCGCAGCACCACGCCCGGCAGCCCGCCATCGCGGATGATGAGGTTGGAGGCGGCACCGAGCACGGTGAGCGGCGTCTCCGCCGGCAGGCCGGCGAGCAGCGTCACCAGATCCTCGGCATCGGCCGGCCGCACCAGCCATTCCGCCGGGCCGCCGACGCGGAACCAGGTGACGGGCGCGAGCGGCGCCCCGGCCTGGATCCGGCCGCGCAGCGCGGGGATGGCGCCCTGCTTCATGCGCGCGCTCATGGCCGCCTCAGGGGCAGCACGGCGGCGGTGCGGGCGGCCGGCTGCAGCGCGAGCAGCTGCTCCGGCAGGGCATGCGCCCAGCTGGTGATGCTGCCGGCGCCGAGGCAGACCACGTAGTCGCCCGGCTTGGCGATGGCGTTGAGCATCTCGGCGAGGCTCTCCGGCCCCGGCAGCGGCACCACGCTGCGATGACCGCGGGCGCGGAGCCCTTCCACCAGCGCATCCTTGTCCATGCCTTCAATCGGCGCCTCGCCCGCGGCATAGACATCCGCGACGATGACCGTCCCCGCATCGTTCATGCAGGTGCAGAAATCCTCGAAGAGGGTGGCGAGGCGGGAATAGCGGTGCGGCTGCACCACGGCGATGACGTCCCGCGCGCCCGCCTGCCGCGCCGCCTTCAGCACGGCGGCGATCTCCACCGGGTGGTGGCCGTAATCGTCGATGATGGTGACGCCATTCGCCTCCCCCACCCGGGTGAAGCGGCGCTTCACGCCCTTGAAGCCGGCCAGGGCGCTGCGGATGGTCTCCTCGTCGATCCCCATCTCCACGCCGATGGCGATGGCGGCCAGGGCGTTCTGGACATTGTGCTGGCCGAGCATCGGCAGGCGGAAGGGCATCATGGTCCGGGCGCGGCCGGTGGCGCGGTCCTGCACCGTGACGTGGAAGGTGGCGCCCTTGCGGTCGGTCAGCAGCTTCTCCGCCCGCACATCGGCCTGGGGGGAGAAGCCATAGGTGACGATGCGGCGGTCGAGCTTCGGGATCATCGCCTGGACCTCGGGATGATCGAGGCACAGCACGGCGAAGCCGTAGAACGGGATGTTGCTGACGAACTGGGCGTAGCCCTCCTTCATCGCCTCCGCCGTGCCCCAATGGTCCAGGTGCTCCGGGTCCATGTTCGTCACGACGGTGACGACGGAGGGGAGGCGGAGGAAGGAGCCGTCGCTCTCATCCGCCTCCACCACCATCCATTCGCCCGCGCCGAGGCGGGTATTGGTGCCATAGGCGTTGATGATGCCGCCATTGATGACGGTGGGGTCGATCTTCGCCGCTTCCAGCACGCAGGCGACGAGGCTGGTGGTGGTGGTCTTGCCATGGGTGCCGCCGACCGCGACGGACCATTTCAGCCGCATCAGCTCGGCCAGCATCTCGGCCCGGCGCACCACGGGAATCAGCCGCTGGCGGGCGGCGGCGACCTCGGGGTTGTCCTTGCGGACGGCGGTGGAGACGACGACGACCTGGGCCTCCGCCAGGTTCGCCGCGTCATGGCCGATGGCGACGGGGATGCCGGCCTCCCGCAGCCGGGCGACGTTGTAGCCCTCCGCGATGTCGCTGCCCTGCACCTGGTAGCCGAGATTGTGCAGCACCTCGGCAATGCCGGACATGCCGATGCCGCCGATGCCGACGAAATGGATGGGGCCGATGGAGAGCGGCAGGGCACGCATTCAGAGGGCTTCCTGTTCGGTCCGGGCGCGGACCAGGGAAAGGACGAGGTCGGCAAGGCTGCGCGCCGCGTCCGGCTGGGCGAGCCGGGCGGCGGAGGCGGCGGCGCGGGCCAGGGCGCGCGGGTCGGCGAGCTGCACGGCGAGTTCGGTGCCGAGCCGCTCAGCGGTGAAATCCGCCTGGCGCACCACCGTGGCGGCGCCGGCCTGCTCCAGCAGCCGGGCATTGGCCTGCTGGTGGTCGTCGATCGCATGCGGCAGCGGCACCAGGATGGCGGGGCGGCCGGCGCAGGCGAGCTCCGCCACCGTGCCGGCGCCGGCTCGGGCGATGACCAGATGCGCCATCTCCAGGCGCCCGGCGACATCGGGGAAGAAGGGGGAGAGGTCGGCGGGGATGCCGGCCGCCGCGTAGGCCTCCCGCACCCGGCCGAGATCCTCCGGCCGGCATTGCTGGGCAACCACCAGGCGCTGGCGCAGCGTCTCCGGCAGGGCGGCGATGGCGGGCGGCACCACATCGGCGAAGACCCGGGCGCCGAGCGAGCCGCCGAGGACGAGCAGGCGGATCGCCCCCTCCGGCACCGGATAGGCGCTGCCGGCCAGCGCGGCGAGGGCGGGGCGGACCGGGTTGCCCACTACCGTCACCCGCGCGCCCGCCGGCACGAGCCGGGTGGCGGCAAAGGAGAGGGCGAGGGCATCCGCCCGGCGGCCGAGCAGCCGGTTGGCGCGGCCGAGCACGGCGTTCTGCTCGTGCAGCACCGTCACCGGTCGGCGCCCCACCATGCCGAGGGCGGCGAGCAGGGGCGGGACGGAGGGGTAGCCGCCGAAGCCGACCACCGCCGCGGCGCCCAGCCGGCGCAGCAGGCGCCGCGCCTGCCAGGTGCCGGCGGCCAGCGCCACCGCGCCGCGCGCCGCGCGCAGCACGCCGCGGCCGGACAGCCCCTCGCCCTGCAGCACGAAGCGTTCCGCATTGGCGAAGGCCGGGCTGGCGAAGGCGGTGGAGCGGGCATCGGTCATCAGTGCGATGCGCTCGCCGCGCGCCACCAGCTCGGCCGCCAGCGCCTCGGCGGGGAAGAGGTGTCCGCCGGTGCCGCCGGCCGCAATGACGATGGGGCGCACCGCGGGGCCGCGCATCATGCGGCCCCCCGGATCCGGGCGGGGCGGGTCACAGCGCCTCCTCCGCCCGGCTGCCGCGCTTCTTGGTCAGCGCCAGCAGCATGCCCATGCCGAGGGCGATGGCCAGCACCGAGGATCCGCCATAGGAGACGAAGGGCAGGGTCATCCCCTTGGTCGGGATCAGGTGCAGGGTGGAAGCCATGTTGACGAAGGCCTGCAGCCCGAACTGCGCCAGCAGCCCGGTGGCGGCCAGCACCACGAAGAGGTCGGCCTCCGCCAGCAGCCGGATCAGCCCGCGCACCACGACGAAGGCAAACAGCAGCAGGATGACGGCGCAGACGACGAGGCCGAACTCCTCTCCCGCCACGGCGAACACGAAATCGGCATGGGCGTCCGGCAGCAGGTTCTTCACCCGCCCCTCGCCGGGGCCGCGGCCGAACAGCCCGCCATTGCCGAAGGCCTCCATCGCCTTGGTGATCTGGAAGGTGTCGCCCGAGGAGGGGTCGAGGAAGCGGTCCACCCGGCTGCGCACATGCGGCAGGATGAAATAGGCGGCGATGGCGAGGCCGATGCCCCCCGCCCCCAGCACGGCGACGAAGACGAGGTTCAGCCCGGCGACGAAGGCCTGGGCGAGGAAGACCGAGACCACCACCATCAGCATGCCGAAATCCGGCTGCGACTTCAGGATGACGGCGGTGACGCCGAGCAGGCCGAGCGCGGCGAGCGGCCAGAGCACCCGGCCGTGCAGCAGGCCGAGGCCCCGCTGCGGCTCCGCCGCGCGCTGCGCCGCCGCCCAATTCCCCTCCGCCAGGAACCAGGCGGAGACCACGGCGAGGCAGGGCTTGAGGAATTCCGAGGGCTGCATGGTGCCGAGTAGCGGGAAGGCCAGCCAGCGCCGCGCCCCCTTGGTCTCGAAGCCGATGACGAGGGTGGCCGCCGTCAGCACCAGCGCGCCGAGGCAGCCGAGCAGGGCGAGGCGCCTGATGTCGCGCGGCGAGAGCAGGGAGACGGAGACCATCAGCGCCGCCGCCAGGCCGAGGAAAACCACCTGCTTCAGGAAGAGCAGGGTGCGGGAGGCCTCGCCGATGACGCGCTCGGCGACCGCCGGGCTCGCCGCCAGCATCATGACGTAGCCGAAGCCGATCAGCGCCAGCAGGGCGGCGAGGGTCCAGCGATCGACCGTCCACCACCAGCGGCCGAGGACGGAATTGTCGGCGCGGCTGACCATCAGGCGGCCCTTTCCTGGCCGAGGGCGGCGACCAGGGCGCGGAAGGCGTCGCCGCGCTGGTCGTAGCCGGTGAACTGGTCCCAGCTTGCGCAGGCCGGGGAGAGCAGCACCACGGGGGCGGCGCCGGCGAAGGCGGCGGCGGCGGCCGCGCGTGTCGCCTCGGCCAGCGTGCCGGGGATGCTGTGCTTCACTCCATGGGCGGCGAGGGTCTGCGCCAGGAGCGGCGCGTCGCGGCCGATCAGGAAGGCCTCGGCGATGCGGGGGAAGAGGGGGACGAGGCTTTCGATCCCGCCCTCCTTCGCCGTGCCGCCGGCGATCCAGACCACGCGGTCGTAGCTCGCCAGCGCCTTCTCGGTGCTGTCGGCATTGGTGGCCTTGCTGTCGTTGACGAAGGTCACGCCGCGATGGGTGCCGACCCGCTCCTGCCGGTGCGGCAGGCCAGGATAGAGGCGGAGGGTCTCCGCCAGCGCGGCGCGGGGCAGGCCGAGGAACAGCGCCATGGCGCTGGCCGCCGCGGCGTTCTGGGCGTTGTGGGCGCCGGGCAGGGCGGGTGCCTCGCGCAGGTCGAGGATCGGGCCGGCATCGTCGCGCAGCACCAGCTCCTCCGCCCAGACGCCGCCGGGCTGCTTCGTGGTGCCGGAGATGGGGATGCGCCGCGCCGGGGTGGCCATGGCGGCGCCCCAGGGATCGTCCATGCCGATCACCGCCGCATCCCCGGCCTCCTGGCAGGCGAAGATGCGCGCCTTGGCCGCGGCATAGCCTGTCATGTCGCCATGGCGGTCCAGATGGTCGGGCGTCAGGTTCAGCATGGCGGCGATGTTGAAGCGCGTCCCGTGGAGTCGCTCCAGGCTGTAGGAGGACATTTCCAGCACGTAGAGTCCCGTATCCCCCAGCAGGTCGAGGGAGAGGGCGGCGGGGCCGAGATTGCCCCCGGCCAGGGCCGGCATTCCGCCGCGCGCCAGCAGGTGGTGCAGCAGCGCGGTGGTGGTGGATTTGCCATTGGTGCCGGTGATGCCGGCGAAGCGCGCGGCGCTGCCCGAGGCCCGCACCGCGCGGAACAGATAGTCCACGTCGCAGAGGATGGGCTTGCCCGCCGCGCGCGCCGCCGCGGCCGCCGGGTGCGGCTTCGGCAGGCGGTGCGGAATGCCCGGGGAGAGCAGCAGCGCATCCCAGCGGAAAGCGCCCTCTGCCGGGTTGGCGAGCGGCAGGCCCTCCGCCGCGGCCGCCGCCCGCGCCGCTTCGCCATCGTCCCAGGCAGTGACCTCAGCCCCCCAGTCGCGCAGCCGCCGCGCCGCGGGCAGCCCGGCCTTGCCGAGCCCGACCAGGGCGATGCGCTCTCCGGCGAAGGGACGAAACTTGCTCATCGGATCTTCAGCGTGCTGAGGCCGACCAGGGCGAGCACCATGGCAATGATCCAGAAGCGGATCACGATGGTGGCCTCTGCCCAGCCCTTCTTCTCGAAATGGTGGTGCAGCGGCGCCATCAGGAAGACGCGCCGCCCGGTGCGCTTGTACCAGAAGACCTGGATGATGACGCTGACAGTCTCGACGACGAAAAGGCCGCCGACGATCGCCAGCACGATCTCATGCTTCGTCGCCACCGCGACGGCGCCGAGCGCCCCGCCGAGGGAGAGGGAGCCGGTATCGCCCATGAAGACCGCGGCGGGCGGGGCATTGAACCAGAGGAAGCCGAGCCCCGCGCCGATCAGCGCGGCGCAGAACACCGCCAGCTCGTTGGCCCCCGGCACGGCGATGATCTGCAGGTAATCCGCCAGCACCCGGTTGCCGACGAGATAGGCGATGAGGGCGAAGACCCCGGCCGCGATCATCGCCGGGACGATGGCGAGGCCATCCAGCCCGTCCGTCAGGTTCACCGCGTTGGAGGCGCCCATCATCACCAGCATGCCGACCAGCGGGAAAAACAGGCCGAGCGGGATCAGCGCCCCCTTGAAGACCGGCAGGGCGAGGGCCGTGGCGATCGGGGCCGGTTGCACCCACATGATCCAGAGGGCGCCGATCAGGCCGATGCCGCCCTGCGCCAGCAGCTTCATCCGGCCGGAGACGCCCTTGGTGTTGCGCTTCGTCACCTTCAGCCAGTCATCGGCGAAGCCCAGCAGCCCGTAGCCCACCGTCACCAGCAGCGTCGCCCAGACCAGGCCGTTGCGCAGATCGGCCCAGAGCAGCGTGGCCAGCACCATGGCCAGCAGGATCAGCAGCCCGCCCATGGTGGGCGTGCCCTTCTTGGTGATGAGGTGGCTCTGCGGCCCATCCACCCGGATCGGCTGGCCGCCGCGCTGGAAGCCGCGCAGCCAGCGGATCACGGCAGGGCCGAGGGCGAGGGAGAAGACCAGCGCCGTCAGGCAGGCTGCGCCCGCCCGGAAGGTGGTGTAGCGCACCAGGTTGAAGAGGGCGAAATCCTCGGCGAAGGGGGCGAAGAGGTTGAAGATCACTTCGCGTCTCCCGTCAGCGCCTGGACCACCAGCGCCATGCGGCTGCCGAGCGAACCTTTGACCAGAACGACATCTCCCGGTTGGAGGGCGGATTTGACCAGCGGGGCGAGGCTGGCGGAATCGGGCGCATGGGCGCCGCGCTTCGCCGCCGGCAGGGCGGCCAGCAGATGCGCCATCTCCGGCCCGCAGGCGAAGACGAGGTCGGCGGCGCCGGCCTCCTCGGCCAGGCCGCGATGCAGCGCGGCGGAATGCTCGCCCAGCTCCCGCATGTCCCCGAGCACGGCGATGCGGCGGGTGGCGGGGCGGAGGCCGAGATTGCGCAGCGCGGCGCGCATGGCCGGGGGCTGGCCGTTGTAGCTGTCATCCACCAGCAGGGCGGTGCCGCCGCCGGGAAGCGCAACGACCCGGTCCGCGCCACGGCCGGCGCCGGGGGCATAGGCCGAGAGGGCAGGGGCGGCCCGGGCGGGGTCCTCGCCCAGCGCCGCCACCACGGCCAGGGCGCAGGTGGCGTTCTCCGCATGCTGCAGCCCGATGGCCGGCATGGCGATGGCGATCTCCCGCCCCTCCACCGCGATGCGGGCGGTGGTGCCGGCGGCGCTGGTCGTGGCCTCCAGCAGCCGGACCCCGGCCGATGCGTCGCGGCCGAAGGAGAGGATGCGGGCGGCGCCGGCGGCCTGCGCGATCTCGGCAAGCCGGGGAAAGAAGGCATTGTCGCGCGGCAGCACGGCGACGCCGCCGGGCTCGAGGCCCAGGGCAATGCTGCCCTTCTCCTCGGCGATCGCCGCCATGCCGCCCATATGGCCGATATGCGCCTCCGCGACATTGGTGATGGCGGCGACATGCGGCCGGGCCAGCCGGGTGAGGGGGGCGATCTCCCCCGGATTGTTCATGCCGATCTCGATCACGGCGAAGCGGGCCCCGGCGGGGAGGCGCGCCAGGGTGAGCGGCACGCCCCAATGGTTGTTGTAGGAGGCCTGGGCGGCATGGGTGGGACCCAGCGCGCCCAGCAGATGCCGCAGCATCTCCTTGGTGCCGGTCTTGCCGACGCTGCCGGTGACGGCGGCGACGCGGCCCGCGCAGCGGGCGCGCCCGGCCGCCCCCAGGGCGGTGAGGCCCTGGAGCGTTTCCATCACGAAAAGCAGCGGTGCCTCCGGGCCAAGGCCAGGGGGGGCGTGGTCTACCATGGCCGCCGCCGCCCCGCGCGCCAGGGCCTGCGCGACGAAATCATGCCCGTCCCGCGCATCGCGCAGGGCGATGAAGAGGTCGCCGGGGGCGAGGGTGCGGGTGTCGATGGAGATGCCCGTCACTGCCACCTCGGCGGTCAGGCGGCCGCCCGTCGCGGCGCGGAGCTCGGCGGCGGTCCAGAGGCTCATGCGCCGCCTCCGGCCAGGTCGCGCAGCACCGCCGCGTCGTCGAAGGGCGTGGTCACGCCGGCGATGGTCTGGCCGCTCTCATGCCCCTTGCCGGCCACGGCCAGCACATCCCCGGGGCCGAGGGCGCCGAGCGCCCGGGCGATGGCGCCGCGCCGCTCCCCGGCATCGATGCCGCCGGGGCAGCCGGCCAGCACCGCGGCGCGGATGGCCGCCGGATCCTCGGAGCGGGGGTTGTCGTCGGTCACCCAGCAGATGTCGGCGGCCGCGGCGCAGGCGGCGCCCATCAGCGGGCGCTTGCCCGGGTCGCGGTCGCCGCCGGCGCCGAACACCACATGCAGCTTCCCGCCCGGCGCCACATGCGGGCGGAGCGCGGCCAGCAGCCGGGCGAGGGCATCCGGCGTATGGGCGTAATCGACATAGGCGGCAGCGCCGTTCGGCAGGCGCGCGGCAAGCTCCATCCGGCCGCGCACCCCGGCGAGGCGGGGCAGCAGGAAGGGCAGCCGCGCGGCCTCCAGCCCGGTGGCGACGGCCAGCGCCGCGGCGAGCAGGACGTTGTCCGCCTGGAAGCGTCCGGGCAGGGCCAGCTCCACCGATTCGCGGCGCCCGAAGAGGTCGAGTTCCAGCGCCTGGCCGGCAGGCAGCGGGCGATGCGCCAGCAGGCGGATCGCCTCCCCCGCCTCGCCCACCGTCAGCAGGTCCGGCCGGGCGGCGCGGAGGGCGGACAGCGTTTCGGCCTCCATGTCCGCATTCGCCACGGCCGGCGCGCCGGGCGGCAGCAGGGTGGCAAAGAGCCGCAGCTTGGCCTCCCGGTAAGCGGCGAGCGTGCCGTGATAGTCCAGATGGTCGCGCGTCAGGTTGGTGAAGCCCGCTGCGGCCAGCTTCACCCCGTCCAGCCGCCGCTGCTCGATGCCGTGGGAGGAGGCCTCCATTGCCGCCCGGCTGATCCCGGCCCGGGCCAGGGCGGCCAAGGTGGCATGCAGCGAGACGGGATCCGGCGTGGTGAGGGAAGGGCCGGGCGGGAAGCCTTCCGCCACCAGCCCGAGCGTGCCGAGCGAGGCCGCCCTCTCTCCGGCCAGCGCCCAGAGCTGACGGAGGAAATCCACCGTGCTGGTCTTGCCGTTGGTGCCCGTCACCGCGACGACCCAATCCGGCTGCGCGCCATGGAAGGCGGCGGCCAGCAGGGCCAGCACCCGGCGCGGATCGGCATCGGTGATGAACGGCCGGGCCGGGACGCCCTGCGGCCAGGCCGTGCCTGCGGGCGCCAGCACGGCGGCGGCGCCGCGCGCCACCGCCTCGGCGATGTAGGCGCGGCCATCCGCCTTCGCCCCCGGCAGGGCGGCGAAGAGGAAGCCCGGCCGCACCGCCCTGCTGTCCGCCGTCAGCCCCGCGAGCGGCGGCGCCTCGCCCGGCGGCGTCTCCAGCCCGATACGGGGCATAAGCTCATTGAGCCGCAAGGCCGGCCTCCAGCGGAGGCATGGCAACGAGGCGAAGATCCGGCCGGGCGGCCGGTGCCTCCGTCCGGCGCAGCGGCGGCTGGTGGCCGCCGGCCGGGCCGGGGGGCTGGATGACCGGGCCGGGCGGCAGCGCCGCCGGGGCATTGCCGCCGCGCGGCGCC
>NZ_JAMZIK010000218.1 GCF_024178315.1 Siccirubricoccus soli | reverse complement strand
ACCAGGGCGCGCTGCAGCTCCCCCGCCGCGGCGCTGCGCGGGGCGAGGGCGCCGGCCAGCAGGGGCAGCAGCGCCGGCAGCGCCGCCTCGGCCCGCTCGGCTGGCAGCAACGGCGGCAGCTCGGGCGCCGTCCTCTCCCACCAGCCGCGCAGCCCCTCCAGCGCTTCGGGCGGGCCGATCATCGCCAGCACCTCGCCGGGCACCGTCGCCAGGGGGTGGGTGGCCCGGGCCGGGTCGCCGCCCGGCCGGTGCAGCCGCCCCGCTGCATCGACCAGCCAAAGGCCGAACCCGGGCAGGGCCAGCGCCTCCAGCCCCGGCAGCCCGGCGGCCGCCAGCAGCAGCGGGGCGGGGCGGTGGAATTCCGCCAGCAGGGCAGGCTCGATGCAGGGCGTCATGGCCCGGCCCCGGCCGCGGGCGGGCAGACCGCGTCCAGATGCCCGAGGAACTCCGCCATCGCCTCCTCCCACCCCATGGCGGCGATGCGCGCCGCCCCCGCCTCCGCCATCGCCCGCAGCCGGGCGCGGTCCGCCGCCAGCCCGCGCAGCGCCGCGACGAAGCCGTCCACCACCGCCTCCTCCGGCACATCAGTCCGGATCAGCACCCCATCCACCCCGTCGGCGATCGCCTCCGATACCGCGCCGACATCGGTGGCGACCGGCACGCAGCCCAGGCGCTGCGCCTCCAGCACCACCAGCGGCACGCCCTCGAAGCGGGAGGGCAAGACCAGCACATCCGCATCGGCGTAGAGGGCGTCCAGCGCCTCAGGCGAGAGCGCCGGCGGCTCCACCGGCACCGGCAGCGCGACCTCCGCCTCGCCCAGCACGGCGCGGCCCGCCACCCGCCAGGCGATATCCTCCCCCGCCATGCGGCCGATCATCGCCGCCAGCCGGTCGATCCCCTTCTGCGCGTCCAGCCGGCCGAGATAGAGCACGCGCAACGGTCCCGCGGGGCGCAGCCGGCGGGCCCGCAGCGCCGCCGCGACGCGGGCGGGCGGCGTGCGGTGGCCCGGCGCGTTCGGGATGAGGTGCAGCTTCTCCCCCGGAATGCCCGCCGCTTGGCACCAATCCCGCAGCTTCCGGGAGATGACGAGCACGCCGTCATAGGCATGCTCATAGGCAAGCTGGATGTGCGGCGTGCCCTGCGGCTCGCCCCAGGGGCCATGCTCGATGAGGTGCAGCCCGCCATAGGTGCGGGTGCCGAGCCGGCGGAGCGAGGCCATCAACCCCTGCCCCGCCAGGGAATGGACGTTGACGACCACATCCATCCCGGCCAGCAGGCCGAGCACCGCGGGCGACTCCGCCTCCCGGTCGAAGCGGGAGACGCCGGCGCCGAAATAGCCGCCCCGCCATTCCACCGCCTGCTCGCCCAGCCCTTCCAGCAGCACCACGCCCTCGAAGGCCGCGGCGAAATCCGGCCCGCGCTCGGCCCGCCCGGCGCCGAGGACGAAGAGGAAGCAGCGCCAGCCATGCGCGCGCAGCACCTGGGCCTGGCTCAGCACCACCTTCTCCAGCCCGGCGAAAGAGAAGAGCGGCAGCAGGAAGCCGATGCGCCGCCCGCCCCCCGGCCTGAGCGGCAGCAGGGGGCCGAGCCCGGCCAGGGCGGCGGCCCCTGCGGCCATGCCGCTGCGTGCCGGCCGGTATTCCCGCTTCCACTCCGCGCCGCCCGGCCGCCGGGCGCGGCGCAGCGCCGCCAGCGCCGTCGCCTCCAGCGTCAGGCCAAGCCAAGAGGCGCGGCTGGGCGGCAGCGGCGCCTCCAGCGGCAGGTGCAGGCGCAGCAGGGCGGCCTCCACCTCCGCCCCCATCTCCTCCGCCCCCGGCCGCGTCAGGCCCGCGGGGCGGAGGAAAACCGCGGCGGCACGCTCCGGCGCCAGCCGGGCCGGCCCCTCCCGCTCCAGCCGGATCTCCGGCCGCTCGGCCGGCACCAGCTCCAGCACGACGCGCTCCGCTGTCTCCAGCAGCCGCGCCGCCCACCAGAAGGCCATGTGCAGCACGCCGAAGCGCGCCAGCAGCGCCAGGGTCGTGCTTTCGAGAAAGGCGGCGACGGGCGGGGCGAAGCGCGCGCCGGGAGCGTCCAGCGCCGCGGCCAAGCGGCGCCGCGCCACCGGCGGGGCCAGCTCCTCGCCCGTCTCCGCCGGGTCCAGGGTCCAGCGCACCAGCCCGGTATCCAGCAGGTGGATGGCATGGCGTGGCGCTTCCGCCGCCTCCAGCGCCGCCAGATGCCGCGGCGCCAGCAGCGCGGCCTGCTTGCGGTAGAGCTCACCGAGCAGCAGCGGCCGGATGCGCTCCGAGGCTGCGAGCATGCTTTCCGGCCGGCGGCGGTAGAGGAAGCCGGCGGCCGGCAGGTGCTGGCCACGCCAGCCCCGCGCCGCGGCGGAGAGCCAGAAATCCCAATCCTCGAAGCCCTGGCGCAGCGCGGTGTCGAAGCGCAGCCCGGTGGCGAAGACCTCCCGCCGCACCAGGCTGCCGGCCTCGCAGTAATTGGTCAGGAGGAGCTGCAGCAGGGAGAATTCGCCCCCCGTCCCCCAATTCTCCCGCCCGCCGAATTCGTCGATGTCGGGATAGACCCAGCCCACCTCAGGCGCCGCCGCCGCCAGCGCCGCCGCGGCGCGGCCGAGGAAGCGCGGCAGCAGCCGGTTATCGGCATCGAGGAAGTAGAGGGCGCGGCAGGCGGGAAAGGCGGCCAGCGCGAATTCGATGCCGGCGTTGCGGGCGGCGGAGAGGCCTTGGTTCCGCTGCCGCAGCAGGTGAATGCGGCCCGGATGCAGCGCGGCCAGCTCCGCCACCGTGCGGCGCGTCGCCGCGAAGGGGCAGCCATCATCCACCACCACCAGGGCGGTCTCCGGCGCCGCCTCCTGCCCCAGGGCGGAGAGCATCGCCTCCACCAGCAGGGCCGGCTGCCGATAGGCCGGGATGATGACGGCGATCTCAGCCTGCATCCTGCCCTCCCCCGGCCGCGACGGCGCCCCCGCCCTGCAATGCATCGGCATCGCGCCCCGATCAACCCATGAGCGCGCGGAGCCGGGCGCGATACTGGCCGAGCATGGCGGCCCGGTCCTGCGCGCAGGCGCGGCGATGCGCGGCGGCGATGCGCGCCGGGTCGGGCCGCGCCAGCACCTCCACCGCCAGCTCCGCCAGGCGCGCGGCGCCGGGGTTGCGGGCGATGGCGGCGAGGCTGCCGGCATCCGGGAAGGCTTCCAGCGCGGCGGCGGTGGCGACGACCGGGCAGCGCCGCGCCGCGGCTTCCAGGAAGATCAGCGGGCAGCCCTCGAGCCGGGAGGGCAGCAGCAGGGCATCGGCGGCCAGCAGCCAGTCGGGCACGTCCGGCACCTGGCCGAGGAGCCAGAGGCCGTGACCCTCCAGATCAGGCCACAGCCCGCCCTGCCCCAGCACGGCGATGCCGGCCCGGCCGCGCAGCGCGGCGGCGATGGCGGGCAGCATGTCCGCCCCCTTGGCCGGCTCCAGCCGCCCGGCGAAGACCAGCAGCCCGGCCGCCTCCGGCAAGGCCAGCATGGCGCGCTTGGCGGCGCGGGCGGCACGGCGGGCGATGCGATCCTCTTCCGGCACCGGGACGCCGTTGGGGATGACGGCCACCGCCCCGGGAGGCAGGCCGAACGCCGCGGCGAGGCGGGCGGCGGTGGGGGTGGCGACCGCGATGAAATGGGCGGGCGGCGCGGCGCGGGCCGCTGCCGCTTCCTCCGGCGGCAGCGCCGCCGGCGCCAGATGGCCGACGGCCAGCAGGGGCGTGCCGGCGAAGCCGTGCAGCAGGCCAATGCCATGGCTCGGCCAGGGCAGCGGCACCAGCACGGCGTCGGGGCGAAGCAGGTCCCGCAGCCGCGCCGCCTGCCGTGCCTGGCGGGCGATGTTCTCCCCGGCGCCGCGCGCCTCCCGCCAGGCGATCTCCGCCGGGTGCAGCAGCGGGGCGAGGCGCGGGCCGGCCATGCGGGCGAAGCGCGGCAGCAGCTCCGGCTCGATGGCCAGCACCAGCTCCACGCCGGATTCGACCAGGTCCTCGGCCAGCATGGCGGTCTGCAGCTCCGCCCCGCCCAGCCCCGCGGAGGGGAGGGCGATGAGCAGGCGGCGCAGCCGGCGCGTCACGGCGCCCGCAGCAGCAGCAGATGCGCCGCGCCATGGGCGCGCTCGGCCAGCACCGCGAAGCCCGGGGGCGGGGCGGCGGGCAGCGCGCCGTATTCGGCCGAGACCAGGGCGCCGGAGGCGATCCAGCCGGCGGCCGTCAGGGCGGCGAGGGCGCGGTCGATGATCGGCGCTCCCCCGGCACCAGCCCCCTCTGTCGCAGCGCGGGGGCGGGCAGGATCGTAAGGGGGATCCAGGAAGATCAGGCCGGCGAGGCGCGCGGCGCGGGGCGGACGCAGGACGTCGGCCGGCACCACCTGGGTGCGGGCCTCCTCCCGGCAGGCGACGATGTTGGCGCGGAGCGCGGCGAGCGCCGCCCGATCCTGCTCGATGAAGGCGGCGGCGGCGGCGCCGCGGGAGAGCGCCTCCAGCCCCAGCGCGCCGGTGCCGGCGAAGGCGTCCAGCACCACCTGGTCCTCGATGGCGGCACGCCCGGCCCAGGGAGCGTGCCAGAGCATGTCGAACAGCGCCTGGCGCACCCGGTCGGCGGTTGGCCGCGTCACCGCCCCCGGCGGGGCCTGGAGCCGGCGGCCGCGATGCCGCCCGGCGATGATCCGCATGGCGGCGCGCCCCTATTCGTCCTCGGGGCCCGCATCGCCGCCGGTGAGCGTCATCTTGCCGAGCGGCTGGATCGTCTCCGCCTCGGCGACGAAGCGGCCGGCGCGCGACGGCCGGGCGCGCGCGGGCGCGGCCAGGCCGAGCTGGTCGCGCAGCACCTTCGGATTCACCTCCTCCACCGCCCCGCGCGGCAGGGCGCCGAGCTGGAAGGGGCCATAGGCGATGCGGATGAGGCGGGTGACGGCGAGGCCGAGATGCTCCATCACCCGGCGGATCTCGCGGTTCTTCCCCTCCTGCAGGGAGACGGTGAGCCAGGCATTGCTGCCCTTGCGGCTGTCGAGCCCCGCCTCGATCGGGGCGTAGCGGGTGCGGCCGATCTGGATGCCCTGGCCGAGGGCGGCCAGCGCCTTCTCATCCACCTCCCCATGCACCCGGACGCGGTAGCGGCGCAGCCAGGCATTGCTCGGCAGTTCCAGCCGCCGCGCCAGCTCCCCGTCATTGGTCAGCAGCAGCAACCCTTCGGAGTTGAGGTCGAGCCGGCCGATGGAGATGACGCGGCCGAGCTGGGGCGGCAGCTTGTCGAAGACCGTCTCGCGCCCCTTCTCGTCCCGATGCGTCGTCACCAGGCCGGCGGGCTTGTGGTAGCGGAAGAGGCGGGTGCGCTGTGGCTCCGCCACCAGCTTGCCGTTCACCGTCACCAGGTCGCCCGGATGGATGAAGGTGGCGGGGGAGGTGACGGGCTGGTTGTCCAGCTTCACCTTGCCCTCGGCGATCAGCTTCTCCGCATCCCGCCGGCTGGCGATGCCGGCGCGGGCGAGCCATTTGGCGATACGTTCCCCACGCTCGCCGCCTGCATCGTCCTCAGCCACGCGTGGCCTCGACGAAGGCCTTGAAGATCAGCGGGTCGGCGGGGTCCACGGCATATTCCGGGTGCCATTGCACGCCGAGGGCGAAGCGGTAGCCGGGATGCTCCAACCCCTCCACCACCCCGTCGGGCGCCAGGGCGTTCACCACCGCCCCCTCCCCGGCCGCGGCGACGGCCTGGTGGTGCGCGCTGTTCACCGCCATGCGGCTGCGGCCGGTGATGCGCGCCAGCAGCGTGCCGGGGGCGATGCTGATCTCATGCCCCGGCTCATTGCGGGGGTTGGGCTGCTCATGCTCCAGCGCGCCGGCGATGCTGTCCGGGATGTGCTGGATGAGGGTGCCGCCCAGCGCCACGGCCAGGAGCTGCTCCCCGCCGCAGATGCCGAGCACCGGCTTGTTCCGGGCCAGGGCACCGCGCGTCACCGCCAATTCGAAATCCGTGCGGCCGGATTTCAGCGTGACGGTCGGGTGAGTGGGGCCGCCGCCATAGAGGGCGGGATCGACATCGAAGGCGCCGCCGGTGATCAGCAGCCCATCGATCTCCTCAAGATAGCTCTCCGCGAGTTCCGGGTGGTGCGGCAGGGCGATGGGCAGGGCGCCCATCTCCGCAAGGGCCGAGAAGTAGTTCTTTCGCAGCGCATACCAGGGAAGCTTGGAGTAGCCTCCCGGCTCCTCCGCATCCAGGGTGACGCCGATGACGGGACGGGTGCGCATGGAGGCTTGCTAGAACTTCCGGCCATGGCGGGGCAAGCTCCGCTTCATGCAAAGCCCCATGGAGATCGCGCTGGAGGAAGCCCGCGCCGCCGCCGCGCGCGGCGAAGTGCCGGTCGGCGCCGTGGTGACGGATGCCGCCGGGGTCGTGCTGGCGCGGGCGGGAAATGAGGTGGAGGCGCGACGGGACCCCACGGCACATGCGGAAATGCTGGCGCTGGGCGCGGCCGCGGCGGCCCGGGGGGGGAAATACCTGGCCGATTGCGTGCTGACCGTCAGCCTGGAGCCCTGCCCCCTCTGCGCCGCGGCGGCCAGCCTCTACCGGGTGAAGCGGGTGGTGTTCGGCGCCTATGACCCGAAGGGCGGCGGGGTGGAGCATGGAGCGCGGATCTTCGCGGCGCCGAGCTGCCACCATGCGCCGGAGGTGGTGGGGGGTGTCCGGGAGAGCGAGGCGGCGGAGCTGCTGCGGGCATTCTTCCTGGCGCGACGGTGAGGGAACCTCCGCCTCGCCGCTTCAGCGAAAACAAGGGTTCCAAGGGCCCTTCGGCCCTTGGCGGGGTCAGTTCGAGAAGGGCAGCGCCCCTCTCGACACCCCGGCCCGCTCGGCGCCATCTCTCCGCATGGCCGACCCACCCCTTGCCGCGCGCCGCGGCTACCATCACGGCAACCTGCGGGAAGCGCTGCTGGATGCCGCGCGGCAGCTCGTCGCGGAGCGCGGCCCGCTGGGCTTTACCCTGGCGGAAGCGGCCCGGCGCGCCGGCGTCTCCCCCTCCGCCCCCTATCGCCATTTCAAGGACCGCGACGAGGTGCTGGCCGAGCTTTGCCGCCGCGGCTTCGTCCTCTTCGGGGAGCGGCTGCAGGCGGCGGCGCAATCCGGGGCGACGCCGGAGGAAGCGCTGATGCGCATGGGCCCCGCCTATCTGCGCTTTGCGCGGGAGGAGCCAGGCTACTACGCCGCCATGTTCGCCTTCCAGGCGCCCGGCGAGGCCCCCGGCGCCGCCGGGGAGGCGCCCTTCGCCACCCTGGCCGGGGCAATCGGCGCCCTGCTGCCCAAGGACGGGCGGGATCCGCGGCTGGTGGCGCTGCAGGTCTGGGCGCTCAGCCATGGCGTGGCGATGCTGGAGCGGGCCGGCCTGCCGGCGCCCGCCCTCGGTGCCCCGAGCGCCGAGACGGTGCTGGAGACGGGGGTGGCGGCCCTGCTGGCAGGAAGTGAATCCCCTTGACATTGGTGGCGCGCTTTACCAATGCGAATGTTAGTTACATTCATGAAGGAGACCCCCATGTCCTTCTGCAGCCTCGCCCGCCCCGCCTTCCCGCCCCTCCCGGCGCTGCCGCCGGTCTTCCCGATTGCCGCCGTGGTGCTGGGCTTCATCGCCTGGTGGCCGATCGGCCTCGCCCTGCTGCTGCTGTGGAAAGGCGCCGCCTTCTACGGCTGGCAGGCGGCGCAGCGGGAGCGCATTCCCGCTTGGCCGCGCAGTTCCTCCGGCAACACCGCCTTCGACGAGCACCGTGCCGAGATGCTGCGCCGGCTGGAGGAGGAGCGCCGGGCGCTCGACGCCCAGCAGCAGGAATTCGCCGAGTTCCTGGAGCAGCTGAAGCGTGCCCGCGACCGCGAGGAGTTCGACCGCTTCATGGCCAGCCGCCGCGGCTAGAGCAGATCGCCGTAGGGCGGCATCGCCCGAAGGCGCGAATCTGCTCTACACACAAAGGCTTAGAGCGTTTTCGGTGAACGCCTGTAAACCGAAAACGCTCTAGCCGCAGCCGGAACCGGCGAAGCCCTGACTCATGGTGTCCAAAGGCCTTTCGGCCTTTGGCAGGGGGGAGTTTGAGAGGGGCAGCGCCCCCTCTCAATCCACACTCGCCCCGGACTTCCTGACGATCTCCCCCCAGCGCGCAATATCCGCCGCATGCACCCGCCGGAACGCCTCCGGCGAGGTATCGGCCGGCGGCGAGATGCCCTGGTTCTCCACCAGCCAGGCCCGGAATTCCGGCTGCGCCAGGATCTTCGCCACCTCCGCATGCATCCGCGTCAGGATCGGCGCCGGCAGGCCGGGCGGGGCGAGGAGGCCGTACCAGGTGCTGCTCTCGAAGCCCGGCAGGTTGCAGGCCGCGGCGAGGGTCGGCACGCCCGGCAGCGCCGGCACCGGCTGCGCCATGCTGACGCCGAGCGCCAGCAACTGGCCCTGCCGCACCGGCCCGATGGATGGCCCGCTCTGGTTGAAGAACAGGTCCACATCCCCGGAGAGCAGCGCCTGCATCGCGCCCGGCTGGCCGCGATAGGGCACATGCGTCAGCTCGATCCCGAGCGCCGCGGCGAATTGCGCCCCGGCCAGGTGGGTGGAGGCGCCATTGCCGGTGGAGGCGTAGTTGAGCTGCCCCGGCCGCGCCCGCGCCGCCGTGACGACGTCCTGGCAGTTCCGGTATTGCGGCCGCTTCTCCGGGTTCACCAGCAGCACGTTCGGCACATCCCCCAGCAGCGCCACATGCGTCACGTCGCGCATCGGGTCGAAGGGCAGGTTGCGGTAGAGCGCGGCGTTGATGGCATGCGTCCCCGCCGTGCCGAGCAGGAAGAGGTAGCCATCCGGCCGCGCCTTGGCGACGTGGTCCGAGGCGATGTTGCCGCCGGCGCCGGTGCGGTTGTCCACCACCACCGGCTGGCCGAGGGCGCGGGTCAGCGGCTCCGCCAGCTTGCGGGCGTAGATGTCGACGCCGGACCCGTTGGGGAAGCCGCCGAGGATGGTGATGGGGCGGTTCGGCCAGGGCGCCTCCTGCGCCGCGACGGGCGCGGCCAGGAGCAGGGCAAGCAGCAGGGCGGCAAGTCGTTGGGGCATTCCGGCATGTCCCTTTCGGATTGTGTGGCGAAGTCTGGGCCTTAAGCTGCGGGCATGGAAAGCGATTCATTCCCGCCCCGCCTCGCCCGCGGCGGCAAGTCCATCTATGGCGCGCCGCTCGGCATCCTGATGCTGGAGGCGCGCTTCCCGCGCATTCCGGGCGACATGGGCAACGGCACCACCTGGCCCTTCCCGGTGCTGTTCCGGGTGGTGCGCGGGGCGACGCCGGAGCGGGTGGTGGTGCAGGGCGCACCCGGGCTGCTGGCGCCCTTCATCGAGGCGGCGCGCGACCTGGTCGATCTCGGCGCCGAGGCGATCACCACCAATTGCGGCTTCCTCAGCCTGTTCCAGCGGGAGCTGGCGGAGGCGGTGCAGGTGCCGGTCGCCACCTCCTCCCTCATGCAGGTGCCCTGGGTGCAGGCGACGCTGCCGCCCGGCAGGCGCGTCGGCGTGGTGACGGTGAACAAGGCCGGGTTGACGCCGCGGCACCTGGAGGCGGCGGGGGTGCCGCTGGATACGCCGATCGCCGGCACGGAGGACGGGCGGGAATTCTTCCGCGTGCTGATCAAGGCAGAGAAGCAGGACCTGGACGTGGCGCTGGCGGAACAGGACATCCTGGAGGCCGGGCGGGCGCTGGTGGCGGCGCATCCGGAGGTCGGCGCCATCGTGCTGGAATGTACCAACATGCCGCCCTATGCGGCCGCGCTGCAGGATGCGCTGGGCCTGCCGGTGTATGACATCTACTCGATGATCTGCTGGTTCCAGGCGGGGCTCAGGCCGCGGCGCTTCGGCTGAAGCCTTGCCGCGGTGGTACGTCCGGCAGGCCGCGCATGACTATTTCGGCGTGGAAATGCGACCCGGCGCAGGCCGTGGATAGGCGCCGGGATACCCGCCCTCCCGCTCGCCGCCATAGGGCGTGGGATAGCCGCCATAGCCCGGCACCACCGGGGAAGGCGGCGGGCCGGCCGGGGCCACGCCGCAATGCGGGCGCAGCACGCCGCAATCCCAGCGATGGCCGGAAGGCCGGCCGCTGAGTTGCCCGCCGGGCTGGAAGCGGCAGAGGCAGAGCTTCTCCGCGAAGCAGGCCGTCATCCCCTCCCGCTCCGGCGTGCAGGCGGGCGGCTCCTCCTGCGCCCTGGCCGGGGCGGCGAGCAGCAGCAGCAGGACCAGCAGGGCGGCCATGCCACACCCTGCGCCGCCAGGGTGAAGGAATGCCGAATGCGGGCGCCGCCCATGAAAAAGGCCGCCTCCCTAGCGGAAGGCGGCCGGATCAGGCCCGGATAATCCCCGGGGCTATTTCAGGTTGACGGCCTGGCGGCCGCGCTGGCCGTCCCGCACATCGAGCGCGACCTTCTCGCCCTGCTGCACATCCTGCCGGCCTGCGCGCTGCAGGACGGAGGAATGCAGGAAGACATCCTGGCCGCCATCATCCGGGGTGACGAAGCCGAAGCCGCGCACCTGGTCGAACCACTTCACCGTCCCGTTCAGCGCATAGGTCGGGCCGCCCGCATCGCGGTCCCCGAAATCGCGCCGGGGGGGACGATCCCCGAAGCCGCCCTGGCGCGGGCCGCCGAAGCCGCCGCCGGCACCGAAATCGCGCCGCGGCGGGCGGGCCCCGAAGCCGCCACCGCCGAAATCGCGCCGCGGCGGGCGGGCCCCGAAGCCGCCACCGCCGAAATCGCGCCGCGGCGGGCGGGCCCCGAAGCCGCCACCGCCGAAATCGCGCCGCGGCGGACGGTCCCCGAAGCCGCCACCACCGAAGTCGCGCCGCGGCGGACGGTCCCCGAAGCCGCCACCACCGAAGTCGCGCCGCGGCGGACGGTCCCCGAAGCCGCCACCGCCGAAGTCGCGCCGCGGCGGGCGGTCCCCGAAGCCGCCACCGCCGAAATCGCGCCGCGGCGGGCGGGCGCCGGCAGCGCTGCCATCGCCCGGCTTGCGTTCGATGATGCGGGTGACGAGGCGGCGCCCCTGGCGGTCGGAGCCGATCTCGCAGACCAGGGTATCCCCGGTCTCAGGCGGTTCGATTCCCGCCTCGGTCAGGGCCGAGGCGTGGAAGAACACATCCTGTCCGTCCGGGCCCAGCACGAAGCCGAAGCCCTTGCGGGCGTTGTACCACTTGACCTGGGCCTCGATGGGCCCGTCTCCGCCCTGCGGATCGATGTCGGAAGGCACTTTTTATTGTCCGTATCAGTGTCCGTGGCTGCGCGAGAGGCGGGCCACTAGCCGCGGATTGTGACACCCCGGCGTCCGCAAAGCGAGAATTAAATCGTTAGAATCGGGCCGCATCGTAAGGTTTCGTATCAACCGCCACTGGTTGTCCAGTCAGGATTTGCATTACCAGTTGCGCGGAGCGCGGAGCGGCGGCCAGCCCGACATGGCCGTGGCCGAAGGCATGGACGATGTCCGGCGTGGCGCGGGACGGGCCGAGGCAGGGCAGGCCATCCGGCATGCTCGGCCGGTGGCCCATCCAGAACCGCATCCGCTCCGCCGGCAGATCTCGCGGCAGGCCAGGGAAGCTGCGCAGCAGATGGTCCCGCAGGATCTCCGCCCGCCGCCAATTCGGCGCCGCCTCCAGCCCGGCAATTTCCACCTGCCCGGCACAGCGCAGGCCGCCGGCAGTCATGGTGATGCTCATCTTGCCGTCGGAGGGCATCATCGGCGTGCGCGGGCCGATCTCCGCCCCCTGGATCATGGCGTGGTAGCCGCGCTCCGTCTCCAGCGGCACCCGGTCCCCGGCGGCGGCGGCAAGCTGCTTCGAATAGGCGCCGGCGGCGATGACGGCACGGTCGCAGGCCAACTCGCCGTTCGGCGTCAGGACGGCACGGAGCCGCCCGCCCTCGATGCGGAAGCCGGTGGCGCGGTCGGTGACGCGCTCCGCCCCCTCCGATTCCGCCAGCGCCACCAGCGCCGCGACATAGGCGCCGGGGTCGAGGCAATGCCCGCCCTCCTCCACCAGCAGGGCGAAGGTGTAGCGGGGGTCCAGCTCCGGCTCGCGCTGGCGCAGCTCCTCGGCGGAGAGCTCCACCCATTGCACGCCGACGGCGCGGCGGATGCGCCAGGCCAGCGCCTCCGCCTCGAAATCCCGGCGGTCCGGGTAGATGTACAGCAGCCCGTGGCGCTGGATGAGGTGGCCGACACCGGCCGCCTCGGCCAGCGCCGCATGCAGCGCCGGGGCGCCCTGCACCAGGGCGCGCAGCGCGACGGCGGTGCGCTGCACCCGCGCCTCCGTCCAGCCGGAGGCAAGGTAGCGGAGCAGCCAGGGCAGGACCTTCGGGAAATAGCTCCAGCGGATGGCGAGCGGCCCGAGCGGGTCGGAGAGGAAGCCCGGCACCTTCCTCCACAGCCCCGGCAGGGCCGGCGGGATGACGGAGGCGGGGCTGAGCCAGCAGCCATTGCCGTAGCTCGCCGCCTGTTCCCCGCCCGGCAGGCCGGGCTCCAGGAGGGTGACCCGGTGGCCGGCCTTCAGCAGCTCCAGCGCGGTGCAGGCGCCGACGATGCCGGCGCCGATGATGACGGTGTGCGGTGTGGCGGAAGGCGCGGTGGACATCAGGCGGCCCGGCCGGCCGGGGGAAGCGGGACGGGCGGCGCGGCGGCGACTCGAGGCATCGGGGTCTGCATCGGCGCAGCATAGAGCGGGATCGCCGGCGGCGGGACCGGCCAAGGTGGCGGTGCCTCCCCGGACACTGCCCAGGCCGTGCTCCGTCGCGGCACGGCGGCAGATGCGCTCGGCCTCGCCGCCGCTCAGGCCCGCCCTGGCCCGGTTGCCCGCCAGCATGCGCCAGCGCCGCAGGAAGCGCGGTGGCATCTTCGACGCAGCCGCAGCAGCGGGCGCTCACGCATGGCCGTCTTCGACGGTATCGCGGGCGCGACGGCGCCTTCGGCCGCGGGCCAGGGCGCCGCTCTCGCCTCGCTGCAGGCGGCGCCGAGCCGCCGCCTTTACGCCGGCTTTACGGCCCGACACGGCAACTCGCATGGCGGCTTTACGGGCGAAGGGCACAGGCTTCCGTGCCGGAGGATCCCTCATGTCAGCCATATCCATGAAGCCTCTGCCTGCCCCTTCGCCGCAGCGCTCGGTCCCGGCCGAGCCGCAGGAGGAGGAATTGCTCACCGCCGCCGGGGCCGGCCCGAAGGACCGGGTGCTGGTCATCGGCGGCCGGGGAGTCGACGCCATGTGCGCCGCGCTGCGCCGCGGCTGCCGTTCCGTGCTCGGCCTCGCCACACCCCAGCGCCACCCGGAAGCGGCGGATCTGGTGGTCGCCCCGCGCATCGCCTCAGCCGAAGCCGCCGACGCCATCGCCGAATGCGCCCGGCGCGCCCTGCCCGCGGGCGGGCGGCTGGCCCTCGGCTTCAGCGCGGCGGGGCTGGCGCGCGGCCTCGCCGGGCGGCTCAAGGCCTATGGCTTCGCCCGGGCCCGGCTGCGAGCGCAGGCGGAAGGCGGCGCGCTGCTGCTGTGCGAGCGCCGCGCCGTGGCGGTCAGGGGGCGCTGAGCCATGCCGTGCCCTGCCTTCCTGGCCAAGCTCAGCGGCTCCCTGCCCGCCCTGCCGACTCCCTTCCTGCGGGGCGATCCGGCCGCGCTGGACGGCCCGGCGCTCGAACGCCTGGCCGCGCGCGCCCTGGCCCATGGCGCCGCCGGGCTGGTGGTCTGCGGCAGCACCGGCGAGGCGCCGGCCCTGCACCGGGAGGAACATGCCGAGGCGATCCGCATCGTGGCGGCGGTCGCCCGCGGGCGGGCGCCGGTGATCGCCGGCATCGGCGCGCCGAATACCGAGGCCGCGGTGGCACTGGCCGTGGCGGCGGAGCGCTGCGGCGCTTCCGGGCTGCTGGTTTCCGCCCCGCCCTATGTGAAGCCGACGCAGGAAGGGCTGCGCTGCCATGTGCGGGCCGTCGCAGCGGCCACCGGCCTGCCGGTGGTGCTGTATGACGTGCCAAGCCGCGCGGGCGTGGGCTTCGCGGATGAGACCATCGCACGGCTCTGTGCCGAGGGGATGGTGCAGGCGCTGAAGGATGCCACCGGCGACCTGGCGCGCCCGGCCCGGCTGCGGCGACTCTGCGGCGCGGATTTCCCCCAGCTCTCGGGCGATGACCCGACGCAGCTCGCGCATCGCGCCATGGGCGGGGTGGGCTGCATTTCCGTCACCGCCGCCCTCGTGCCGGGGCTGTGCACGGCGCAGCATGCGGCCTGGGATGTGGGCGACCTGGCCCATGCGACGCGGCTGCGGGACCGGCTGGCGCCGCTGCATGAGGCGCTGTTCGCCGAGACCAACCCGATTCCGCTGAAGGCGGCGCTCGGGTTGCTGGGGCTGGCGGACCCGACGCCGCGCCTGCCGCTGACCCGGGCGACGAAGGAGACGCTGCAGGCGCTCTCCCGCCTGCTGCCCGGCCTGACGGCGGAGGAGAACGAGGCGGCGGCGCTGCTCAGGGTGGCCTAGCTGTTTGATCCCGGGGTTTGATGGTGGGGTCTTCCAGCGGGCGTGGAAGGACGCGCTATGGGCCGGGTTCATCATGGGAGCGCCACAACGACAGCGGCGGTCCGTCGAGCGATCCAGCATAGTCAAGAGAGCCTGAGAGGGCTCGCCAGCCGCTACGGGATCACCCCAAGACCGTGGCCAAGTGGAGGAAGCGCACCTCCGTCTCCGACCGGCGCACCGGCCCTCAGGAGCCCAGATCGACCGTCCTGTCGGTCGAGGATGAGGCCGTCGTCGTGGCCTGC
>NZ_JAMZIK010000217.1 GCF_024178315.1 Siccirubricoccus soli | reverse complement strand
CGTGATCCCGCGGGCCTTCTCCTCCGGCGCCTTGTCAATCTGGTCATACGCCGTGAAGGTCGCGCCGCCGGTCTTCGCCAATACCTTGGTGATCGCCGCCGTCAGCGACGTCTTCCCATGGTCAACGTGCCCGATCGTCCCGATGTTGCAGTGCGGCTTGTTCCGCTCAAACTTCGCCTTCGCCATTGTCGTCGTTCCCGATCGGCTAGCGTTACCAACGATAATGGCTGAAGGCTTTGTTCGCCTCCGCCATCCGGTGCGTGTCTTCGCGCTTCTTCACGGCTGCACCGCGGTTGTTCGCCGCGTCCTGCAGCTCGCCGGAAAGGCGCTCTTCCATCGTGTTCTCGCCGCGCTTGCGCGCGCTCTCGATCAGCCAGCGGATCGCCAGGGCCTGGCGCCGCTCCGGCCGCACCTCCACCGGCACCTGGTAGGTGGCGCCGCCGACGCGGCGGCTGCGCACCTCTACGGCCGGCTTCACATTGTCCATCGCCTCATGGAACAGGCGCAGCGGGTCGCCATTCGGCCCCACGCGGCGCTTCAGCGCATCCATGGCGGCATAGACGATCCGCTCCGCGGTGCTCTTCTTGCCGTCGTACATCAGCACGTTCATGAAACGGCTGAGCACGATGTCGCCGAATTTCGGGTCCGGCAGGACCTCGCGCTTCTGCGCGCTGTGGCGGCGGGACATCTCGTCCTCTCCTTACTTCGGCCGCTTCGCGCCGTAGAGCGAACGGCGCTGACGGCGCTTGGCGATGCCCTGGGTGTCGAGCACGCCGCGGAGGATGTGGTAGCGGACGCCCGGCAAGTCCTTCACGCGGCCGCCACGGATCAGCACCACGGAGTGTTCCTGCAGGTTGTGCCCCTCACCCGGAATGTAACTCACCACCTCATAGCCGTTGGTGAGCCGGACCTTGGCGACCTTGCGGAGCGCCGAGTTCGGCTTCTTCGGCGTGGTGGTGTACACGCGGGTGCAGACGCCGCGCTTCTGCGGGCAGCCCTGCAGCGCGGGCACCTTGTTCCGCTTCGCGTTCGGCTCGCGCCCCTGGGCGATGAGCTGGTTGATCGTCGGCATGACGCCCCTTCGCAAAACTTCGTCGGCCCCGGGACGCCAAAAGCCGAATGCCCGCAAGGCGAGCCTCACGCTCCCCTGCAGGCGCCCCGACCCGCTGCCGGCCTCAGCAAACCCCAAGAGCGGGGCCGCGGCGCCGGCTGCGCAGCGTTGTAGGACCAAATCCTGGCACGGCCCGCGCATTGCGCCCGGCCTTGCCAAGGGCGGGCTTACTACGCGTGCCCCCCGCCTGAGTCAAGCGTGCCGAAGTCCCCGGCGGCGCTTTCCAAGGAAAGCATTAAAAAAGGCCGGACTCCCTGCGGAGCCCGGCCCGTTTCGTGGTTGCAGCAGCCGGCCTACTCGGCCGCCTGGCGCCCTTCCGGCTCCGGCAGGCTCGGCTGCCCGGCCGGCAGGCGGCTGCGGTCACGCTGCGCCGCCAGCGCCCGCAGGCGGTTCATCACGGAGCCCGTCCCCGCCGGGATCAGCCGCCCGACGATGACGTTCTCCTTCAGCCCCGCCAGCGTATCGACCTTGCCCGCCGTCGCCGCCTCCGTCAGCACCCGCGTCGTCTCCTGGAAGGAGGCGGCGGAGATGAAGGAAGTGGTCTGCAGCGAGGCTTTGGTGATGCCCTGCAGCACTGGCTCGGCCCGCGCCGGCCGCTCCTTCGCCGCAATGCGCTTCTCGTTCTCGATATCGAACTCGATGCGATCCACCTGCTCACCGACCAGGTAGGTGGTGTCGCCCGGATCGAGGATCTCGACCTTCTGCAGCATCTGCCGGACGATGACCTCGATGTGCTTGTCGTTGATCTTCACGCCCTGCAGCCGGTAGACGTCCTGGATCTCGTTGACGAGGTAGTTCGCCAGCGCCTCCACGCCCAGCACCCGCAGGATGTCGTGCGGCACGCGCGGGCCGTCCACCAGCGGGTCGCCGGCCTTCACGTAGTCGCCTTCCTGCACCGAGACGTGCTTGCCCTTCGGCACCAGGTACTCGCGCGGGGTCGGCGGCTCGTCGCCCACCTGTTCCGGCACCACGATGATCCGGCGCTTCGCCTTGTAGTCCTTGCCGAATTCGACGCGGCCATCGATCTCGCTGATGATCGCGTGGTCCTTCGGCCGCCGCGCCTCGAACAACTCCGCGACGCGCGGCAGACCGCCGGTGATGTCACGGGTCTTCGAGCTTTCGCGCGGCAGGCGCGCCAGCACGTCGCCCGCCTTCACCGTGGCGCCGTTCTCCACGTTCAGCACGGCACCCGGCTGCAGGAAGTATTGCTGGGTCTGGCCGTCCTCGGCGCGCAGCAGCAGGCGGGGGCGAAGATTGGCATTCTTCGCCTTGTCCACCGGCTCGCCGACCACCTTGGCGGAGAGGCCTGTCACGCTGTCCGTCACCTCGTTCAGGGTCACGGACTCGATCAGGTCGGCGAATTCGATCCGGCCGTTCCGCTCGGTCATGATCGGCAGGGTGAAGGGGTCCCACTCCGCCAGCTTCTGGCCGCGCGTTACCGCCGCGCCCTCATCGGTCAGCAGTCGCGCGCCATAGGGCACGCGGTAGCGCGCACGCTCCCGCCCCTGCGCGTCGCTCAGCACGATCTCGCAGTTGCGGCTCATCACGATGGGCGCGCCGGTGCTGTTCGCCACCACGTTGCGGTTGGCGATCTTCACCGTGCCGTCCGAGGTCGCCTCCACTGCCGACTGCTCGGCGCCACGCTGCGCCGCACCGCCGATATGGAAGGTGCGCATGGTCAGCTGCGTGCCGGGCTCGCCGATGGACTGCGCGGCGATGACGCCCACCGCCTCGCCGGCATTCACCGGCGTGCCGCGCGCCAGGTCGCGGCCATAGCAATGGGCACAGACGCCGGAGCGGCTGTCGCAGGTGAGGACGGAGCGGATATAGACCTCCTCCACCCCCGCCTTCTCGACCCGCTCCGCATCGGACTCCTCGATCAGGTGGTTGCGCGGGATGATGAGCTCCCCGCTCGCCGGATCGAGCACGTCGCGCTGCGAGGTGCGGCCCAGGATGCGCTCGGACAGCGAGGAGATGACCTCGCCGCCATCCATCACCGCGCGCACGGTGATGCCGCGCTCGGTGCCACAATCGCTCTCGACGATGATGCAGTCCTGCGCCACGTCGACAAGGCGTCGGGTGAGGTAGCCCGAATTCGCCGTCTTCAGCGCGGTGTCCGCCAGGCCCTTCCGGGCGCCATGCGTCGAGTTGAAGTATTCAAGGACGGTCAGGCCTTCCTTGAAGCAGTTGATGATCGGCTGCTCGATGATCTCGCCGGAGGGCTTCGCCATCAGGCCGCGCATGCCCGCAAGCTGGCGCATCTGGGCGGGCGAGCCACGGGCACCGGAATGCGACATCATCCAGACGGAGTTCGTCGCCTTGCCGGCTTCCTGCCTGGAGATCTCCTTCATCATCGCCTGCGCGACTTCTTCCGTGCAGCGCGACCAGGCGTCGACCACCTTGTTGTAGCGCTCGCCCGCGGTGATGAGGCCGTCGAGATACTGCTGCTCGAACTCCTTCACCTCGGCCTTGGTGCGCGCAATCATCTCCGGCTTGCTGGCCGGGATCACCATGTCGTCCTTGCCGAAGGAGATGCCGGCCTTCGCCGCCTGGCGGAAGCCGAGGCCCATCAGCCGGTCGGCGAAGATCACGCTCTCCTTCTGGCCGCAATGCCGGTACACCGCGTCGATGACGTCGGAGACGTTCTTCTTCGTCAGCTGGCGGTTCACCAGGCTGAAGGGCAGGTTCGGATGCAGCGGCAGAAGCTGCGCGATCATGACGCGGCCCGGCGTCGTCACCACCCGCTCGCGAATGATGTTGCCGTCCTTGTCCATCGCGTTCCGACGGAAGCGGATCTTGGTGTGCAGGTTCAGCACGCCGGCCTGCAGCGCCTGCTCCAGCTCGCCCATCTGCGAGAAGGCCGGAGCCTCCTCGTCCTTGGAGGCGCGGAATTCCGGCGTCTCCAGCGTCAGGTAGTAGAGGCCGAGGACGATGTCCTGGCTCGGCACGATGATCGGCTTACCGTTCGCCGGGCTGAGGATGTTGTTGGTGGACATCATCAGCACGCGCGCTTCGAGCTGCGCTTCCAGGCTGAGCGGCACATGGACCGCCATCTGGTCGCCGTCGAAATCCGCGTTGAAGGCGGTGCAGACCAGCGGGTGGAGCTGGATCGCCTTGCCTTCCACCAGCACCGGCTCGAAGGCCTGGATGCCGAGACGGTGCAGCGTCGGCGCCCGGTTCAGCATGACCGGGTGCTCGCGGATCACCTCCTCGAGGATGTCCCAAACCTCCGGCCGCTCCTTCTCCACCATCCGCTTCGCGGCCTTGATGGTGGTGGCGTGGCCGTACTTCTCCAGCTTCGAGTAGATAAAGGGCTTGAACAGCTCGAGCGCCATCTTCTTCGGCAGCCCGCACTGGTGCAGCTTCATCTCCGGCCCGACCACGATGACCGAGCGGCCGGAATAGTCGACGCGCTTGCCGAGCAGATTCTGGCGGAACCGGCCCTGCTTGCCCTTCAGCATGTCACTGAGCGACTTCAGCGGCCGCTTGTTCGCGCCGGTGATGGCGCGGCCGCGGCGGCCATTGTCAAACAGCGCGTCCACCGCCTCCTGCAGCATGCGCTTCTCGTTGCGCACGATGATGTCCGGCGCGCGCAGCTCGATCAGCCGCTTCAGGCGGTTGTTGCGGTTGATGACGCGGCGGTAGAGGTCGTTCAGGTCGGAGGTCGCGAAGCGGCCGCCATCCAGCGGCACCAGCGGCCGCAGCTCCGGCGGGATGACCGGGATGACGCCCAGGATCATCCAGTCCGGCCGCGCGCCGCTCTCGGCAAAGGCCTCGATCAGCTTCAGCCGCTTCACCAGCTTCTTGCGCTTCGCCTCGGAGGTGGTCTCCTTCAGCTCGGCGCGCAGCCGCACGGCTTCCTTGCCGCAGTCGATGCCGGTGAGCATCTGCTTCACCGCCTCGGCGCCGATGCCCACGCTGAAGGCATCCTCGCCGAACTCATCCATCTTCGCCTGGTACTGCTCCTCGGTGAGGAGCTGGTGCAGCTTCAGGTCGGTCAGACCCGGCTCCAGCACGACGTAGGATTCGAAGTAGAGGACCTTCTCCAGCTCCTTCAAGCTCATATCGACCATGAGACCGACGCGCGACGGCAGCGATTTCATGAACCAGATGTGCGCGACCGGGCTGGCGAGCTCGATATGCCCCATCCGTTCGCGGCGCACCTTGGCGAGCGTCACCTCGACGCCGCACTTCTCGCAGATGATGCCGCGGAACTTCATCCGCTTGTACTTGCCGCAGAGGCACTCGTAGTCCTTGATCGGGCCGAAGATCCGGGCGCAGAACAGCCCGTCCCGCTCCGGCTTGAAGGTGCGGTAGTTGATGGTCTCCGGCTTCTTGATCTCGCCATAGGACCAGGAACGGATCTGCTCCGGCGAGGCGATCGAGATCTTGATCTGGTCGAAGGTCAGCGCCTGGCCGGTCTGGCCCAGGATCTTCATCAGCTCGTTCATGCGGCCTTCCTCGGGGTCGGGCCGCCGCGCCCGAACGGGGGCGCGGCCGCAAATGGATAGGCGATGGGCGGCAGCCGCGTCAGCTGCCGCGATTCTCCAGATCGACGTTGAGGCCGAGCGACTTCAGCTCCTTCACCAGGACGTTGAAGCTCTCGGGGATGCCGGCCTCGAAATTGTCCTGGTCGCGGACGATGGCCTCGTAGACCTTGGTCCGGCCGGAAACGTCGTCCGACTTCACCGTCAGCATTTCCTGCAGCGTGTAGGCGGCGCCATAGGCTTCCAGCGCCCAGACCTCCATTTCGCCGAAGCGCTGGCCGCCGAACTGCGCCTTGCCGCCCAGCGGCTGCTGGGTGACGAGCGAGTAGGGGCCGATGGAGCGGGCGTGGATCTTGTCGTCCACCAGGTGGTGCAGCTTCAGCATGTAGATGATGCCGACCGTCACCTTGCGCTCAAACACCTCGCCGGTGCGGCCATCGGTCAGCCACATCTGGCCGGAGACGTCGAGACCCGCCCGTTCCAGCATGCCCTCGATGTCCGACATGCGCGCGCCGTCGAAGACCGGCGTCGCGATCGGGATACCCTTCTTCAGGTTCTCCGCCAGCTCGATGAGCTGATCGTCGTTCATCGGCGCGATCTGCTCGTTGAAGACCTGCTCGCCATAGACCTCGCGCAGCCGGTCCAGCAGCTCCTCACGCATCGCGCCGCTGCGGCGGTACTCTTCCACCAGCTCGCCCACCTGGCGGCCGAGATTGGCGCAGGCCCAGCCGAGATGCGTCTCGAGGATCTGCCCGACATTCATGCGCGACGGCACGCCGAGCGGGTTCAGCACGAGATCGACCGAGGTGCCGTCCTCGAGGAAGGGCATGTCCTCCACCGGCACGACGCGGGAGACCACGCCCTTGTTGCCGTGGCGGCCGGCCATCTTGTCGCCCGGCTGCAGCTTCCGCTTCACCGCGACGAAGACCTTGACCATCTTCATCACGCCGGGCGGCAGCTCGTCGCCGCGCTGCAGCTTCTCCACCTTGGACTCGAAGCGCTTCTGCAGCTTCTCCACCGCGGCGTCGAATTCCCGCTTCAGCGCTTCGATCTCGGCCATCGCCGCATCGTCCTGCACGCCGATCTGGCGCCAGGTCGCCTTGGCGAACTGGTCCAGCACCTCATCGGTGATGACGGTGCCGGCCTTCACGCCCTTGAAGCCGCCGCTCGCCTTGCGGTTCAGCAGCCGCTCCCGCAGGCGGGAGTGGAAGCTCCGCTCCTGGATCGCCTTCTCGTCGTCGCGGTCCTTGGCCAGCCGCTCGATCTCGGCGCGCTCGATCGCCATCGCGCGCTCGTCCTTGTCCACGCCACGGCGGGCGAAGACGCGGACATCGACGATGGTGCCGGCGACGCCCGGCGGCAGGCGCAGCGAGGTGTCGCGCACATCGCTCGCCTTCTCGCCGAAGATGGCGCGGAGCAGCTTCTCCTCTGGCGTCATCGGGCTTTCGCCCTTCGGCGTCACCTTGCCCACCAGGATGTCGCCCGGCTGCACCTCGGCGCCGATATAGACGATGCCCGCCTCGTCGAGGTTGCGCAGCGCCTCCTCGCCGACATTCGGGATGTCGCGGGTGATCTCCTCCTGGCCCAGCTTGGTGTCGCGGGCCATGACCTCGAATTCCTCGATATGGATCGAGGTGAAGACGTCGTCCTTGGCGATCCGCTCGGAGATCAGGATCGAGTCCTCGAAATTGTAGCCGTTCCACGGCATGAAGGCGACGAGGACGTTCCGCCCCAGCGCCAGCTCGCCAAGCTCGGTCGAGGGGCCGTCGGCGATGATGTCGCCGGCCAGCACCTGGTCCCCCACCTTCACCAGCGGGCGCTGGTTGATGCAGGTGGATTGGTTGGAGCGTTGGAACTTCCGCAGCCGGTAGATGTCGACGCCGCGGGTCGTGCCGTCATCCCCCGTCGCCCGCACCACGATGCGGGCACCGTCGATGGAATCCACCACGCCGTCGCGCCGCGCCACGATGGTCGCGCCGGAATCCCGCGCCACCGCCGATTCCATGCCGGTGCCCACCAGCGGCGCATCGGCGCGCACCAGCGGCACCGCCTGGCGCTGCATGTTGGAGCCCATGAGCGCCCGGTTGGCGTCGTCATTCTCGAGGAACGGGATCAGCGCCGCGGCCACGGAGACGAGCTGCTTCGGCGAGACGTCGATCGCCGTCACCTCCTCCGGCTTCACCAGGCGGAAGTCGCCGCCCTGGCGCACGCTGACCAGCTCGGACTTGAACTCGCCGGTCTCGGCATCGACCTCGGCATCCGCCTGGGCGACCACGAGGCGCTCCTCCTCCATGGCGGAGAGGTAGCGCGGCTCGCCGACGATCTTGCCGTCCCGCACGAGGCGATACGGCGTCTCGATAAAGCCGTACTTGTTCACCTTGGCGAAGGTGGCGAGCGAGTTGATCAGGCCGATATTCGGGCCTTCCGGCGTCTCGATCGGGCAGATGCGGCCGTAATGCGTCGGGTGCACGTCGCGCACCTCGAAGCCGGCGCGCTCGCGGGTCAGGCCGCCCGGGCCGAGGGCCGAAAGGCGGCGCTTATGCGTCACCTCGGAGAGCGGGTTGGTCTGGTCCATGAACTGGGAGAGCTGGCTGGAGCCGAAGAACTCCCGCACCGCCGCCGCCGCCGGTTTCGCATTGATCAGGTCATGCGGCATGACGGTGTCGATATCGACCGACCCCATGCGCTCCTTGATCGCGCGCTCCATGCGCAGGAGGCCGACGCGGTACTGGTTCTCCATCAGCTCGCCGACCGAGCGCACCCGGCGGTTGCCGAGATTGTCGATGTCGTCGATCTGGCCGCGGCCATCCTTCAGGTCCAGCAGCACGCGCAGCGTGGCGATGATGTCCTGCTTGCGCAGCACGCGGATGGTGTCCGGCACCTCCTCGGCGGAGAAGCCGAGGCGCATGTTCATCTTCACCCGCCCGACCGAGGAGAGGTCGTAGCGCTCGGGGTCGAAGAACAGCCCGCGGAACAGCGTCTCCGCGGTCTCCGGCGTCGGCGGCTCGCCCGGGCGCATCACCCGGTAGATGTCCATCAACGCCTCGTCGCGGTTGGTGTTCTTGTCCACCGCCAGCGTGTTGCGCATCCAGGGGCCGACCTGCTGGTCGATGGCGAGCGTCGGCAGCCGCTCCAGCCCCACCTGCTCGATCAGGGCGAGCTTCACCTCGGTGAGCTCCTCCCCCGCCTCGGCCCAGATCTCGCCGGTGGTCATGTCCACCAGATCCTCGGCGACGTAGCGGCCGAGCAGGTCGGTGCGGCCAACCAGCACCTCCGTGGTGCCGCCCTCGGCGATCTTGCGCGCTGCGCGCGGGGTCAGCTTCACGTCCTTCTCGGCCACGACGGCGCCGGTCTTGGCGTCGATCAGCGACTCGGAAAGCTTGACGCCGCGGAACGCCTCGGGGTCGAAGGGCCGGGACCAGCCATTGGCGTTCCGGGTGAAGACCACCTGGCCGTAGAACTGGTTCAGGATCTCCTCGGCGTCCATGCCGCGGATCTCGTTCGGCTCCAGATTGGCGCCCTTCTCGGCGCGCAACGCCTCGGTTCGTCCGGAATCCAGGGCGAGCAGCAGCGTGCTGGCCGGCAGCTTCCGCTTGCGGTCGATGCGGACGTAGCAGATGTCCTTGGCGTCGAATTCGAAATCGAGCCAGGAGCCGCGATAGGGAATGACGCGGGCGGCGAAGAGGTACTTGCCGCTGCTGTGGGTCTTGCCCTTGTCGTGATCGAAGAACACGCCCGGGCTGCGGTGCATCTGGGAAACGATGACCCGCTCGGTGCCGTTGATGATGAAGGTGCCGTTGTCCGTCATGAGCGGCATGTCGCCCATGTAGACATCCTGCTCCTTGATATCGCGAACGGAACGAGAACCCGTGTCCTCATCCACATCCCACACGATGAGCCGGAGGCGGACCTTCAGCGGGGCGGCGAAGGTCAGGCCGCGCTGGATGCACTCCTCGACGTCGTATTTCGGCTCCTCGAGCTCGTACTGGACGAATTCCAGCCGGCCGCGGCCGGCGAAGTCGTCGATCGGGAACACCGACTTGAAGACTTCCTGCAGCCCGGTATGGGTGCGCGCATCCGGATTGACCTCCATCTGCAGGAAGGCCTCGTAGGAGGCGCGCTGCACGTCGATGAGGTTCGGCATCGGCGCGACTTCGGGCAGCCGCCCGAAGCTCTTGCGGATCCGCTTGCGCCCGGTGAACGACTTCGTGATAGCGTTCATGCCTGTCCCGTGTCCCTCTCGCCCCGGCTTCGCTGCCTGGCGTCATCCGATGTACCGTCCGCCGGCCCCTTCCCCACCCCGCCGGAACGGCCCGGCGGGGCGAAGAAACGGCAGCACGGGCGGCAACCCGCAGGTTCCCGCCCGTATCCGACCCAAAATGTCCCGGCCCCGGCGACGGACGCCCGGGGCCAGCGAAGCGGCTGAGGCCTTACTTGACCTCGACGGTCGCCCCGTTCTCTTCCAGCACCTTCTTGATCTTGGCGGCCTCGTCCTTCGAGACAGCCTCCTTCACGGTCTTCGGCGCACCCTCGACCAGATCCTTGGCCTCCTTCAGGCCCAGGCCGGTGATGGTGCGGATTTCCTTGATGATGTTGATCTTCTTGTCGCCGGCGGAGGCCAGGATGACGGTGAACTCCGTCTGCTCCTCAGCCGGGGCGGCGGCCGCGGCACCGCCGCCAGCCGCCGGCGCCGCCGCCACCGCGACCGGAGCCGCGGCGGAGACGCCCCACTTTTCCTCCAGCATCTTGGAGAGCTCGGCGGCTTCCAGGACGGTCAGGCTGGAGAGCTCCTCGACCAGCTTTGCGAGATCGGCCATGTCTGTGTACCCTTCGATCTAATGGCTTGGCTTGGCTTTTGCAACACCCAGGCTGCGGCCTCGGGCATTTGCCCGCCCGCCGGCAATCTGGTTCCGTATCCGGTCCAAACGGCTATGCCGCCTCGTCCTTCTTCGCGAAGGCACTGAACACCCGTGCCAGCTGCGAGCCAGGGGCCTGCAGCACGCCCGCGATGCGCGTCGCCGGGGTCTGGATCAGACCCAGGAGCTGCGCGCGGAGCGTTTCGAGCGAGGGCAGCTCCGCCAGCGCCTTGACCCCATCGGGGTTGAGCGTCTGGACACCGAGCGCCCCGCCCAGGATGACGAACTTGTCGTTACCCCTGGCGAACTCCACGGCGGTCTTCGCCACCGCCACCGGATCCTTCGACCACGCAAGCGCGGTCGGACCCTTCAGCAGCGGCTTGACGCCCTGGAAGCGGGTGCCGTCGAGGGCGAGCATGGCCAGCCGGTTCTTCGCGACCTTGTACGTCGCCCCTGCGCCCCGCATGCGGCGCCGCAGATCGCTCACATCCGCAACCGTCAGGCCCTTGTTCTGGGCGACGAGCACGAAGGAGGTATCGGCGAACACCGCCGCGAGGTGGGCGATGAACTCGCGCTTTTCCGTGCGGTCCAAATCCCGTCTCCGTCGGTGGCCGGCGCCTGGTGGAGGGGCGCCGGCCGGTTCACACGGGGGCCCGGACCAAAGGGGGAATCCCCCTGCCCCGAACCCCGGTTCGCCTGTCTGAGCCGGACCGCCAAGCCATCAGAACCGCCGGGGCAGGCCCCAGGCGGCGCGTCATTCTCGGCTTCCCGTCTATCGCCGGCGGGGCGTATCCCCTTAGGGCCCGAAGGCCACCTGCGGTCTCTGACAGGTTCGGCGGGGGCGAACCCCCGCCTGCCCGCCACCCCATATGGGGCGACGTATCTCTTTCTGCACGGCCGGGCGCCCGGCCGGGGTGAGGCCTAGGCCGTCGCGCTGAGCGAGGCGATGTCGACCTTCACGCCGGGGCCCATGGTGGAGCTGAGCGCCACCTTCTTCACATAGGTCCCCTTGGCGCCGGTCGGCTTCGCCTTCTGGATGGCATCGACGAAGGCGCGGGCATTCTCCAGCAGCTTCGCCTCGTCGAAGCTCGCCTTGCCGATGCCGGCATGGACGATGCCGGCCTTTTCGGCCCGGAACTCCACCTGGCCGGCCTTGGCGGCGGTGACGGCGCCACGCACATCCATGGTCACGGTGCCGAGGCGGGGATTCGGCATCAGCCCGCGCGGGCCGAGGATCTTACCCAGCCGGCCGACAATGCCCATCATGTCCGGGGTGGCGATGCAGCGATCGAACTCGATCTTGCCTTCCTGCACCGCGGCGGCCAGGTCGTCCGCGCCCACCACGTCGGCGCCGGCGGCCAGCGCCTCCTCGGCCTTCGGGCCGCGGGCGAAGACACCCACGCGCACGGTCTTGCCGGTGCCGTTCGGCAGCCCGACCACACCGCGTACCATCTGGTCGGCATGGCGCGGGTCGATGCCGAGATTCATCGAGATCTCGATGGTCTCGTCGAACTTCGCCTTGGCGTTCGCCTTCACCAGCCCGATCGCCTGCTCCAGCGACAGGACCGCGTCACGGTCCAGCCCGGCATAGATCGCCTTCAGCCGCTTGCCCTGCTTCGCCATGGCTCAGCCCTCCACCACGGTCAGGCCCATGGAGCGGGCCGAGCCGGCCAGCATGCGCACCGCGGCCTCCTCATCGTTGGCGTTCATGTCCTTCATCTTGGTCGCCGCGATCTCGCGGAGCTGGCTCTTCGTCACCCGGCCGACCGAACCGCCCTTGCCGGGGGTCTGGCTGCCCTTCTCCAGCTTCGCCGCCTTCAGCAGGAAGTAGGTGTTGGGCGGCGTCTTGGTGATGAAGGAAAAGGTGCGGTCCGAATACGCCGTGATGACCACGGGCGTCGGGGTGCCCGGCTCCATCTGCTGCGTCGCCGCGTTGAATTCCTTGACGAACTGCATGATGTTCAGGCCGCGCTGGCCGAGCGCAGGCCCCACGGGCGGCGAGGGGTTGGCCTTGCCTGCCGGGATCTGCAGCTTGATGTAGCCGAGGATCTTCTTCGCCATAACTACTCCTGGTCCCTGCTGTCAGGGAGGCGCGGTGCCTGCGGCGCGGGGCGGTCGTCGGCCCCGTCACCTCCCGCGTCCCGGATGCGTGAGCGGGCGCGTATGGGCGCGGACGCCGCCGCTGTCAAGCGGGAATTGCGCCGCAGCGGCGCCCGCCCGGCCCCGCGCCAAGAGCGGATCGCCGTAGGGCGGCATCGCCTGCAGGCGTGAATCTGCGCTGCAGGCAAAGGCGTAGAGCGCCTTCGGTGAACGCAAGTGAACCGAAAGGCTCTAGCGCGCCACGCTGTCCCGCGACCGCCGGGTCAGCAGGTTGTAGAGCGCGAGCAGGATGACCGCGCCGACGATGGCACCGATGAAGCCGGCCCCCTCCCCGGCCCGGTACCAGCCGATGGCCTGGCCCAGATAGGTCGCCACGACGGCGCCGACGATGCCGAGCAGGGTGGTGATGATGAAGCCGCCCGGGTCCCGCCCCGGGTGGAGGAAGCGGGCGATCAGCCCCGCGACGAAGCCGATGATGATCGTACCGATGATGCCCATGCCGGACTCTCTCCCCGGCCAGGGCACCGGTGCCCGTGGCCGCCCCCGACAAAGCGGCCGTCGCCGTCCTGGTTCCGGTGCGGCGGCACGAAAGCCCCGCCGCGGCGTTGCAGGGAGGCCAGAACAACAGGGCAGGAAGGATTCGGCATGGGCGAGAATCTGTTCGGCCGCTCCGGTGGCGGCCTGGCCGGAGGGCTTTCCGGCGGGCTGAAGCTGGCGGCCATTGCATTGCTGGTGCAGCAGCTCATGCGGCACAGCCGCGGCGCGGGGGGTGATGCCCCTGCGGCCGAGGCATCCGGCGGCGGCGGCCTGGGCGACATCCTGGGCGGGCTGCTGGGCGGGGGCGGGCAGCGCGGCGGCCTCGGGGGGGCGCTGCCCGGCGGGCCCGGCGGCCTGCTCGGCGGGCTGGGCGGGCTGCTTGGCAGCCTGCGCAGCCACGGCCTTGGCCAGCATGTCGATTCCTGGGTCGCACCCGGTCCCAACCGGCCGATCGGGCCGGATGAGCTGCGCCGGAGCCTCGACCCGGCGGCGGTGGAGGCGGCGGCGCAGCAGGCCGGCACCGATAGCGGCTCGCTGCTGCAGGAGCTGAGTCGGATGCTGCCCGAGATGGTGGACCGGATGACGCCCAACGGCCAAGTGCCGCAGCGGGAGGACGAGCTGGACACCGGCGGGATCAGCGACATCCTGCGCCGCCTGGCCGGCGAGGGGCAGGACAGGCAGCGCTGAGGCGGCCCGGGGCAGCCCCCGTTCCGGCTGCCTCCACATGCCGGCCGCCAGCCAAGGCGGCCGCCCCCGAGTGGGCGATGGGGCACCGATCCAGATGCCGACCGCGGACCCCTCACCGGCAGGGGATGCCAAGCCTGGTTGGAAAATCTGGGCGGTTAGGCCCCGGAAAAAGAACGGCTTGCCAGGGCCGATTGCCTTGGCAAGCCGGCTGACACTCCCGGCGAAAAGCGGGCCCGAGGCCGCGGGCGCTGGAGCATGCTGCGTTCGCTTGCGCTCACGCAGCATGCTCCAGGCCGCTGTTTTGCGAGCATCTTCACGCGGTCAGATGATCCCATCTGAACGCGATCTGCTCTAGACCTTCTCCACCTGGTTATATTCCAGTTCCACCGGCGTCGAGCGGCCGAAGATGGAGACGCTGACCTTCACCCGGCCACGCTCCTCATCCACCTCCTCCACCGTGCCGTTGAAGCTGGTGAAGGGCCCGTCGGCAACGCGCACCTGCTCGCCCACCTCGAACACCACCGCCGGCTTGCGCGGCTTGTCCACGCCTTCCTTGAGCTGGTTGATGAGGCGCATCGCCTCGCTTTCCGGGATCGGCGTCGGCTTGTTCTTGTTGCCGAGGAAGCCGGTGACCTTCGGCGTGTCCTTCACCAGGTGCCAGGCCTCGTCCGACATCACCATCTTCACCAGCACGTAGCCGGGAAAGAATTTGCGCTCGGCATTCACCTTCTGGCCGCGCCGCACCTCCGTCACCTCCTCGGAGGGGACGAGGATCTCGTCGAAGGAATCGGCCAGGCCCTTCTGGGCGGCCTGCTCCTTGATCTGCTGGGCGATCTTCTTCTCGAAGCCAGAATAGACGTGCACCACGTACCAGCGCTTCTCGGCCATGATCCCGTCCTCCTCAGCCCAGCCCGAACACGCTGCGCATCGCCAGGGCGATGAGCTGATCGACCACCAGGAAGAAGACCGCCGCCAGCGCCGACATGGCCAGCACCAAGCCGGTGGTGATCAGGGTCTCCTTGCGGGTCGGCCAGGTGACCTTCGCCACCTCCGTCCGCACGTCCCGGACATACTGCGCGGGATCAAGCTTGGCCAACTCGGTCGATCCTCAGCCTCGGGTGAATCATCCAATGGGCGGCCAGCCGACCGGCCGCCGCCCTTACGCGCCACTACACGCCCCGGCAGGCGAAGGGAAGCCCGGCCGGCGACAGCCGGGGGCCACGCAGGCCCTGGCGGAAGACCCAGGCTCCCGACAAGGCCGGGCCCGGCGGAGTGGCAGGGGCAGAGGGTCTCGAACCCCCAACCTCCGGTTTTGGAGACCGGCGCTCTAGCCAATTGAGCTATGCCCCTGCGGCGCGGGCGCGCAGAGCCGCCCTATAGGTCAGCCGAACCGGACTGTCGAGGGCCCCGGCGGCACCTCGCCCGGCGCCAGGTCCCGCACCACCAGAGTGCGTGCCAGCTTGTCGTGCCAGCATTGCCGCCGCGGATCCCACAGCATCCAGAAGAAGCCCAGGCCGAAGGGCAGGCCGGAGACGATGTAGCCAAGGTAGCGCGCCACCAGTCGGCCGATCGGCACCTGGCCGCCATCCTCGGCGGCGACGATGCGCAGGCCGAGCACCCATTTCCCGGGCGTCGCCTGTCGCCCGGCCCAGAAGATCAGCACCACCAGGGCGAGGATCAGGTTCTGCAGCAGCTCTGACAGCACCGGCGCCTCCTCGCCGCCGCGCAGCAGGCTGCCCGCCAGCCCCATCGCCAGCGAGAGCGGCAGGGTCCAGAGCACGTCGATGAACTGCGCCAGCACCCGGCGCCAGAAGCCTGCCAGCACCATCCCGGGCGAGGTCGCGGCGCGCATCCCAGACCCCTGCATGCGGTAACCCCCGAACGGCAAAAGGGCGGGCCACCCTGCGGCGGCCCGCCCCCTTTCGCAACCTGAAACGGTCGCCCCTACTTCACGATCTGGGCGACGACGCCGGCGCCGACGGTGCGGCCGCCCTCGCGGATGGCGAAGCGGAGCCCCTCATCCATGGCGATCGGCGCGATCAGCTCGACATCCATCGTCACGTTGTCGCCCGGCATCACCATCTCGACGCCTTCCGGCA
>NZ_JAMZIK010000216.1 GCF_024178315.1 Siccirubricoccus soli | reverse complement strand
GTGCCGGCGCCTGGCGGCGCCATGGCGGCGCGCGGCAATGCGCTGCACCGCCGCCTGCTCCGCCTGCGGTGCCGCCAGGCCGCAGGAGAAGCCAGGGGCGAGGCCGGCCGCGCCGGCCGGCGCGGCGGTCAGCAGCGTGGCAGCGATCCCCGCGCAGAACAGCGGCAGGCTTGCAACCCGGAGGGGCATGGCTTAGCGTCCCGAATAGAGCAGCTTGGACCCAGTGCGGCCGCGAACGCGCCGCCGCCCGCGGGTGTTCCCGCGGGGTTTTTCCGCCGAGTCCCGGCCGCCACGCGGAACCGGTGCGGCGGCTGCTGTTTTACCCGAGGTCAGAGGATAGGGTGGCGACCCCGATGGCACGGTCCATGGAAGACGACGATATCGACCTCGGTATCAGCCTGGAGACGGTGGCGACGGTCGTTGACCACGCCCGCGCGCTGCAGGGGCAGGAGGAGACCGACGAGGCGCAACTCTCGGAGGATGAGAACAGCGAGGCGGCGCTCCTGCAGGAGAACCCGGAGGAGCTGACCGAGCAGACGCTGCGCGACTTCATCGACCAGCTCAACGAGGATGAGCAGGCGGCGCTGATCGCGCTCGCCTGGACCGGCCGCGGCGATTACGGGCCGGAGGAGTGGGAGGAGGCGCTGCGCCTCGCCGCCGAGCGCAACGAGGGCGGCGGCGACGCCGCCAGCTACCTGCTGGGCATGGACATGCTGGGCGACCTGCTGGCGGAGGGCGTCGCGGCCTTCGGCCTTTCCATCGAGGATCTGGAGCGGTAGCGCTTCGCCGGAGTCCAGCGAACCGGGAGGCCGCCGACGACAAGGGCGATCGGCCCGGGAGCGGAATCGACGCCTGCCAGTGGTGGCGTGCCGGAAGGGGCACGCGCCGGGGACAGGGCGTGATCGGGTGAGGTTGGACCGACCGGAACCGCAAATCAGGCGGCCAGGCGACAAGCCGGAGCCGGATGGGCGAGCGAAGCTCCACCAATCCGCCCCAGGCGGCGCCGGCCAAGCCAGACCCGTGCCGGCGCGGTCGGCTCGTCGGCAAGCGGCTGGGGCCGGTCTCTGAAGGCCGCGCGGGCGAGCGGCACCGGCGCCATGGGGCCTGCCATCCTTCTCCGGCACGGCCGGCCAGCATCGGGCGGCGCTGCGCCCGGTGCCCGAGCTTCAGGCGACCATGGGCCCGCCCAGCGCCGCGATCTCGCGGATCAGCTTGCGCTTCACGGCATTGCCGAAGCTGTTGAAATCCTCCGCCACGATGACGAAGGCGCCGGGGCCGCCGATCACGCTTTCCCGGAAATACTCGTCCAGCGGGATGGGCGGCATGCGGCCGAAGGTCGGCCGGTCATTCACGATCGGCAGGCCGTTGATGGTGATGCCCTCCGCCACCGCGCGGTCGCGCGCCAGCTCCACCGGGCCGCCGCTGTTGTTCACCCCGTCGCCGGAGACGTCGATGACGCGGCGCGTCGCATCGAAGGGCGCCTCCGCCATCACGCTGCGGGAGAAATCCAGCGCGCCGGAGATGGAGGTCCAGGAGAGGGAGGCGCGCGGTGCCTCCGCCAGGCGTTCCGACCAGATCACCGCCTCCCCCTGGCTGGAAATGCGGGTCCAGGGCAGGACCAGGCGCTGATACTCGGCGCCGGCCCATTCCACATAGGCCAGGCCGATGGCGCCGATCATGCCGCCGCGGATCGCCTCCACCACCGCGGGGTCGGCGACGGCGTTGCGATAGCCCTCCCGCTGCAGCCGCGCCTCATCCTCATCGACCGAGCGGGAGACATCGACGGCCAGGAGGAGCAGCACATCCACCGGCTCCCCCTGCGCCGAAGCCTGGCGGAGAGGCAGGGCCGCGGCGCCGGCCGCGGCAAGCAGGGAGCGCCGGCGCATGCCTGTAGCCTCCTTGACGGGATACCGTCATGGAAGCGTGGCAACGCGCCTGGGTTCAACACAGATCGCTGAGATTACGCCGATTACAGATGTTTCATGACCGCTTCCGCCACCCGCGCAACATCCGCCTGCGTCAGATAGGGATGCATGGGCAGCGAGAGGCAGCGGGTGCAGAGATCCTCGGCCACCGGCAGCGGGGGCGGGCCACCGGCAATGCTGCCGGCATGGGCGGCGCGATAGGCGGGCTGCAGGTGCAGCGGCTTCGGATAGTAGATGGCGCTCGGCACGCCCGCCTGCTGCATCGCCGCCTGCACGCGGGCGCGGGCGGCCTCGTCCGGCAGCAGGATGGTGTAGATGCCCCAGGCGCTCTCCGCGCCTGGGTATTGCTGCGGCGTCTGCACGCGGTTGCCGAGCGCGGCCTCGTACCATTGCGCGGCCTGGGCGCGGGCCTGCAGCTCGCCCTCCAGCAGCGGCAGCTTGGCCAGCAGGATGGCGGCCTGGATCGAATCCAGCCGGCCATTCATGCCGGTGCGCAGCACCTCGTAGCGCGTCTTGCCCTCCCCATGGGTGCGCAGCGAGCGGTAGAGCTCCGCGCGCCCGGCATCCTCGGTGACGAGGGCGCCGCCATCGCCGTAACAGCCGAGCGTCTTGGTGGGGTAGAAGCTGCAGGCCGTGGCATGCGCCCAGCGGCCGAGGCGCTTGCCCTGCAGCGCGCCGCCGAAGGCCTGGGCGGCATCATCCAGGGTGAACAGGCCATGGCGTTCGGCAATGGCGTTCAGCGCCGGCCAGTCCACCGGCAGGCCGTAGAGATCGACGGCGATGACGGCGCGGGGCTTCAGCCGGCCCTCCTGCTGCACCAGGGCGATCCGGCGCTCGAGATCCGCCAGGTCGATGTTGAAGCTGCGGGGGTCGACATCGACGAAGACCGGCGTGGCGCCGAGGAGGAGCGGCACCTCCGCCGTCGCGGTGTAGGTGAAGGCGGGGAGGAAGACGGCATCGCCGGGGCCGATGCCCTCCGCCATCAGGGCGATCTGGATGGCATCCGTGCCGGAGGAGACGCCGACCGCATGGCCGGCGCCGCAGAAGGCGGCAAGCTGGGCTTCGAGCTGATCAACCTCCGGCCCCTGGATGAAGCGGCCATGATCCAGGATGCGCGCAATGCCGGCCTCGATCTGGTCGCGGATCAGGGCCTGCTGCGCCTTCATGTCGAAGAAGGCGATGGGACGGGGCGTGCTCATGGGGAGTGCATAGGCCGGCAGGACCGCGCCGGCCAAATCACCCGGCGTTTCGCGGCGCAACAGCGGCGGGCTGCGGGGGCGAGAGGGGCTTTGCCCCCCTCGCGCTCCCCCCACCAGAGGCCGAAAGGCCTCTGGACACCATGAGTCTTCATGCCGGTTCCATCCAGCGACGGATGCGACTGCCGCAGGCGAGACGCACCAGCCCATCTACCGCGCGAATAAGGTTATGCGAACCGGAGTTGGCGACGATCCCCAGGGAGTGCTGTAGCGGCAGCAACTCCGCCACAACGATTGCGGAAGTCTAACGTGAGGCGGTATCTTCGGAGTGATGTTGCCTGCAAACCTGCTAGCTCAATTGAACGACGTGCTGCCGATGATCCAGGCGGCACCCGTATTGTTCGTGCTTCTGGTTGTTGCTTGTTTCTCAGCGACCAGTGTCACCGTGATCGCATTCAATCGGCGAGCTTTTAAGAATAAGGAGACAGAAATATCCCACAAAAATGCAGAAATCGCTTTACTTAAACAACAACGGGAAAAATTAGAGAAAGATATTTTGATCATGAAGGCCGAAATGGAAATCAAGAACGAAAAAATAAATCAGATTGGTTCTGCGTCGACCTTAAATTCTCATGCTACGCCTCAATATTGGCCAGAACCCTACAGTCCAATCACGATCATTGGAAAAACATTCAGGAACGAACGCGTCATTTTGGACGGATATTCATACGTACGCTGTAAATTTACCAACGTAACATTTGTTTATAACGGTACTACGCCTGTGCAACTTTCGAACAACGTTATTCAGGGTTGCTTCGTGGCTTCCGATATGGCGGCGATTAGTGGCGCGTGGGCGCTTCTGAAAGGGCTAAATTTTATAAAGGACACTATCGCATTCGAGATGCCGCCAGGAAATGTTGTCTCTCCTGCGGTGATGGGCGGAGATCCTGGCAAGAGCACAGAGGGGTAATCAAGCTGATAGCAAATTTGTTGAAAGGTTCTTGCTGGTTCCAATATCGCAATTCTCGGCAAGAACCGTCCAAAAGCTAGGCCCACTCACTCTGGTTCGCAGCCAAGGAGGGCAGCGCCCTCCTTGCCGGGGTTTCAGGGGCGGCGCCCCCTGACACGCACACGCCTAACTCAATACCCCCTGCGCCGCGCCCGCGACGCGTCCCGCACCCCTTGCTGGTAGGCGCGGTCCGAGGATCTTTCGGATTGCTCGTACAAATACCCCGCGCCGGCGCCGGCGGCGGTGCCCAGCAGGGCGCCCCAGCCGAGATTGCCGCTGAAGGAGCCGATGAGGCCCCCCAGCGCCGCGCCGCCCAGCGCGCCGGTGCCGACATTGCGCTCGGTCCGGGTGGCGTTCTCGCAGCCGCCCAGCGTCAGGGCGGCCAGCAGGGCCGTGGCGGGTGCCACTCCACGCAGCTTCGTCATGGCCATGGTGCTTCTCCTCAACGGCTGGTCCGGGGGCGGCTCGGCGCCGCCTCCTGCGGGCAGGGGTAGGTGGTCTGGGCCCAGCGGAACAGCCCGTCCAGCGCCGGCTCCTGGTTGTGTTGCGGGTTCTGCCGCGCCCAGCGGGCGAAGGCGATGGCGCTGTCCGCCACGCTCGGCGGCGGGCTGGGCAGGCAGTAGAGCGGCCGGCGCCGCCCGCCCGGGCGGTGCAGCATGGTGTGGTACTGGCCGGCGGCCGTCATGTAGCCCTGGCAGTAGGCAATGGCTTCCAGCCGCCGCGGGTCCTGGTCCCCCGGCAGGCAGATGGCGGCGAGGTCCGCGGTGGTGCTGACGGAGGTGGGGGTGGTGCTGCCGCCCGGGCTCCCCTGGGCGAGGGCGGGGGTGGCGAGCCCGAGGCAGGCCGCCGCCAGGGCGGCCGGCAGGGTCATGGATCGCATGACGGGCATCTCTCCTCCTGTGATGCGCTGGTGTCCGGGCAACCTGCCCAAACTGGGGGAGGAGGGCAACGCGTGCCGGTGGGCCGGGGCAGGCGGATCTTTCGCGGCCAGTCACCTTCTTCCAGAAGTCGAGTCAAAGAATAATACGAGTCTCGTTATGAAAGCAAGGACCTGGACGCCGGCCCATACTCGTCGCATGGAAAAATCAACACAAAAGAATCCTTGCGAATTAATTCGGAGTTCCCCTAGCTGTGGACCCGCGCCCTGCCGACTACGTCGAAAGAAGTACTTCCTTCGGGCGCCTGGAAGGGAATCAAGACTCGAATGCCAAATGAAATGCCGTCCGCCCTCGAGACCTACTTCCTGGATCTGGTGAACGCGTCGCGCGCCCAGGCCGGGGTGAAGCCGCTCACCTTCGATGGGGAGCTGCTTTACTCGGCCGGCCAGCACAGCGACTGGATGCTGGCGCAGGATGTCGTCTCGCATAACGGCGTGAACGGAAGCACGCCGGCGCAGCGCGTCACCGATGCCGGCTATGGCTGGACCACGGTAGGAGAGAACATCGCCCTGACCGGCGGCCCCGGCGCGGCCACGCTGGACCAGGCGGATGTGCAGCAGCTCCACAGCATGCTGATGAACTCGCCCGGCCACCGGGCGAACCTGCTGAGCGCCAATTTCACCGAGATCGGCATCGGCCTGGCGCAGGGCGACTTCAAGGGCGGCCCGGCGGTGGTGGTGACGGAGAATTTCGGCCGGCCGAACGCCGCCGAGGCGGCGGAGCCGGACACGATCGGCACCAGCCCGGCGCCCACGCCGACTCCCACCCCGACGCCCACGCCCACCCCGACCCCGGCGCCCACCGAGAGCCACCCCGGCGTCTCGGCGCTGGAGACCTACTTCCTGCAGCTCGTCAACACCTCCCGCGCCGAGGCGGGGCTGAAGCCGCTGGCCTTCGATGCCGAGCTGGTGGTCGCGGCCGGCAAGCACAGCGAGTGGATGGACGCGCAGGACGTCTTCTCCCACACCGGCCAGGGCGGCAGCAGCGCCGGGGCGCGCATGACCTCGGCGGGCTATGGCTGGTCCGCCATGGGCGAGAACATCGCCTATATCGGCGGCTCCGTGGCGACGACGCTGGACGAGGCGGATGTGCGCCAGCTCCACCAGAACCTGATGAACTCGCCAGGCCACAAGGCGAACATCCTGAACGCCAATTTCACGGAGATCGGGATCGGCCTGGTCAAGGGCGACTACCATGGCAGCCCGGCGATCTTCGTGACCGAGGATTTCGGCCGCCCCAATGCCAGCGAGGCGACCGAGACGGATCACTGGTTCATCTGAGCCGCAGGCGGCAGCGCCGCAGGGGCCCGGGCCTTGAAGGTCCGGGCATTCCGGCCCGGGGGCAGCGCCTCCGGGCCTTTTTCATGTCGGGCCCGCTACTGCGCCGCGCGGCTGCCGGCGCCGTCCGCGTTGTGGTCGAATTCCGGCACCAGCCGGCCGAGCTGGGCCAGGGCCGCGCGCGGCGTGCCGCTGCGGGCGGCGGCGGCGATCTCGTCGATGGCGCGGCCGACCAGGGCCGGGTCGGCGGTGCGCGGAGTGGCGACGAGCAGGCCGGGGAAGTGCGTCGGGCGGGGCGGTTCCTGGCCGTGGAACAGCTCCTCATACAGCTTCTCGCCGGGGCGGAGGCCGGTGAAGCGGATCTCCACATCCTCCTCCGGCCGCAGGCCGGCGAGGCGGATCATGCGGCGCGCCAGGTCCACGATCTTCACCGGCTTGCCCATGTCGAGGACGAAGATGCCGCCCTCGCGCAGCTCCGGCGGCTGATCCGCCCGGTCCTCGGCGCCGATGACGCTGGCCTGGAGGACGAGGCCCACCGCCTCCCGCACCGTCATGAAGTAGCGGCGCATGTCCGGGTGCGTCACGGTCAGCGGCCCGCCGCGTTCGAGCTGGCGGCGGAACAGCGGCACCACGCTGCCGGTGGAGCCGAGCACGTTGCCGAAGCGGACGGTGACGCAGCGCATGGCAGGGTGGGCCGTGCCACCGGGGGCGGGCTCGCCGGAGCGGGCGGCCATGTCGAGGGCCTGGCAGTACATCTCCGCCAGGCGCTTGGAGGCGCCCATGACGCTGGTCGGGTTCACCGCCTTGTCGGTGGAGATGAACACCATGGCGCGGCAGCCGACGGCCCGCGCCGCATCCGCCACCACGCGGGTGCCGAGGGCGTTGGTGAGCAGCCCCTCCAGCGGGTCGTTCTCCACCATCGGCACATGCTTCAGCGCGGCGGCGTGGAAGACCAGCTCCGGCCGGATCTCCTCGAAAAGGCGGCGGATGCGGCCCTCGTCGCGGATATCGGCGAGCACGGCGCGGCGGGGGAGTTCCGGGTGGCGCTCCCGCAGCTCGAGGTCGATCTCGTAGAGGACGTATTCGCCGTGATCGAGCAGGGTGAGCTGGGCGGGGCCGAGGGCGGCGACCTGCCGGGCCAGCTCGCCACCGATGGTGCCGCCGGCGCCAGTGACGAGGACGCGGCGGCCCTGGACGAGGCGCGCCATGCCGTCGCGGTCCAGCGGGACCTGCGGGCGGTCCAGCAGATCCTCGATGGCGACGGGGCGGAGCTGCAGCCGCGGCGTATCGAGCGGCGCGGCGGTGTGGCGCGTGGCGGTGGGGTCGAGCGTCGTGACCGAGGGGGCGCGGCGGACCGGGATGCCGTGGCGGTCAGCGGCGTCCAGCAGGGATTCCAGCGCCGGGCCCTGGGCGTGCGGGGTGGCGAGGACGATGAGGGCGGGCAGCCGCCCCTCGGCGCGGAGCCGGTCGAGGATGGCGGCGGCGTCCTCCGCCGTGCCGAGGATGGGGTGCCCCTGGATGCGGCGCCCCGCCTGGCGGGAGCGCATGGAGAGGATGCCGGTGACGCGGTAGCTCGGCCGGCGCTCGCCGGCCAGGGCGCGGATGAAGAGATCCGCGGCATCGCCGGTGCCGACGAGAAGGACGGGTTGCGCGGACGCCTCGGCCTCGGCGGCGTGGCGGGTCTGCTGCAGCCGGCCGGCAATGCGGGGGAGGCCGAGGAGAAGGCCGAGGACCAGGGCGTGCAGGACGGGGAAGGCCGGGTTCCCCGGGCGCCAGGCGTCCAGCGCCAGCAGCCCGCCCCAGAAGATCAGCGCACCGAGCAGCGCCGCGCCGGCGATGCCGAGCAGGTCCCGCAGCCCCGCGAAGCGCCAGTATTGCTGGGAGAGGCGGACCGGCAGCCCGGCCAGCGCCAGGGCCAGCGCGGCGCCCGGGATGCCGCCGAGCCACCAGGCCGCCGGCGGCCATTCGCCCGGCGAGGCAAGCAGCAGGGCCAGCGGCAGGGCAAGGCCGGCAAGCGCCGAATCGAGCAGCAGGTTGAGGAGGATGCGGTGCGGCGCGAGGCGGGCCATGCCGCTGCTATAGGCCGCTTCCGCCCCTGGCGCCACCGCGGGGTGGGGCGCCGGAACGGCCGGAAAGCGGGCTTGGCGGGAGCTCAGGCGCAGCCCAGCAGCGCGCGGTAGAGGGCGACCAGCCGTTCCGCCTCCGCCGCCCAGGAGAAGGGGCCGAGGGCGGCGGCGCGGCCGGCCTCGCCCAGCGCCTGGCGGCGGGCGGGGCAGCCGAGGCGAGCGACGGCGGCGGCGATGGCGGCGGCATCGCCGGTCGGCACCAGCTCCCCGCAGCCGGCGGTACGAAGCACGGCGGCGACCTCGGTGGCGAAATCGGGCGCGATGACCGGCAGGCCGGCCAGCATGGCGTCGAACAGCTTATGCGGCAGGGCGAGGGTGTGGTTCACCTCACCCGGCTGGAACAGCACCAGGGCGATATCGGCCTCGGCCAGCCGCGCCATGGCCTCCGCATGCGGCATCCAGGGCAGGGTCTCGATGCGGTCCGTCAGGCCGAGGCGGGCGGCCTCGGCATGGAATTCTGCCTCGCTGCCATCGGTGAAGCGGCCGATGAGGCGGAGGCGGGTGCCGGGTGGGCAGCGCGCCAGGGCCGCCAGCATCTGCGGCCAGCCCCGGCTGCGGCCGAGGGCGCCGGCATGGACCAGGGTGACGGGTCCCAGCGCGTGGCGGCGCGGCGTGACGGGGCAAGGCAGGCCGTAATTCCGCACCGGGACGATGCGGGCGTGCGGCCCGAAATCCCCGGCGAGGCCGTCCTTCGCCACCACCACCGCATCCGCCAGCCGGCCCGCCGCCCGGCAGGCGAGGCGGATCAGCCCCCGCGCCAGCGGCCGCAGCGCGGATGGCAGCTTGCCATCCAGCCGCGACGGGTAGTGCTCATGCACATCGATCACGACGCGCGCGCCGCTGCGGCGGGCGGCGAGCAGGGCGGCGAACCAGGCATCCGGCTCGCTGGCATGAATGACCCGGGCGCCGCTGGCGGCGGCGCGGCGGGCGAGGGGCAGGATGCCGAGCAGCCGGCCGCGCCAGCCAGGGGCGCGACGATAGGTTTCCAGCGCCACGCCCGCGACGGCAGGCGGCGCGGCGCCGCCAGGCGCGAGGTGGCGGATGCGCCAGCCCGCCTCGGCCAGGGCGGCGCCTTCCTTGCGGACGACGCGGATGTCGTCTGGCGGATGCGCGGCGGAGAGGAGGAGCACGTCCGAGCGGGGCGCCGCCCCTCTCGGGCACACCCCGCCAAGGGCCGAAAGGCCCTTGGAACCCTTGAGTCCGCAGGTTGAACCGTCGCGCCCGGACTCCTGGTTTCCGAAGGCCCTCCGGCCTTCGGTGGGGGAGCACGAGGGGGCAAGGCCCCCTCGATGCCCATCCGGCCGCATCACAGCCATTCCCGCAGATGCGCCACCATCCGCGCCCCGGCCAGCCCGTCCCAGAGCGGGATCGGCCGGGCCCGCGGCCAGGCGCCCGCCAGCACCTGCCGGACCGCGCCCGGCAGCGCCGCCGGCGCCACCAGCCGGCTGCTGCCGAGCTCCAGCGTCAGCGGCCGTTCGGTGCTGGGGCGGAGGGTCAGGCAGGGCAGGTCCAGCGCCGTCGCTTCCTCCTGCACCCCGCCGCTATCCGTCGCCACCAGCCGGGCGCGGGCCAGCAGGCCGAGGAATTCCAGATAGGGCAGGGGCGGCAGCAGGGTGACGCCGGGCGGCACCGCCAGCCCATGCGCCGCCAGCCGCGCCCGGCTGCGCGGGTGCAGCGGCCAGGCGAGCGG
>NZ_JAMZIK010000215.1 GCF_024178315.1 Siccirubricoccus soli | reverse complement strand
GCCGAGGAATTCCAGATAGGGCAGGGGCGGCAGCAGGGTGACGCCGGGCGGCACCGCCAGCCCATGCGCCGCCAGCCGCGCCCGGCTGCGCGGGTGCAGCGGCCAGGCGAGCGGCAGCAGCGCGGCGGCCTCCGCCAGCGCCGCCAGCAGCGGGGCGAAGGACGCGGCGTCATCCACATTGCCGGCGCGGTGCAGCGTCACCACGCCGTAATCACCGGGCGCCAGCCCCGCCGGCAGCGGCAGGTCGCGCGCCGCCGGCAGGTTGCGCCGCAGCGTGTCCACCATGCTGTTGCCCACGGCGCGCACGCCGCCCGGCGCATGGCCCTCGGCCAGCAGGCGGGCGGCGCTTGCCTCGTCCGGCGCCCAGTGCAGGGTGGCGATGGCATCGATGGCGCGGCGGTTGATCTCCTCCGGCATGTTCCTCTCGCCGTTGCGCAGCCCGGCCTCCAGATGCGCCACCGGCAGGCCGAGCTTCCGCGCCGCCAGGGTCGCGGCGAGGGCACCGTCCACATCGCCGGGCACCACCACCAGGGCGGGGCGGCGACGGCGCCAGGTGGCCTCGGCGGCGATCATGGTGCCGCCGGTGAGCTCCGCATGGCTGCCGCCGCCGACGCCCAGCGCCACCTCCGGCGCCGGCAGGCCCAGCGCGGCGAGGTGGGCGCCGAACATCGCCTCGTCATGGTGCTGGCCGGTGTGCAGCAGCACCGGGCGCAAAGGCAGCCCGCCCGCGGCCAGGGCGTGGAACAGGGCGGCCAGCTTCGGCAGGTTGGGGCGGGCGGCGGCGACGAGGTGCAGCTCCCTCACGGGGACTCCACCTGCTGCCGGCGTGCCGCCACCACCCTGGAGGAGGCCGCTGCCCCCCGCATGCCCTCCGGAAAGGCGCCGGCCGGGGCCGGCAGGTGCAGCCAGCGGGACCCCATGCCCAACCCGGATTCCTGCGGGCGGTACGCGTCCCGGAAGGAGGTCACGGGGCTGCCGCCTTCCGGCGTGCCCCTGGCCTGCTCCACCGTGTCGCAGAAGCGCTCGGCCAGCCGCCACCTCGCCCAGCGCGCCTCCGCCTGCGCCCGCGCCGCCATCCCCATGGCCGCGCGCCGCACGGGGTCCGCCGCCAGCCCGGCCAGGGCGGCGGCCAGCGCCGGCACATCGCCCGGCGGGGTCGCCACGCCGCAGGCGCCCAGGGGGTCCGATTCCAGCAGCCGCGCCGCCCGGCCGCCGAGATTGGCCACCACCGGCAGTCCGGCCGCCAGGTAGTCCATCAGCTTGTTCGGCGAGGTCCATTCGGCGAAGGCGGGCACCGGGGCCAGGCACTGCACCCCGATCTGCGCCCCCGCCAGCAGCCCAGCGAGGCGCGGCTTCGGCAGCGGGTCGAGGAACTCCACCCGCCGCAGCCCGAGCGCCGCGGCCCGGGCACGGAGGCGCGGCTTCTCCCCGCCCTCGCCCACCAGCAGCAGGCGGAGCGGCGCGCCCTGCGCCTCCAGCAGCCGGGCGGCGGAGAGGAGCTGGTCCAGCCCGTTCGCCGCGCCATGCGCCCCGGCATAGACCGCGAGCAGCTCGCCCCTGCCGACGCCCTCCGGCCGCCAGGGCGTGGCGGCGGGGCCGAACAGCTCGGTGTCGCAGCCATTGGGCAGCACGGTGACGCGCTCCGGCGCCGCGCCATGGCGGCGGGCGGTCTCCGCCATCCCCTCGCTCAGCGTCACCACGGCGGCGGCCTGGCGGCAGGCGGCATCCGCCAGCCGGTCCATGGCCCACCAGCCGAGCGGCCCGCCGCCCACGCCCATCGCGCGCGGCAATTCCGGCCAGGGGTCGCGGATCTCGAACAGGAAGGGAATGCCGCGCCACGCCCGGGCCGCCAGCGCCGGCAGCGCCACGGTGAGCGGGGTGGAGGAGGCGATGACCATGTCCCAATCCTCGGCCAGCGCCAGCCGCGTGGCCGCGGCGGCGAAGCGCAGGAAGGCGCCGGTCCGGGCGAGGAAGCCCTGGGCATTGCCGCAGGGGATGGCGAATTCCACCACGCGGAGGCCGCCGACCCTGCCCTCCCGCCGCCCGGCGGCGAAGGGGCCGGTGAGGCCGCTGGCGGCGCCGGCATATTGCCCGCAGGCCAGCGTCACCCGATGGCCGCGCGCCGCCAGCGCCTCCGCCATGGCCAGGCTGCGGGTGCCGGTCGCCCCCTCGGCGGTGGAGAAATGCTGGTGCAGGTAGAGCAGGCGCATCCTCGCCTCAGCCCTGCCAGAGGCCGCGCAGCGCGGCGATGACCCGCTCCTGCTGCGCCAGGCTCATCCCGCTGCCGGAGGGCAGGCAGAGCCCGGTCTCGAACAGCCGGGCGGCGACGGCGCCGCCGGCCCGCGGCGCGGTGCGGAAGACGGGCTGCAGGTGCAGCGGCTTCCAGACCGGCCGCGCCTCGATCCCCGCCGCGGCCAGGGCGCGGCGCGCCGTCTCGCGGTCCGGCGCGCCGGCGGCGGGGTCCAGCGTGATGGCGGTGAGCCAGCGGGTGCTGCGGCCCCAGACGGGCTCCGGCATGAAGCCGAGCCCGGGCAGGCCGGCGAGGCCGGCCAGGTAGCGCTCGAAGATTGCGCGGCGGGCGGCGACGCGGGCGGGCAGGGCGGCGAGCTGGGCGAGGCCGACCGCCGCCAGGATGGAGGAGAGCCCATAGGAGAAGCCCGTGGTCTCATGCTGGTAGTGCGGCGCCGGCTCCTTCGCCTGGGTGGCGAGGTGGCGGGCGGCATCGATCAGCGCCTTGTCCTCGCTGGCCAGCGCGCCGCCGCCGCCGGCGGTGACGATCTTGTTGCCGTTGAAGCTGAAGGCGGCCAGCCGGGCGCCGAGCCCGGCATGCCGGCCGCGCTGCGTGGCGCCGAGGGATTCCGCGCTGTCGCAGAGCACCGGCACGCCCCAGCGGTCGCAAAGCGCGGTGATGGCGTCGAGCGCGCAGCTCTGGCCGAAGAGATCCACCGGTACCACGGCGCGCGGCAGGGCCCGGCGGCGGGCGGCGCGGGCCAGCTCGCGCTCCAGCAGGTTCGGGTCGAGGGTCCAGCTTTCGGGGGTGACGTCGAGGAAGCGGGGAATGGCCCCCATCTGCACCGCCGGCGCGACGGTGGCGACATAGGTGAGGGAGGCGGTCCAGACCTCATCCCCTGCCGCCACCCCGAGCACCCGGTAGCCGAGATGCAGCGCGGCGGTGCCGGAGGCCACGGCGGCGACATGGGGGAAGCCGGTGACGGTGCCGATCGCCTCCGCGAATTCCTCCGGCACCGGGCCCGCGGGGGCAACCCAGCCGCTGTCCAGCGTGGCGGAGAGGGCGGCGAGCTCCCCACCCGTCAGGTGCGGGGGCGAAAGAAGGATGCGGTCCTGCTCCCTCCCGCTGGCAGGGGAGGGGGCCTCCACCCGCATGGCGCGAGGAAAGGCGAGTACGGGCGTCGTCCTGGCCGAAACGGATGGCATCCTGACTCACCGCGGCTTGGTCGATTCTGCAACTATATTGCACTCGAATCGTTGTACAAGCCTTTGGCGAATCGGAAGTTACCAATTCAACCGAACAGCGTTAATTGCGCGGGAAGGCCCAGCGCTGCTGCAGGGCCGCCCGCGGCGCGGGCCGGGGCCCATGCGGCACGGCAAGGGCGGGAGCGGTTTCACCCCGGCGCCGCCAGGGTGAACCCTTTCCGGAACCGGCGGCTCAGGCGGTGCCGACGGCCTCCTGCCGGCGGGACTGCCAGAGCGCGACGAAGTCGATCGGCGCCAGCATCACCGGCGGGAAGCCGCCATCGCGGGTGACGTCCGCCAGGATGTTGCGAGCGAAGGGAAAGAGCAGGCGCGGGCACTCCACCAGCAGCACCGGCTCCAGCACCTGCTGCTCCACCGTCACGGTGAAGATGCCGCAATAGGTCAGCTCGGCGATGAAGCAGGTCTGGCTCTCGGTCTGCGCATCGGCGCGGATCTGCAGCGAGACCTCATAGACATTGCCGCCCTCCTCGATCGGCCGGGCCTGGACATCGAGCTGGAGATCGACCCGCGGCTGCTCCCGCAGGGTGGAGAAGATCTGCGGCGCGCCCGGCACCTCGAAGGAGAGGTCCTTGGTGTATTGCAGGTTCAGCACCAGCGGGCCCTGCGGGACGGGCTGGCCGTTCATCGGGGGAAGGTCGGACATGGCGGGCCTTTCTTGCGGGGCCGGGGAGTGGCGGGGTGCGGGGTGATAGCCCCGCCCGCGGGGGGCGTGCACCCCCCGCGGGCGGAAAGCGGCGCCTCCGGGGCGCGGAACGGGCGCGGCGGACGCCCCCGCTCAACCTTCGCCCACCCTCGCAGCGCGGGGGCGGCGGGGACGTTCAGGGCTTCACGACGGTGTGGTGGGCGAGCCGCCAGACGATCTTCTCCGGCGGCGGCGCCGTCGGGTCGCAGCGAAGGATCTGGCCATTCACCGCCCGTTCGCCGGTCATCGCCAGGATGAAGCCCCAATGCGAGACCACCAGCGTGTCCTGCCAGTCCGTGAGCGCCGCCATCTCGGCGCGGAACAGCCGGGCGCGGGCCTCGATCTGCTCGTCCGGCTCCTCCACCGCCGGCCACCACACCTCTTCCAGATGGCGGAGGTCGAGCTCCGGGAAGGCGAGGGCGAGCTGGGTGCGGGGCGAGCCGATGTCGCAGGAGAAGGCGTAGCGCTCCCTGACCGTCGGCGTGACATGGATGGGGATGCCGAGGCGCCTGGCGATCGGCATCGCGGTCTGGATGGCGCGGGTGTAGGGGGAGGCGATGATGCGGCGGATGCCCTCATTCGCCAGCGCCTCCGCCGCCTCCTCCGCCTGGGCCATGCCGAGGGGGGTGAGCTTCGGGTCGGGGATGCCGGGGTCTCGCCGCGTCGCGGTGAAGTGCAGGTTGAACTCGCTCTGCCCGTGTCGCAGCAGGATCATCGCGGCCCGGTCCCCTCTGGGTTCCCGGCCGCGATACAGGGGTGGACGGGAGGCCGCAAGCCCGGGCGCCCCGGCGGTTGCGGCGCAAGGGCGCGGTGCCTAGATAGGTGAAAAGGAGTCCATCATGGGCGGCGGCTTCCCGATTGAACTGATTCTCTTCGCGATGATCGCAGCCTTCCTGGTGCTGCGGCTGCGGAGCGTGCTGGGCCGCCGGACGGGGTATGAGCGGCCCCCGGCGCCCGAGGCCGGGGCGGCCGGCTACGACCCGCGCGGCGGCCGCGTGCTGGAGGGCGAGGCGCAGGAGGTGTGGCCGGCCGCGCCGCAGGGCCAGGCGAAGCGGGTGGTGCCGGATCCGCGCACCCCGCCGGGCCAGGCCCTGGCGCGCATCGCGGCGCAGGACCGCAGCTTCCAGCCGGAACGCTTCCTGGAGGGGGCGGAGGGCGCCTTCCGCATGGTCATCCAGGCCTTCGCCACCGGGGACCGGCAGACGCTGCGCGCCCTGCTCTCGGACGATACCTATGCCGGCTTCGAGCAGGCGATCACCGCGCGGGAGCAGGCTGGCGAGCAGCAGCGGACGGAACTGCGCGCGGTCCACGAACTGGCCATCGAAGAGGCGGATCTGCGTGGTAGCGTGGCCGACGTCACCGTTCGATTCGTGACCGACCAGATCAACATGACGGTCGGCCGCGGGGGCGAGGTGGTGGCGGGCAGCGATGCCATCACCGAGCTGACCGATCTGTGGACCTTCCAGCGCGACCTCACCTCCGCCGACCCGACCTGGAAGCTGGTCGCGACGCGCAGCCTCTAATTCCTCACGACGCCGCTGCGCGGCGCCGCGGGGGGGCCGGGTTTTCGCTCCCTTTCCTGAATCCCGCCCAGCCTGGCGCGGCGAAGCCGCGCCAGGGCAACGGGTGGCGCCGGTTCGGCCGGCGTGCCCTTGGCTTGGCGTGCGCGCTGGTGCTGGCGGTGGTGGGGGCGGCGCGGGCGCAGGAGGGGCCGCGCGCGGTGGGGTTCGGCGCGCTGCCAGGCTGGCCGGGAGAGGCACCGCTGGCGGCGCTGCCGCCCTGGCTCGCCACCTGCCGGGCGCTGGGAAGCTGGGCGGCGGAGCGGCCCCTGG
>NZ_JAMZIK010000214.1 GCF_024178315.1 Siccirubricoccus soli | reverse complement strand
GGGCGGCGGCAGCGGCGTCACCTGGCGCTGCTCCGGCGCGGGCGGCTGGTCGGGCGTCGGCGGGCGCGGCACGGTGGCGGGCGCGGCGACCGGCGCAGGCTGCTCGCCCTGGGCCTGCTGGTTCGGGATGGGGGCGATGATCTCGACCGGGACGGCCAGTTCCTCCGGCTCCCGGAAGGGCTTCGGCAGGCCGAACAGCAGGCCGAGCACCAGCAGCACGACGTGGACCGCCGCCGATACCGTGCCCCAGAAGCGCATGCCCCGCTGCCGCATTCCGCCGTCTGCGCCGTTCCGGGGCGGCCGTGGCGCCGGAGGCATGCCTGCCGCCTGCCACCCGTCCCCATCTCCCTCCGCCAAGGGCTGCAGGGCCCCTGGATGCCTCTGATCCATGCCGGTGGTCCGCGGGGGGAGTTCGAGGGGGGTGGATCCCCCCTCGTATCCGTTCATGTCAGCCCCTCGGCCGCTGCTGCGGCCGGGCGGGCGCGGCAGCGGGGCGGGGGGTCCCCGGCTGCTCGGCGAGGAGCGCGACGCGGCTGAAGCCGCCGGCGCTGATCGTACCCATCACTTCCATCACCCGGCCGTAATTCACGCCGCGGTCGCCACGGACGAAGATGCGCCGCTCCGGCGCGCCCTCGGGCTGCTGGCGGGCGATGGCCTGGAGCTGGTCCACCAAGCCCTCCAGCGGCACTTCCGTCTCCTGCAGGAAGATCTGGCCCTCGGCATTCACCGAAATGGTGATGGGCTCGTTCTCCTGGTTCAGGGCGCTGGCCTGGGTCTTCGGCAGGTCCACCGGCACGCCCACCGTCATCATCGGCGCCGCCACCATGAAGATGATGAGCAGCACCAGCATGACATCGACCAGCGGCGTGACGTTGATCTCCGCCATCGGCCGGTAGCGGCCGCGCCCCTTGCCGCCGCCGTTGAGCGAGGCCGCCATGGTCCTACTCCGCCGCCGGGGCCGGGCTGCGCGCCGGGCTGACCGCGCTTTCGGTCTGCCGGGCGAGGATGCCGGAGAACTCCGCCGCGAAGCCTTCCAGCCGCCCCGCGAAGCGCGCCATGTCGGAGCTGATCTTGTTGTAGGCCAGCACCGCCGGGATGGCGGCGACCAGGCCGATGGCGGTGGCGAACAGCGCCTCCGCGATGCCCGGCGCCACCACGGCGAGGTTGGTGTTCTGCATGCCGGCGATGGCCGCGAAGCTGTTCATGATGCCCCAGACCGTGCCGAACAGCCCGACAAAGGGCCCGACCGAGCCGACGGAGGCCAGAAAGATCATCCACCGCTCCAGCCGCTCCATCTCCCGCTGCACGGTCAGCGCCATGCTGCGGTCGATCCGCTCCTTCACCCCCGCGGCGACGAAGTCCGAGGTGGCAACGCGTTCGGCGCTGCGGCGCCATTCCCGCATGGCGGTGGCGAAGACCGCGGCCATGGGGTGGGTGGGCTGGTCGCCCTCCCGCCGGTAGAGCTCGTCCAGGCTGCCGCCGGACCAGAAGGCGTCCTCGAAGGCATCCGCCGCCTTGTTGGCGCGGCGCAGGCTGGTGACCTTCTCGAAGACAATGGCCCAGACCCAGATGCTGGCGAAGAGCAGGCCGAGCATGACCAGCTTCACCACCCAATCGGCCTGCAGGAAGAGGCCCCAGAGCGACAGGTCAGCCGCCGCCTGGCCCAGAGGAGTTGCCGTCACGCTGCGGTCCAAAGCTGCTCTCCTAGCTCATCCTCATGCCGGATCATGGCCGATCCGCGGCGGTTTCGTATTCACCCCGTGGCGGAGCCCGAAAGGGCGCTCCGCCAGGGTTCCGGAATTCGCTTCGGGCGCAGCCCGTGGCGATCGACGCAGGCCAGTTCCACCCGCAGCGCCGCCAGCGGCCCTTCGCCGACGCCCTCCCCCTCCCGCAGCATCCGCTGGTCCAGCACCAGGGTGACGCCACGCACGGCAACCACCCTGGTTTCAACCACGATCGCGTCATCGAGTCGGGCGGGCCGCCAATACTCCACTTCGATGCGTCGCACCACGAGTATCGAATCGTGAAGTTCGATCATCATTTGGTGCGGCAAGCCAATGGCGCGCAAAGATTCCGTGCGAGCCCGCTCCGCCCAGCGGAGGTAGTTGGCGTGGTAGGCCATGCCGCCCGCATCGGTGTCCTCGAAATAGACCCGGAGGGGGTAGCGATGGGCCGGGCCTGGCGGGGGTAGCTTGCTGGTCACGGCGCCTGATCGCCCCCGGAGAGGAGATCCGGCTGGATGGCGAAGCCGGCGGGGGGCGTCATGCCGAGATGGCGCCAGCCTGGCTCCCCCAGCACCCGGCCGCGCGGGGTGCGCATGACGAGGCCTTCCTGGATCAGATAGGGCTCGATCACGTCCTCGATCGTGTCCCGCGCCTCGGCCAGCGCCGCCGCCAGGGTCTCGACGCCCACCGGCCCGCCATTGTGGTACTCCGCGATGCGGCGGAGGTAGCGGCGGTCCATGGCATCCAGGCCGAGCCGGTCCACCTCCAACCGGGCCAGGGCACCGTCCGCCATGGCGCGGTCGGCGGGGCGGCCGGCGACCATGGCGAAGTCCCGCACCCGGCGCAGCAGGCGCCCGGCGATGCGCGGCGTGCCGCGGGAGCGGCGGGCGATCTCCTCCGCCCCGTCCTCGGCGAGCGCGAAGCCAAGCTTCTGGGCGCCACGACGGACGATCAGCAGCAACTCCTCCGGCGTGTAGAATTGCAGGCGCAGCGGAATGCCGAAGCGGTCCCGCAGCGGGGTGGCCAGCAGCCCCGCGCGGGTGGTAGCGCCGACCAGGGTGAAGGGTGGCAGGTCGATGCGCACGGTCCGCGCCGCCGGCCCCTCGCCGATGATGAGGTCGAGCTGGAAATCCTCCATGGCGGGGTAGAGGGTTTCCTCCAGCGCCGGCTGCAGGCGGTGGATCTCATCGACGAACAGCACGTCGCGCGGCTGCAGGTTCGTCAGGATCGCCGCCAGGTCGCCGGCCCTCTGCAGGATGGGGCCGGAGGTGGCGCGGAAGCCGACGCCCAGCTCCCGCGCCACGATCTGCGCGAGCGTCGTCTTGCCGAGGCCGGGCGGGCCGTGCAGCAGGACATGGTCCAGCGCCTCCCCGCGCGCCTTCGCGGCCTGGATGAAGATGGCGAGGTTCTCGCGCAGCGTCTTCTGGCCGGTGAAATCGTCCAGGGTCTGCGGGCGGAGGGTGGCCTCGGCGGCATCCTCCTCGGTCCGGTCGGGGGTCGTGATGCGCTCCTCCGCCTCCGCCGGGGGAGGGCCGCGCCGCTTCCCGCTCACCGTGCCAGCTCCTTCAGGCTATCCCGGATCAGTGATTCCAGCGCGGCGCCATCACCGAGCCGGGTCTTGGCGCGGTTCACCGCCGCCTGCGCCTCCGGCCGCCTCCAGCCGAGGTTGATAAGGGCCGAGACGGCATCCGCCTCCGCCCCCGCCGGGGCCTGGACCGTGGCGGTAGGGGCGACGGCGATGCCGGAGGGAGGCTGGATGCCGCCCGCCCAGTCGCGCAGCTCCGTCACCAGCCGGTCGGCCAGCTTGGCGCCGACGCCATTCGCCTGGCGCAGCCCCGCGCGGTCCCCGGCGCGGATGGCACCGGCCAGCTCCTCCGGCCCGAAGGCGGAGAGGATGTCGAGCGCCACCTTCGGCCCCACCCCCTGGATGGAAGTGAGTTTGGCGAAGGTCTCCCGCTCCTGCCGCGTGGCGAAGCCGAAGAGGACGATGGCGTCCTGGCGGACATGGGTCTCGACCAGCAGCTGCGCCGCCTGGGGCGCGTCCCGCAGCCGGTCCAGGGTCTTGGTGGAGCAGGAAAGCAGGTAGCCAACGCCGTTCACATCGAGGATGCAGCCGCCTTCATGGACGCTGTCCAGGCGGCCGGTGAGCTTGCCGATCATGGCGTGTTCGAGGGAGGCGCTGCCTCCCTCGAGCTCCCTCCGCCAAGGGCCGAAAGGCCCCTGGACCCCTTGAGTTTGCCGGTCTGAAACTCATGGTTTCCAAAGGCCCTTCGGCCTTTGGTGGGGGAGTTCGAGGGGGCAACGCCCCCTCGATGCGAGGCACTGTTCATGCCGGCACATACCCCCGCGCCAGCGCCAGCTTCGTCCCCCGATGATGTGCGTGGCAGATCGCGACGGCCAGCGCGTCGGCGGCGTCCGCCCGGCGGAGCGTGGCGCCTGGCAGCAGCCGCTTCACCATGGCTTCCACCTGCGCCTTCTCCGCATGCCCGGTGCCGACCACGGCGCGCTTCACCTCCATCGCCTGATATTCCGCGACGGGAATGCCTGCCAGCGCCGGCGCCAGCAACACCACCCCCCGCGCCTGGCCGAGCTTCAGCGCCGCGCCCGGGTTCTTGTTGACATAGGTGTGCTCCACCGCCGCCTCGTCCGGCCGCCACGCCTCGATCAGCGCCGCCAGCGCCAGGTGCAGCGCCCGCAGCCGCTCGGCCAAAGGCGAGTCGGCATCCGTGGAGATCACCCCGTCCCCCAGATGCCGCAGCCGGCTGCCCGCGCTTTCCACCACGCCCCAGCCCGTATGCTGCAGCCCGGGATCCAGCCCGAGCAGGCGGACGGCCCCCGTCACCTGGCTCAGGCCGAGAGCTTCAGGGAGACGGCGTCGGAGACTTCGAAATTGGCATAGACGTTCTGCACGTCGTCGCTCTCCTCCAGCCGGTCGATCAGCTTCAGGATGTCGCGCGCCTTCTCCTCGTCCAGGTCGATGCGCACATTCGGCACCCATTCGACCTTGGCGCTCTCGGGGCTGCCGAACCTCGCCTCCATCGCGTCCCGCACGGCGAAGAAATCCTCCGGGGCGCAGGTGATCTCGTGGCCTTCCTCGTCGGAGTCCACGTCCTGGGCGCCGGCCTCGATGGCGGCTTCCAGGATCTCCTCCTCCCTGCCCTGCAGGCCGGGGTACCAGAGCACCCCCCTGCGCTCGAACTGGAAGGAAACGCTGTTGGTCTCGCCCAGCGCCCCGCCGGCCTTGGCGAAGGCGGAGCGGACCTCGCCCGCGGTGCGGTTGCGGTTGTCGGTCAGCGCCTCGACGATGACAGCGACGCCGTAGGGGCCGTAGCCCTCGTACCGCACCTCCTGGTAGTCCTCGCCCTGGCCGGCCGTGCTGGCGCGCTTGATGGCCCGGTCGATCGTGTCCTTGGTCATGTTGGCGACCAGGGCGGCCTTCACCGCGGCGCGTAGCCGGGGGTTCATGGCCGGGTCCGGCAGGCCCTGCTTGGCGGAGACGGTGATTTCGCGGATCAGCTTGCCGAAGGCCTGGGCCTTCTTCGCGCCCTGGGCCGCCTTGCGGTGCATGATGTTCTTGGCGTGCGAATGCCCGGCCATGGCCGGAATCTCCGGAACTTAAGATTGCGGGTGAAGATGGGCTTATAGCCTTCTGCCGCCCCCGGCGCCACCGGCGGCCTTGCCAATGGCCGGCCGATCAACCTTGCCCCGGGGGGCTGGGGGCTGGCAGGCTGCCGGGCCATGGACGCCCTCACCCCATCCTCCCCCCTTGGCGACCCCTTCGCCATCACCACCCTGGAGCAGCTCGCGCAGCATTACGACGCGCCGCGGGAGCTGGTGCTGAAGAAGGTGACCCACCGGCTGGAGGAGCGGACGCGGGCCTTCATCGCCGCCTCCCCCTTCGCCATCCTGGCCACCTGCGGCAGCAACGGCCCGCATGCGACCCCGCGGGGCGATGCGCCGGGCTTCATCCTCCCGCTGGACGAAGGAACGCTGGCGCTGCCGGACCGGCGGGGGAACAACCGGCTGGATGGGCTGCGCGACATCGTCGAGAATCCCGAGGTGGCGCTGCTGTTCTTCGTCCCCGGCATCGGCGAGACGCTGCGGGTGAATGGCACGGCGCGCATCACCGCCGATCTGGCGCTGCGCGAGCGCTTCACCGAGCAGGGCAAGACGCCGGCGACCGTGCTGCTGATCTCGGTGCGGGAGGTCTACATGCAATGCGCCAAGGCGCTCATGCGGTCCAGGCTCTGGGGTGAGCGGAAGCGGCCGGAAGCGGTGCCGACCATGGGGCAGCTCATCGCCGCGCATACCGGCGGGCTGGTAGAGCCGGAGAGCTACGACCGGGACGCGCCGCAGCGGCTGCGGGATACGATGTATTAGTATTTCCCCGCAAAGCCGCGGCGCGGCTTTGCGGGGACCCCGGTTTCGCTGAACCCGAGGGCTCGCACAGCCTGCCGCGGCAAAGCCGCGTCAGGGCAAGGGGCGGTCCGGTTCGGGCAGTGGCGCTCAAGGCCGACTTGTCCGATGATTGCATTTAGCAGCGCCTTCGACGTCGCCAAAGGCGCACCGCACTTCTTGCGGCTGAGCCCTTGCCTTGCAGACGGCATCAATGTGCCACGCGTGGGATATCACCGATATCGTAATGACCTGCCCGGCCGGAATGGCATCCGAAGGAGGTGGATCGCGGCCTCGGGCTCAGCCGCCGGCCTGCCGCCCCTGCTCCCGCGGCGGCACCTGGCTGCGCTGCTGCTGCGGGGCCGGCGGCGTGCGCCGGCGGCCGGCCTCGCGGCGGCGGTCCCGCTCCTCCCGCGCCATGGCGTCGCGCAGCGCGCCCTCATAGCTCAGGCCGCAGGCGGCACCGCCCAGGGCGGAGACCCCCGGTGCCAGATGGGGGGTGCTGTTCTTGTGCATGCGCGCTCTCCCTCGCTGCACGCGCCGATTGTGCACCCTCTGGCCGGCGGATGGGGACGAAATCTCGATGTCAGCCGGCGGAATTCCACTGCGCCTTCAGGTCGATCGCCAGCGCCAGCGCCACCACCGCACCCCCCAGCCAGGTCCCGGGCGGCGGCAGGCTGCCGAAGGCCAGCCAGACCCAGAGCGGCGCCAGCGGCAATTCCGCATTGCCCAGCAGCGCCGCCCGCGCCCCCGGCAGCAGGCGGCTGCCCTCCGTCAGCAGCAGCAGCCCCAGCCCGAACTGCCCGGCCCCGAACAGCGCCAGCCAGGCCGCCTCCGTCCCCGTCACCGCAAGGGGCCGGGCCAGGGGCAGCGCCAGCAGGGCGGAGGCGAAGGCGGAGAGCGCCGCGGCCGGCAGCATCGGCAGCGTCCGGTGGCGGCGGATAATGACCATCATGGCGGCGATCGACGCCGTCATCCCCAGCGCCAGCAGATTGCCAGCGAGCCCGTCCCGCCCCGGCGCCGCGCCGGTCATCACCGCAACCCCCGCCAGCGCCAGGAGGCTGGCCAGCAGCGTGGAGCGCGCCGGCCTTTCGCCATGCCAGGCCCAGGCGAAGGCGGCGGCGAGGAAGGGCGCGGTGGCGTAGAGCAGCGTGACCTCCGCCACCGTGGTCAGCCTGAGGGCATGAATGAAGAGCAGGGTCCCGAGGGTGGAGCAGGCCGCCACCGCCAGCGCTGGCCGGGAGAGCCATCGCCGCGGCCGCAGGGCGCCCCAGCCGCCCCGCCAGGCGGTGCCGGCGGCGAGGACGAGACCGGCGAAGGCCCCGCGCCAGACCAGGATGGTCCAGGGATCTGCCGTGACCAGGCCGGTGAACACCCCGGCCGTGCTGAACAGCAGGGCGGAGGCGAGGATGCAGGCGGGGCCGAGGCCGGCCGCGGCAGGGGAGGCGGTGGACATGCCAGCGAGGCTAGCCACCCCCTCCTGACAGGGTTATGTCAGGAGCAACCGCCCTCGAGCCCGCCATGCGCCGCGCGGACCGCCTGTTCGACATCATCCAGACGCTGCGGGTCGCGCCGCGACCGGTCACGGCGCGAAAACTGGCGGAGCGGCTGGAGGTGGCGGAGCGGGCCATCTACCGCGACATCGCCACCCTCCAGGCCCGCCGCGTGCCGATCGAGGGTGCCGCCGGCCTCGGCTATGTGCTGCGTCGCGGCTTCGAATTGCCGCCCCTGATGTTCACCGCGGACGAGATCGACGCCATCGCCGTCGGCGCCCGCATGGTGCGGCGCTTGCGCGACCCGGGCCTGGCCCAGGCGGCGGAAAGCGTGCTGGCCAAGCTGGCAACCGCCCTGCCGGACAGCCTGCGGCGGGACATGATGGAGCCGCCCTTCTGGGTCTCCGAGGGCAGCACGGCGGAGCCGCGGGGAATCGACCTGGCAGCCCTGCGCGCCGCGATCCGGGATCGGCGGAAGTTGCACATGACCTACGAGGATGCCGCGGGCCGGCGGACCGATCGCGTCGTCTGGCCGATCGCCATGGCCTATTACGTCGATGCCACGCTGCTCGGCGCCTGGTGCGAGAAGCGGAAGGACTACCGGCACTTCCGGGTGGAACGGGTGCTGGCGTCCACCGTGCTGGAGGAGCGCTTCGAGGCCGACCCGGCGGTGCTGCAGCGGGAGTGGCTCGCGCGGCTGGACTGAACGCCGCGGCGAAGCGGCGGCACGGTGTCTCCGCCAGCCGCCCCGTTGACCCTCCGTCCCTCCCGGTTACTGTCCTCGCATCAAGCACGGGAGGGACGAAGTGCCACAACATACCGAGACGGCGCCGGAACCACTGCGCGACCCGGCCAGCCTGCGCCGCCTGCTCTCGCCGCGCAGCGTCGCCGTCATCGGCGTCTCCGCCGAGGCCACCCGCTTCGGCGGCCGCACCGTCACCAACCTGGTGAATTTCGCCGGCCCGGTCTGGGGCGTGAACCCGAAATACGCCGGGAAGGAGCTGCATGGCCGCCCGTGCTACGCCAGCCTGTCCGAATTGCCGGAAGCGCCGGACTGCGTGCTGATCGCCCTGCCGCGGGAGCAGGTGGTGGGCGCGGTGAAGGAGTGCATCGCCAAGGGCGCCGGCGGCATCATCGCCTTCGCCTCCGGCTATGGCGAGACCGGCCTGCCGGAGCGCGTGGCGGAGGAAGCGACGCTGCGCGAGCTCTGCCGCGGCGCCAAGCTGCCGCTGGTCGGCGTGAACTGCCTCGGCATCGTCGACCATGTGCTGAAGGCCGGCGTCACCTTCATGCCGGAATATGTGCGCATGACCGCGCCGGCCGGCGGCGTTGCCATCACCAGCCAGTCCGGCGCGCTGGGCTATGCGCTGATGCAGGCCGCGGAGCGCGGCTTCGCCGTCTGCCATATGACGACGGCGGGCAACGCCACCGACCTCGATGTCTGCGACCTCGCCGCCTACCAGCTTTCCATGCCGGAATGCCGCGTCGTGGCGCTGGCGGTGGAGGGGCTGCGCGACGGCCGCCGCCTGGCGCTGCTGGGCGAGGCGGCGAAGGCGGCGGGCAAGCCGATCGTCGTGCTGAAGCTCGGCCGTGGCGAGGCGGGCGCGGCGGCCGCCGTCTCCCATACCGGCTCGCTGGCCGGCAGCGCCGCCGCCTGGTCCGCCGCCTTCGCCCGCGCCGGCATGGTGGAGGTGGAGGATTTCGACGCGCTGCTGGAAACCGCCGCGCTCTTCGCCAAGGCGGGCAAGCCGAAGGCGAAGGGCGTCGCCATCGTCACCGCCTCGGGCGGCGCCGGCATCATGGCCGCCGATCATGCGGAGGCGCTGGATCTGCCCATGCCGCAGCCCTCGACCGAGGCGAAGGCGGTGCTGGAGGCGGCGATCCCGGATTTCGGCGCGCCCCGCAACCCCTGCGACCTGACGGCCCAGGCGGCGAGCGACCCGACCAGCTTCGGCAAATGCGTGCTCGCGATGGCCGCCGACCCGCAATACGGCGTCATCGTCTATCCGCAGGTCTATTCGCACCACGCGACGACGGTGGCGCGCATCAAGGAGATCGGCGAGCTGGCGGAGAAGGGCGGCAAGCCGATCGTCGTCGCCTGGATCCCGGAACAGCTCGAAGGGCCGGGGGCGGTCGCCGCCGATGCCTCGCCCGTGGTGCCGCTGTTCCGCTCCATGCGGCGGCTGATGAAGGGCATCAAGCTCTGGCACGCCTATTACGACCGGCAGGAGGAAGCGCCGCCCGCCCCGCCGCCGGGGCTGGCCGAGGCGGTGGCCGCGCTGCCCGGCAATGGCGCGGTGTTGACGGAGGCCGAGGCGAAGGCGCTGTTCGCCAAGGTCGGCGTGCCGGTGGTGGAGGAGCGCCGCGCCGCGACGGCGGACGCCGCAGCGGACCAGGCCGCCGCGCTTGGCTTCCCGGTGGTGCTGAAGCTGGACAGCCCGGACATCGCGCACAAGACGGAAGTCGGCGGGGTGAAGCTGAACCTGGCCGATGCCGCCGCGGTGAAGGCGGCCTTCGCCGAGATCATGGCGAGTGCGAAGCGGCACGCGCCGCAGGCCAGGCTGGATGGCGTGCTGGTGCAGCGCATGTCGCGCAAGGGCGTGGAGCTGATCCTCGGCGCGCGGCGGGACCCGCAATTCGGGCCGATGATCCTGGTCGGCACCGGCGGGGTGCAGGCGGAGCTGTGGCGCGACGTGGCGCTGGACCTCGCGCCCGTCACCCCGGCGCGCGCCGAGGCGATGCTGCGCAGCCTGAAGGGCTTCCCGCTGCTGGACGGCTTCCGCGGCGCCCCCAAGGCCGATGTGGCGGCGGTGGCGAAGGCGGTCTCCGCCTTCTCCGTGCTGGCCGCCGCGGCCGGCGAGACGCTGCAGGAGGCGGAGGTGAACCCGCTGATCGCGGGCGAATGGGGCTGCCTGGCGGTGGATGGGCTGGTGCGCTGCGGCTGAACCCCGCGCGCCCCAGACTCATGGTTTCCAAAGGCCCCTCGGCCTTTGGCGGGGTGGGTCCGGGAGGAGCAAGGCCCCTCCCGGAACGGACGGCGCCCGCGCTAGGCTGCCCTGAATAACGGGAGGACCTCCATGCAAGCCCGTGCCGCGGTGCTGCGCGCCATCGGCCAGCCCATGGCGATCGAGCGCATTCGCATCGCCCCCCTCGCCCCCGGCGATGTGCTGGTGAAGACCGCCGCCGCCTCGCTCTGCCACACTGACCTCGAGGTCATCGAGGGCCAGTTCGGCCTCACCCTGCCGGCCGTGCTGGGGCATGAGGCGGCTGGGACCATCGCGGCGCTGGGGGAGGGCGTGACGGGCCTCGCCCCCGGGGATCCCGTGGTGCTGTCCTGGAACCCGCATTGCGGCGGCTGCTTCTATTGCCGCCGCGCCCAGCCCATCCTCTGCGAGCCCTACCTGGCCAACGGCCCCAAGGCAGTGCATTTCGACGGGCGCCCGCGCCTCGCCTGCGACGATGGCGCCACGCTGCATCAGCTCATGTATCTCGGCGGCTTCGCGGAATATGTCGTGGTTCCGGTGCAGCAGGCCGTCCGGGTGCCGCGCGAGATGCCGCTGGACCGCGCCTGCCTGCTCGGCTGCGCGGTGATGACGGGCTTCGGCGCCGCCACCCATATCGCCCGGATCGGCTGGGGCGAGGTGGTGATGGTGATCGGCGCGGGCGCGGTCGGCCTGGCCGCCATCCAGGGCGCCAGGCTCGCCGGCGCCGGGCGGATCATCGCCGTCGATCCCAACCCCGCCCGCCGCGCCATGGCGGAGCGGGCCGGCGCCACCACGCTCTGCGACCCGGCGCAGGAGGATCCCGCCGCCCTCGCCCGCCGCCTCACCGCCGGCCGCGGCGCCGATGCGGTGATCGAGGCCGCCGGGGTCCCCGCCAGCCTGCGCGCCAGCGTGGAGGCCGTGCGGCCCGGCGGGCAGGTGGTCTGGCTCGGCAAGCTCGGGGTGAATGCCGAGATGCCCTTCCGCTGGGGCGCCCTGATGCAGGAGAAGCGGATCACCCGCTCCTCCTATGGCGGCGCCCGGCCGGCCGAGGATTTCCCGCTGCTGGCGGAGGCCTATCTGGCCGGGAAGCTCGACCTCGACAGCCTGATCACCGCCCGCATCGGGCTTGAGGAGATCAACCAGGGCTTCGCCGCGCTGAAACGCGGGGAGGCGATCCGCTCCGTGGTGGTGTTTCCATGAAGATCTATGAAGGCGGCCGCGGCCTCGCCGGGGCGGAGGTGACGGTGGATGGCGCCCCGTTGGACCCGCGCTTCGACATCCACAGCTTCTCCCCCATGGGGTTCGAATGGACCTATGAGGGGGACGGTCCTCGCCAGCTCGCCCTCGCGCTTTTGTGTGAGCATCTGGGGGACCCGAAGCGCGCTCTGGCCCTGACCGAGGGCTTCATGCGGAGCGTGGTGGCGGAGCTCGACAATGCCTGGATGCTGACCGAGGAGGAGATCGCGGCGGCGGTGGCAGCGCTGGAAGGCGGTCGATCGACCAAGTAGGGGGCACGCGCCGGGCCGGCTCCGACATTCGCGGAGCACGCCACCCGGCACGCGCGGCACCCCGGACCTCACCCTCCCTAAACCCGGCTTTCCGCTGGGCGATATAGCAGCGGGCAGAATTAAATATCCCGCTGATATATCTGACGCTGCGGAGTGTGCGGTGAACCGACCGGGCTTGTCAACTATGGTTGCGCCCGACGCGCTTCTCCCGCAAAAGCTGCTGCGATGCGAGAAGCCACTTCGTACCCGAAACAGGACCGCGCGCCGCAGGTGGCGACGGGCGACAGCACCCTCACCGAGCAGGCCTACCGGGCCATCGAGGAGGCGATCGTCACGCTCGACCTGCGGCCGGGGGAGGCGGTGAGCGAGGCGCAGCTTTCCGCCCGCTTCCAATTCGGCCGCACCCCGGTGCGGGAGGCGCTGCAGCGCCTGGCGCGGGAGAAGCTGGTGCGCATCCTGCCGCGGCGGGGGATCGTCGTGGCGCCGGTCGATGTGCGAGAGCAGCTCCGCCTGCTGGAGGTGCGGCGGGAGGTGGAGCGGCTGATCGCCCGCCTCGCGGCGCGCCGGGCGGATGCGGCGGAGCGACGGCATTTCCGCGCCGTGGCGGAGCGCATGGAGCAGGCGGCGGCGAGCAATGACGGCACCGCCTTCCTCTCCGCCGACCGGGCGCTGAACCTGCTGGTGCTGGAGGCGGCGCGGAACGAGTTCGCCGCCGCCGCCATGGCGCTGATGCATGGGCTGTCGCGCCGCTTCTGGTTCATCCACTGGCAGCGCAACGCCGACCTGCCGCGCTCGGCCGTCGCCCATGCGGCGCTGGCCACGGCGATCGCCGAGGGCGATGCGGAGGGGGCGGCCCGCGCCTCCGACGCGCTGCTCGATTATATCGAGGCCTTCACCCGGGCGACGGTCGGGCCGGAGCCGTAAGCCTTCCTCCCGGCGGGGGGGCGCCGTCCCACCCCTCGCTTGACCCTGCCCCGGTAGGCGGCTGATATGTCAGCCGGCATAACCGGGGAAACGGCCATCATGGACGGCAGCCACAGCAGCGCCGAGGCCTTGAAGCGGGAGCGGCTCTCCCGCCGGCAGCAGGCCTTCCGGGCGGATTTCCGGCAGAAGATCGGCCGGCTCTACCATGGCTGGGCGCATGTCGCCCTGATCTACGCCATCGGCGGCGGCGCCATTTGGTACTGCGCCCGGCAGATCGCCTCGCCCGCCTGGTATGAGTATCTGGTGATCCCGGCCGCCTTCCTCGGCGCCAATGTCTTCGAGTGGTGGATCCACAAATACGTCATGCACCGGCCGCTGCGCGGGCTGATGGGCATCTACAAGCGCCACACCCTGGCGCACCACCAGTTCTTCACCGAGAACGAATACACCTTCGACAACAGCCGGGACTTCCGGATCGTCTTCTTCCCGCCCTATGCCCTCGTCACCTTCCTGGCGATGTCGCTGATCCCGGCCGCGGTGCTGAACCTGCTCGGCTTCCCGGATGCGGGCTGGCTGCTGCTCATCACCAACACGGCGCTCTACCTGAATTACGAGCTCTTCCACTTCTGCTGCCATGTGAAGGATGACCGGATCGTCCGGCACATCCCCTTCATCAACACCATCCGCCGCCACCATGCCGCGCACCACAACACCGCCATCATGATGGAACGTAATTTCAACCTCACCTACCCGATCGCCGACTGGCTGTTCGGCACCAGCGACCTGAAGCGCGGGCTGCTCGGCCACATCTTCAACGGCTATGATGCGCGGCATGTCCGCGGCGACCTGAAGCGGGTGAAGCACACGCTGGACGACCCGCAGGCCGGCCGCCCGCGCAGCCCGATGCTGGCGGCCGAATAGCATGGCGGCGCAGCCAAGCTTGCAGGACCGATCGGGGCTGCAGGGCGCCGCCCCGCCTCGGTCGGGCGCGCTCAGGCCGCTGGATGGCGGCGGCATCAAGACCTCCCGCGCCTCGCTTTTCGGCGGCATCGCGGTGGCGATCGGCGTCTTCGTCCTCTGGACCGCCATCGCGCGAGAATTGGCGGCGACGGGGCCGCTTCCCCTGGCCCTGGGCGCCGTGGTCGGCGCGCTGATCGGCCTCTGGATCTGGAAGGCCGATCTCTGACCATGCGTCTCTGGTACCAGTCCATGACCCGGCCCGCCGCCTGGCCGGCCTATGCCGAGGCGCTGCGCCGCACCCTGGACCGCGCCGCCGACCCGGGCACCGAGATCGCCATCCATGGCATCGAGAAGCGCGGCGGCATCGGCGACCAGTATCGCAGCCTCGAATTCATCGAGACGATCGAGGTGCTGGAGAACGCCGCCCGCGCCGAGGCGGAGGGCTTCGATGCGCTGCTGCTGGGCAACATCGCCGATCCGGGGCTGCGGCCGGCGCGGGAGATGCTCTCCATCCCGGTGCTTGGCCTGTGCGAGACGGCGCTGCTGACCGCCTGCCAGATGGGCGCCTCCATCGGCCTCGTCATCGCCAATGACAAGCACCACAGCCGCATCCTGGAGAATGTCGCCCTCACCGGCCTGACGACGCGCGTCGTCGGGGTGGAACGCATGAAGGTGGACCGCCTGGCCGATCTCGACGCCGCCTTCTCCCCGGGCGAGGCGCGGGAGCGCATCCTCGGCCAGTTCCAGGCGGCGGCCGATGCCTGCGTCGCCCGCGGGGCGGAGGTGGTGATCCCGGCGGCCGGCGTCGCCATGGTGCTGCTGGCCGAGGCCGGGATCCATGAGGCGGGGCGCGGCGTGCCGGTGCTGAACGCCTCGGTGGCGCTGCTGAAGGCCGGGGAATCGGCGGTGAAGCTGAATCGGTTGATGGGCGGCCGCTTCACCAGCCGGCGCGGCGCCTATGCCCAGCCCCCCGCCGGCCAGATCGCCGAGCTGCGCCGCGCCTACGGCCCGGTCTTCCCGCGCATTGCCGAGGGCTGACCTCGCCCCGCCGGATCCCGCGGAAGCCAGGGCGTCGCGCCGCTTGCGGGGGGGACCAGAGAGCCCCGCCACCTGCCACCGCTGCGCCGGCCTGCCTTGCGCCCGGCGCATGCTTTGGACAATTTGCAAGCGACTCGCAATTGCGGTTACTTGCCGCGATGCAGCACGCCCTCCCCTCCCCGCTTGAGCTCTTCCTCGCCGCCGATCCCGTGGTGAAGGGGGTGATGCTCGGCCTGGTCCTGGCGTCCCTCGCCTGCTGGACCATCATCATCGAGAAGCTCGCCACCATCCGCCGGCTGCGGCGGGAGGCCAAGGCCCTCGCCCTGGCGGAAGCCGGCCAGTCCGGCGCCGCCGGCCTCGCCGGCGCGGTGCTCGGCGCCGCCCTGCCGGAATGGCGCCGCGGCCAGGGCGCGCGGGAGACCGATGGCGAATACCGCCAGCGGCTGGAGGTCGCGCTGCGCCGGCCCGTCGCCGCGGCGATGAAGCGGGCGGAATCGGGGCTGCCCATCCTCGCCACCACCGGCTCGGTCGGGCCCTTCGTCGGACTGTTCGGCACGGTCTGGGGCATCATGAACAGCTTCGCCGGCATCGCCGCCAGCCAGGACACCAGTCTGGCCGGGGTGGCGCCGGGCATTGCGGAGGCGCTGTTCGCCACCGCCATCGGCCTGGTCGCCGCCATCCCGGCGGTCATCGCCTATAACCGCTTCGCCGTCGCCCTGGCCGCGGTGCGGCAGGAAGCGATGATTGCGGCCTCCGACCTTGCCCTGCGGCTCAGCCGCGCCGCGCCGGTGGGGGTCTGAGCATGGCGATGCAGATGCCCGGCGGCGGCGGGGAGGACGACGACGCCGCGCCGATGGCGGAGATCAACGTCACGCCGCTGGTCGATGTCATGCTGGTGCTGCTCATCATCTTCATGGTGGCGGCGCCGATGATGACGGTGGGCGTGCCGGTGCGGCTGCCCCAGGCGAATGCCAGCCGAGTGCCGACGCCGGTGCAGCCCATCACCGTCACCGTCATCGCGCCCGGGGAGATCTACCTGCAGGAGAACCGGGTCGAGGAGGCGGAACTGCCCGCCCTGCTGGCCCAGGCGCGGGAAGGCCAGGACCCGGCGCCCGCCGTGCATCTGCGCGGCGACAAGGACGTGCCCTATGGCGAGGTGCTGCGCGTCCTGGGCGGGCTGCGCGGCGCCGGCGTGGACCGCGTGGCACTGGTGGCGGACCCCGCCCCGGCGCGGCGCTGAGCGGGAGCAGGGGGCGAGATGCCGGACGGGTCCTTCTTCCTTGCCCCGCAGCAGCGCCAGGAGACGCCGGACCGCACCCGCGCGGTCGCGGCGGTTGCGGCGCTGCTGCTGCATGGCGCGGTGCTGCTGGCCCTGCTGCTGCCCCCCGCCCCCCTGCCGCCGGTGGAGGAGGTGACGGAGGTGGAGATCGCCACCCCCGAGGCCGAGCCGGAACCCGAGCCCGAGCCGCCCATGGCCGAGGCCGCGGCGCCCGAGGTCCAGGCCGCGGCACCGCCACCCGAGCCGGTGCCGGAACCGCCCCCGCCCGAGCCGCCGCCGCCAGAGCCCGCGCCCCCGCCGCCCGATCCCGTGCCGGAACCGCCCCCG
>NZ_JAMZIK010000213.1 GCF_024178315.1 Siccirubricoccus soli | reverse complement strand
CGACGGCCTCCGGCGCCGCCGCGGCCAGCCGCTCCAGCGCGCCGGCCAGCAGCGGCCAGCCGGAGGCGGCGGCCGGCCTCATCCCGGGATGCCGACCAGGGTTTCCCGGGTCGTCTCCGGCGGGCGCTGCACCATGCGGTTATCCGTGCCGATGAGGGTGACGCGGTAGGTGAATTCGCGCTGCGTCCGGTCGCGGATGGACAGGCTGAGCGGGCGGATCGCCAGGTCGGCGCCGGTGAAGCTCAGCCGCTCGAAGCGGTCGATCCGGTTGGGCGGGTCGGCATAGGTGACGTCGATGAACACCTCCCGCACCTGCGCCGGATCCCAGAGCGGGATGAAGCGGATGTCGAGCGCGGTGTCGAAGGGGTCGTCCACCGCGACGGCCTGGGCGGTGCTCTGCACCGGGTCGTCGCGCAGCACGGTGCCGTCCTTCAGGTGGTGCACCAGGGTGTAGATGAAGCCCTGCGTCACCGGCGCCGAGGTCCGCACGCGCCAGAGCTGCGGCGCATCCCCGGCGCGCACCGTCAGGGTGCGCGCCGCGACCCAGCCGGTGGCGGGGTCGGTCAGCGACAGCTCGACCTCGATCCGCTCCACCGCCGTGGCGTCGATGCGGTGCGCCACCACGGTGACCTCATGGAAGCCGAGCACGCCATGCGGCGTGACCACCAGCGTGCGGTCGGCGGTGTCGCGCGGCGGCATCTCGTAGGAGAGCTTCTCGCCATCCCAGCCGGCATCCGGCGCGAAGTGGAATTGCTCGGCCACCCGGTAGGCGGTGGCGAGCGCCGGGCTCATGAAGGTGGTGAATTTCTTCTGCTCCGGATGCGCCGGGTCGAAGACCATGTCGGCATGCTTCACGGTGGCCGGCGCTCCGGGGTCGCCATAGTCGATCGCCAGCTGGGCCGAGACCATGCCGATCCGCCCGAAGTCGATCGGCGCATCCACCGTCACCTCGAATTCGCGGAAGAACGGGTCGTCCAGGTCGACCTCGACGAAATGCTTCGCGGGGTCATCGAGATCGGCCAGCAGCAGGCCGAAGAAGCCCTGCGGGGCATAGGTCCGCTGCACCGCCTCGGTGCGGTTGTAGCGGAGGGTCAGGGTCTTCCGCTCCTCCGTCGCGATCGCCTTCAGCCGGAAGGAGACCAGCGCGGGCGTGCCGGCGGAGCCCGCAGGCGTGCTCGGCTTCTCCGGGGTTTCCGGCTTGTCGGGCTTCTTGGGTTCCTCGGGCTTGTCCGGCTTGGCGGGCATCGCCGCGCGTTCCAGCCGGCCGCGCACCACCACTTCCGGGGTCGTCTCGGCGGGTGGCGGCGGGGGCGGGGGTGGCGGCGCCGCGCCGGCCACCTTGCCGGTGATCCGCACCACGCGCCATTCCGGATCGTCGTCGGTGCCGAGCGCCTTGGCCTGGTCATGGCCGGTGGCCTTGTCGGACTGCACCAGGGCGCCGCCGCGCAGGCTGGCGCGGGCCACCGCCACGCGCTGCTGCGACAGGCTGCGGTCGCGCGCCGCCCGCGCCTCCGGCTCCGGCTGCAGCGGGTCCTTGCCGGGCGGGAAGCGCTCGAAGCTGGCGAAGCCTTCCAGGGTCACGGTGCGCGGGCTGGCGAGCGTTTCCAGCCAGGCGCGCAGGCGGTCGGCGCCGAGCTTCTCGCCCGGCTGCGGCATCGGCTTTCCATCCACCCGGCTGGCGGCCGTGAAGCGCTTGTCGTCCGCCCCGTTGCCGGCATAGCTCAGCGCCACCGGATGGGTCGGGCTGAAGCCCGGCGTCACCGCCGGCTTGTCCTTGTCGAAGAACAGCAGGAAGGTCTCGGTGGTGGTCGCCGGCGTCGCGGGCGGCGTCGGCGTGGGTGGCGTCGGGGTGGGGGTCGAGGCGGGCCAGCGCACCTCGATCTGCCGCTTCGCATCCGCCGGCAGGTCGATCACGATGGCATTGCCGTCCACCTTCGCCGGCTTGTCGTCCACCTTGGCCGTCCAGCCGGCCGGCCCGGTGACCGTCACCCGCTCCTCCAGCCCCGTGGCAGCTGCCGTGTGGGCGATGGCGTGGTTGCCGGGCGGCGGCTCGGGCGTGCGGGTCACCTCCTTCAGCGCCGCCGCGGGGCGCTCCGCCGGGGTGGCGGGCGTCGCGCCGCCCTCCGCCGGCTTCGCCGCCGTGCCGCCTTCCATCTTGGCGGCGCTGCCCCCGGTCAGCGGCTTCGCCATCTCCTGCGCGCGCTTCAGCACCGCGTCGAGCGCTTCCGGCTTGGCCATCCGGCTCTCGACATCCGCGGGCGTCAGGGAGGGCTCGAACCACTTGGCCAGGAGGTTGTCCTTGAAGAAGTCGAGCGCCCACTTCTCCTTGTCCTCGCGGTCCGCCGCGCCGGTGAAGTCGATGACCTCGATCTGGATCGCGCCCTCGGCCACCAGCTTCTCGAAGGCCGCGTCGATGCCGGCGCGCACCCAGTAGATCTGCGCCTCCAGGCCGGCGCTGAAATGCCGCCAGATCCGCTCGAATTCGGCCTTGATGGTCACCTGCAGGGCGGGGCGGAGGATGGTGTATTTCAGGTCGTAGACCACGCCGACCGGCGCGGTGCCCTGGGTGAAGGCCTGCTCCAGGATGATGGCGCCTTCCTGGCTCAGCGAGAGGGAGAAGGCCGCCGTGTTGTCGCCGGCCAGCGACGGGATGGAGGCGCCGCGGATCGCCTCGACCGCGCGGAAGGTGCCGGGGGGCGCGTCGGCCGGCGCAGCGGTGCCGCCCGAGCCTTCGAGGTCGAGCGCGATGCAGCGCACCGTGCCCTCGTCGAAGGGCACCGCGGAGAGGCGCGGCTCCCCGCCCCGCACCAGGGCGGCAAGCTGGCCGCGGATGCGCTGCTCCACCGCCGGCGGCAGGCGGAGATTCACCTCGAACATCGCGAAGCCGCCGCCCTTGGCGCCGCCGGCCACGGCGGCCGGGCGGTACTTGATGAAGGTGAAGGCGCCGCTGTTGTCCGGCCGCCGTGCCAGGGCGACCGGCGCCGGCAGGTACCAGAACTGGAGCGGGTCCGCATGGTCCGCGAACACCGTCACCCCATCGACGGTCAGCGTGCGAGTTCCAAGCTGTTGCATGACAGCCTCCTCATGCACTCATTGCGGGGCGGCGATCTCCAGCTCATCCGCCTCGGCGGTCTGCCAGTCCTGCCGCCGCGTCATGCCGTTGCCGAAGACGTAGAGGGCGCGCCATTCGTAGAAGCTGCGCGCCGGGTCGACGTAGTTGAACTCGAAGGCCTTGCGGCCGCCCGGGGCGGCGAAGCTGGCCTTGTCCTCCACCAGCAACCCGTTCGCCGCGTCGGCGAAGCGCAGCTCCACATCCACGCGCTGCAGCTTGGCGCGGGCGAAATCCTGCGGCGGGCGCACCGCGACGATGCGGTGGCCGCGCATGTCCGGCGAGACCAGGATGCGCGGCGCCTCGGTGGCGGAGCGCGGCACTTCCAGCACCGCGCCGCCCTTCAGGATGGTGGTGACGCGGTACTGCACCAGCTTGTGGTCGCGGTCCTTGCGTTCCACCACGAAGGGCTTCGGGCTGCGGTCCGTGGCGTTGAAGGCCAGGGATTCGGCGGCGTGCACGTCGTTGCGCGCATCCTCGTATTCCAGGTCGACGAAGATCTGCTCGACATCGTCCCAGCGGGCGACCACCGGCACCACATCCACCCGCAGCCGCAGCGGTCCGACCGGGTCGCGCACGTCCAGCAAATCGGCATCCAGCTTCTGCCAGGCGGTCTCGATGTCGTGCCCGTCGGCGGCCCGGTGCGAGAGCCGGGCGGAGACGCCGCGCAGCGCCTTGTCGAGGGCAAGGTAGGACCATTCGGGCGGCGCCTGGCCCTTGGCCAGGATCACCGTGTCGTCGGTGCGGATGCCATGCGCCGGGTCCTCGTAGCGCAGCCGCGCCTGCACCTGCGGGTAGCGGTCCCAGGGGTAGCTGGGGGAGGCGATGACCGGCAGCTTCACCCGGGCATAGATTTCGGCCGGCTGCACCTCCAGCACCTCGCCCAGCACCGTCCGCGGCTCCGCCTTGGCCGAGAGCGGGCGCTCGCCGCCCTGGTCGGGGCGGAAATTCACGGTGAACTCGGCCTCCACCTCCTGGCGCATCCGCCCGCCCTCGACGATGGAGGCCCATTCGACGGGCTGCTCCTCGCCGGTCTTGCGCAGCACCACCTCCTTGGTATCCGTGCCGTAGCGCAGGCGGACGGCGACGCTGTCGATGCCGTCGCGCTCCATCTCGCCGCGGTTGGTGATGCGGATGCGGCGGCGCTGGAAGAACGGGTCGTTCGCGTCGATCTCCCGGATGTAGCGCTTCGGGTCGTCGCCATCCCGCAGCGGGCGGAACAGGCCGCTGACATGGCCCTGCGGGTAGATGCTGCGCAGCACGGCGGAGCGCTCGGAGATCTCGACATCCAGCCGCTTGCGGTCGATCCGGTCGCGGGTCTGCTTCTTGTAGGAGAAGGTGCCGATGGTGGCGCCGATCGGCCCGAGCGAGGCCTGCATCGCCTTCTGGTGCGCCTCGCTCAGGATGTCCGCCGCATGGTCCCAGCCATCCGGCCGCGTCGTCATCGGCGGCAGGCTGGATTCGAAGAAGGCGTCGGTGATCATCTCCTCCACCCGGGCCCGGGCGGCGTTGAAGCGCGCCGTCTCGGGGCTCGCGGCATCGGAGGCGTCGGCCACGAAATTGTCGGCGGTGAACTCGATCGCCCGGCTTTCCTGCAGCTTGTCCACGGTTTTGCCGATCTGGGTGGAGGTGAACATGCCCTCCTGCCCGTACTCCTCGTCCAGCGCCTCCTGCACCCGGTCCCAGTCGATCTTCAGCCGCACGGAGAAGGCCGGCCGCAGCGCGACATAGTCGAGCTGGTAGACCACCAGGATCGGCGCCATTTCGCCGAGCAGCGCCTGCTCCATGATAGCGGTGCCGGCTGTGTCGAGCTGTACGGAGAAGGCGGCCGCGTTGTCGCCATAGAGGGAGGGCTTCGCCGCGTGCTGCATCTTCAGCACGAAGCGCGGCCCGGCCTCCAGCGCTGGCGCCGGGGTGGAGCCGGGGCGGGGCGGCGGCGCCGGCTGGCTGTCCTGCCCGAAGATCATCAGCCGCACCTTGCCGTCGGTGACCGGCACGGGCGAAAGCCGCGGCATCTGCGGCAGCCGGCCGAGCCGCTTCACCTCCGCGGCCAGGTCGTCCAGCTCGCGCGGCGAGAGCCCGAGATGGACGTCGAGGCTGAGGAAGCCGCCGGAGCCCGCCGGCGTCTCCGTGCGGTATTTGAGGAGGAGGAGGCTCGGCACCTCGCGCCCGGTTGCGGGATCGGGCGTGGTCCGCAGTCTTGGCGCCAGCGGCATGTAGTAGTGCTGGAGCATGTCCTCATGGTCGCGGTACACCAGCACGCCGTTGACCATGTAGAAGGGCGGTTCCAGGTACATCATCGCACATCCCTCCTCCTCTCTGCCGTCAGGCAGCCGGCGCCTCCAGGATCAGCACCTCGTCGCTCATCTCGACGGGGCCAACCTCCTTGCGGGCGCCACCTTCGAGGAAGTACTTCGCCGACATGGTGTATTTCCGCCGGGCCTTGTCCTTGATGCCGACGCTCCAGACGGAGGGCGGCGTGTCCTTGCGGATGGTGAAGGTGTCGTTGTGGGCGATCTGGTTGCCCGCATCCTCGTAGCTCAGCGTCACCGTAGCGAGCCGCACCTTGGTCCAGTCGATCAGGTCCGGCTCGATATGCACCTCCAGCACCTCCGGCCCGATGAGGAGGGTGTTGCCCTTCACGTCGGATTCGCCGATCGGCTGCGCCTCGCCGGTGCGGAAGAGGATGTTCCCGGTGTAGCTGAGCGTGCCGCCACGGTCGTCGATGACCGGGAACACCCAGTCCTCGAAGCGCTTGCCATCCTTGCTGAAGGCCATGGATTTGCGCTGCTGGAAGCGGTTGGCCTGGTCGTCATAGACGAGGTCGACGAAGATGGTCTCGATCGTCCGCTCGAAATCGCCGCGGGTGCGGAGCGACACCGTGCGGAGCTGGAAGGGATCGTTGATGTAGAGCTGCTCGCCCTCCGCCTCCTTCTCCGGCACCGCGATCTCGCTGCCATCCTGCATGAAGTATTTCACGGCATAGCGGCAGGGCTTGTCGCGCGCCTTGAAGATCACCTCGCGGATCTTGTGCTCGCGGGCCTGGTCGGTGATGGTGAACTGCTTCTCGATGCGCAGGCCGGCGCCGTCGTCGTAGCGCACCATGACCTGGGCGGAGGTGACCTGGGCGAAGTTGATGTCGCCCGCCACCACGTCCATCTTCCAGATGCCGAGCTCGCCGACATTGATGCTGAGGTTCGACTTCGTCTTGAGCTGTGGCGACCGGAAGACGTTGGACTCGCCCTTGTAGTTGACCACGTAGGAATAGGTGACCTCGCCCTCGCCGCCGTCGAGGAAGGCCTCGAAGCGCTGGATGTCCTCCGGCTTCTGGAAGGTCCAGGTCTTCGCCTGCTTCTGCCCCTGCGGGCCCTTGTACTCCATCGCGACATCGACGCCGAAGATCGGCAGATCGGCGAAGTCGGCGTTGACCTGCACGTTGATGCCGAAGCTCTTGAAGAAGGGGTCGTCGGCATCGATGGTCTGGATCACCTGGTTCCAATCCACCGGCTTGCCGTCCACCGTGATGGTCTTCAGCGATGGCAGCTTGCCAGGCGGGTGGACCTCCTGCTCGATGACACGGTTCTCCTTGTACTCGACCGTGACGCTCGAGATGCGGGTGGCGTTGACCGTGCGGATGACGTTGTCGAAGCCCTGCTCGCGCAGCTTCGACACGTCGCGGCTCTCGGGCGGGATGGCCTCCAGGATGTTGCGCTTGATTCCCTCGGCAAGCTGGTTGTTCACCCGGTCCTCGACCGCGACCAGCGCCTTCTCGAAACCGGCGGGATCGGCGCCGGGCGGTGCGGCGGGGCGCAGGATCCACTCGACCTTCGAGGTCTCGGACTTGCTGATGAGTTCCGTGATCTTCTCCTCGTAGTCGTCCTCCGCGAACCAGCGCGTGTCGTCATGCATCTCCTGGCGGAAGGTCATGAAGCTGGAGGCCTCCCAGAAGCCGCGGATATGGCCGGGCGGCATGCGCCCCTGGAAGGTCAGCGTGTAATTCGCCTGCACGAAGGATTCGCCGATGCCCTTGATCGCCTCCTCGAAGATGCGGGCGCCGATATCGGAGAACTCGACCTGGATGGCGACGGCATTGGTGCCATAGAGGGAGGGCGCGCTCGGGGCGCGGATCTTCTCCACCAGCGCGCCGCCGCTGTCGAAGCAGACGACATCCACCTTGCCGCTGAGGAAGGTCGGGCGGTCGAGGCGGAGCACGGCGCCCTGGCCGGGCTGCAGCCGGCCTTCGCGGCGCAGCCTGTCCTCCAGCACGGCGCGGATCTTCTGCTTCTGCGCCTCGGTCATCGCCAGCTCGACCTGGAAGGAGGCAAAGCCGCCGCCCTTCTTGCCATTCGCCCGCTCGATCGGCATGCGGTACTTGATGAAGCCGAAATTCGGCCGCCCGCCGGGCAGGATCTGCCAGCTCACCTGGTTCGGCAGCAGGTAGAATTGCCGGAAATCCTGGTCGTCGCTGAAGACCTGCACGCCTTCGATCGTCTCGGACTTTGCGATGGACAGCATGGATGTTTCCTCCGCATCGGCGCTTGCCGCGCCTGGATGAAAACCTCGGGCTCCGTCAGCCGCCGCCCAGCCAGCCGGCGACGTCGGCAGTCAGCTCCAGGGTCAGCGGCGCGGCTTCGGTCCGCGTCGCCTCCGCCTGCACCGTGGTGCGGGCGCCCGGCCCCGCCGTGCCGGTCCGCGCCAGGCTCTGCACCGCCTGCGCCATGGCGATGCTGCGGGCGGTGCGGCGCAGCTCCTCGCTGGCGCCGGGATCGGCCTGCTCCGACCACTTCGCATCGCCCATCTCCATGGCGCAGCGGATGGCCGCCTCGGCCCCCGCGGCGTCGATCCGGCCGGTGCCGTCCAGGTGGTTGGTCAGGTCGCCGGCGAGCGCCGCCGTGGCGGCCCGCCGCCGCGGCAGGGCGACGCGGTAGAGCACCCGCAGCCGCCCAACTTCGCCGCGCAGCGCCGCCTGGGCGGTGGCCGCGCGGCGATCCTTGAGCACGGCGGAGAAGGCCGCCGCCTGCGGCGGCAGGTCGGAGGCGCGGGCGGTTGCGATCTCGGCGAAGCTCTCCGCCTCGGCCACCTCCAGCGCGGCGTGGCGCATGGTGAGGGCGGCGGGGTGCAGCTCCGTCCCTGGCCCGGCCAGCTGCGCCACCTCCTGCCGCAGCAGGGCCATGGTGGCCTCTGTCGGCTGCAGGCTGGCGCCGACCGAGAGCATGGTCATCCCCGCCGCCTCCAGCGCCGAGACCTGCGGACGGCCATTGGCATCCAGCAGCGGCAGCGGCTGCTCGGCCAGGTAGAGCCAAGCCCCGTCCTCCGCCCAGAGGCGCACGCCGGCGACAGTGCGGCCCGGCAGCGCAGTCCCGATCCCGTTCATGCGGCGTCTCCCAGCGCGATGACCAAGGGCCCAGGGCCGCGATCCGGCGCCGACCAGGCGGCGCCCGGGGCGTGTCGGCGCCAGCGCAGGCCGGGCCGGAAGGGGTCGCGGCAGAACCAGCGGAAAACCCGGGCCGGCTCGGCCGGGGTGAAGGCCAGGGTGACCGGCTCCGCCCCCTCCGCCGCGTCCTCCGGCAGCAGGTCCAGCGCGGCCAGGGTGGCGCCCGCCGCCAGCAGCACCTCGACGCGCAGATCGCGCGGGCCGAGGCCCGGCACGTCCTGCAGCAGCAGGCGGCGATCCTCCGCCGGGAAGGGCGGCAGGCTCAGCCGCGCCCCACCGGCGCCGCGCAGCTCCGCCGCGATGGTAGCCACCGTCGCATCCGGCGGGAGGCCGAAGACGGCGGTCGGGCGCTGCCGGTCCAGCTCCACCTCGGCACGGAAGGGTCCGCCGGGCCGCTGCGCCGAGAGCCGCAGCAACAGCGTGCCAAGGCCGAGCAGCGCCGGCTCCGCCTCCAGCTCCACCAGCCGCAGCGGCAGCAATGCCGGGGTCAGCAAGGCACGCGCGCCGGTGCCCTCGACCTCCTCGGCCTGCAGCCGCTCCACCCTGCGGCCATCGGCCGCCGGGACGAAGGCGAAGCCCTGCAGCCGCCAGGCCAGCGGCTCGTTCGGGGCCAGGCGGATGGTGAGCTCCGGCGCCGCTGCGCCGGGCGAGAGCTCCAGGTCGTGACGGATCTCCTGCGGCCGGGCGGGCGGCTGCGGCGGGAACCGGATCCGGGCGCCGAGGCCGAGAATGCCCGCCACGGGCTGCGGCACGGTCTGCCCCAGCATGAGCCGATGGAAGCCCAGCCCGAGCGGCGCCGCGCTGCCCTTCGCCACCAGCGAGTCCGCGCCGCCATGCCCGGCCGCCAGCGCCCGCGCCGCGGCCACGGGGTCGAGCCGCAGGGCAACGGGCCGTGGCGTCACCAGCCGTTCCGCAAGGTCGATGTCGATGCGCTCCGGCAGCGCCTCCCCGGGCGCCGGCAGGCGGAGCATCGGGGTGCCGTCCGGCGCGGTGGAGGGGGCGGGGCGCAGCAGCTCCCGCGCCCGCAGGCGGTCCAGCACAGCCAGGGCCAGGAGGTCGGGGGGCAACCCCTCCGGCACCGCGCCGAGGCCGATGCCGGGCTGCGCCGGCGCCGCCCGCAGCCTTGCCAGCAGCGCCTCGCGCGGCAGCAGCCCGTCCGGGCCGGCCAGGCTGCCGAGGCCCGCGAGCAGCGCACCGACCTCCAGCCGCAGCGCCAGGCCGGGCAGGCGCGGGGCGATGCCGTCCACCTCCAGCTCCGCCAGGGCGTCGAGGCCGAGCCCCTCGCCGGCGGCGAGCAGCCCTTCCACCAGCGTCGCGGCGGCCTGGGACAGCGGCAGGGCAAGCCGCGCCAGGCCGAGCCCGTTCCAGTCGAGCGGGAGCGGCACCAGCAGCTCCGCCGGAATGGTGCCGAGCGCCGCGGCAGGCCGCAGCCGCAGGCTGCCGCGCGCCACCCGGGCGGGCACGGTGCCGGGGATGTCCTCGCCTTCCAGCCGCAGCCGCAGCTCCAGGCATCCCACGCCCTCGGCCGGCGGCAGGGCGCGCAGGACGGAGAGGCGGAAGGCTGGCCGGCCATCCGGTTCCGTGGCCAGGGCGATTGCCCCGGGCAGCAGGACCGGCGGCGCCAGATCCCCCACCGTGGCGAAGGCGGTGCGGCCATCCACCATGACCGGCCGTCCCCAATCCGGCAGCGAAGCGGGCATGGCTCAGCCCTCCTTCGGCAGCAGGGGGACGAGGAGGTCGCTGCTATCCTCCCGCCACTCGCTGTCGGTGGCGCGGGAGGAGCGGCGGATGACGCTGCAGCGATAGCGGTAGCCCGCCGCGCCGGCGGCCGTCCGCAGCACGATGCTGCCGATGGGGATGGGCAGCCGCACCTCCGCCTCCGGCTTCTCCGGTGTCAGCTCCAGCGTGGTGCCGCGCTCGAACTGCACCAGCACGGCCAGGGCGCGTTCCGCGGCATTGCCGTCCGGCACCTCGAACATCGCCGGGAAGAGCTTCACCCGGATGGCGCGGCTGATCTCGTTCGGGGTGGTGGTGTCGAGGATCACCTCCCACAGCCGGGCGGCGTCGGGGCGGACGCGCAGCCCGTCCAGATCCAGCACCGGCTGCGCCTCGGCCGGCGCCGGCGCCGGCGCCGCGGGCGTGAGCACGCAGGTAAGGCTGGCGCCCGGCGCCAGCTCCGCCGGCAAGGGCTGGGAGAACCCGCCGATGCTCGCCGCCACATCCTGGCCGGCGGCGCGCAGCAGCCCGCCCAGGCTGGCGACGGTGAGCGGGCTCTCGATGGCGTTCGCCAGAGTCAGCGCGAAGCTGCCGGGCGTGGGGCCGGGCGCCGCCTGCACCTCCACCAGGTCGCCATTCATCGTGTCGAACCGCGCCTCGAAGGGGATGCGGTCGGTGACGCCGCTGCCGAGATCGACCCGCACCTCGCCGCGCATCAGCGCGACGGAGCCGCCCATCAGCGCGTCGTACACCGCCTGGAAGGCGGGCAGCGGCAGGGTCTCGACATGGGTGAGGCCGGAGCGGAGGTCGATGAGCGCGCCGGGCCGCTCGGTGAAGCCGACCGCGCCGGGCAGGGCCATCCACAGGCTGGCCTTCTCCACCTGCAGCGGCTCGAAGACGATGTCGGCCGGGCTGGCGCCGGCGGGCAGCAGCTTGGCCGCCAGGGCCTGGCGCGCGGCGGCCAGGCGGTCCGGGTCGGTGAAGGGGGTGGCGACGAATTCCAGCACCATCGCCGCGTTCTCCGGCCCGGTGGCGCCGGGGGCGAGGCGGGTGGCGATGACCGGCAGGAAGGGCGCCGGCTTGCCGCGGCGCGCCAAGCGGAAGGCGTCCGGCAGGTAGTAGGCGGTGTTCGGCCGGGCGGTGTCCTGCCAGTAGGTGTGAAAGCGGTCGCCCTGCGCCACCTGATGCGGGGAAAGGCCAAGCTGCCCGGCACCGGGCCGCGGCCCCTCGAACAGGTCGCGGTTGAGGTCCGGGTTGAAGAAGAAGGGGTTGGGCTCCGCCACCTGCTCCAGCGCCCGGGTGACGGGGCGGTAGCGGTTGGCGCTGCCGACGATCGGGATGGCGACGCGCACCGAGCGCGTGATCAGCAGCCCCGCACCGCCTTCCAGACTGGTGATGGCAGCCAGGGCCTGGTCGCGCTCGGCGGGACCGGAGAAGCGCAGCGTCGCCACCAGGGACAGCCCGTCCGCGGTCTCGCCGATCTCCTGGAAGGCGAGCTCCTTGGTGGCGCCGCCGCCGCCGGCCAGCACCAGCCGGTAGGTCAGCCGCAGCAGGATCTCGTGCGGCAGCTCCGCCGTCGCGGTGCCCGTCGGGATCTGCGGCGCGCGCTGCTTCTCCAGGCGCAGGGTCAGGATGGGGGCGCCGTCCGGCGCCTGGCCGAAGCGGATCTCATATCCCTCGGCGCCGGTCGTGCCGCGGCGGGCCAGGCGGTATTGCGGCAGGTGCAGCGGCGGGCCGCCGGGCACCGCGGGCTCGTAGGCGACGGTGTCGGTGACCTCCTGCCCGGGCGCCACGGGCAGCGCCAGCTCCTCCCGGCTCAGGCCGGAATCGCCGGCATAGGCGAGGCCCTGGCATTTGCGGCACCAGCGCCAGCCGGTCTGGCCGGGCGCGTTCGGGTCGTTCATCGGCACCGCATAGGCGCCGCTGCCGCCATGCTCGTGCAGCCCGCCGGCCGGGCAGGGGCCCGGCCCGCTGCCGGCATAGGCGAGCCCCTGGCATTTCTGGCACCAGCGCCAGCCGGGCTGGCCGGGCGCGTTCGGGTCGTGCATCGGCACCGCATAGGCGCCGCTGCCGCCATGCTCGTGCAGCCCGCCGGCCGGGCAGAGGCCCGGCCCGCTGCCGGCATAGGCGAGGCCCTGGCATTTCCGGCACCAGCGCCAGCCGGGCTGGCCGGGCGCCGCCGGGTCGTTCATGGCGAGGGTATAGGCGGCGCTGCCGGTGTGGTCGTGCTGGCCGCCGCGCGGGCAGCGGCTCTGCGCCACGCCGCCGC
>NZ_JAMZIK010000212.1 GCF_024178315.1 Siccirubricoccus soli | reverse complement strand
GCATTTCTGGCACCAGCGCCAGCCGGGCTGGCCGGGCGCCGCCGGGTCGTTCATGGCGAGGGTATAGGCGGCGCTGCCGGTGTGGTCGTGCTGGCCGCCGCGCGGGCAGCGGCTCTGCGCCACGCCGCCGCCATAGGCGAGGCCCTGGCATTTGCGGCACCAGCGCCAGTCCGGCTGGCCGCGCGCCTGCGGATCGTCGCAGGCCAGGGTGTAGGCGGCGCTGCCGGCATGGTCGTGAACGCCCTGGCCCGGGCAAGTGTTGAGCAGCACGATCGGGAAGGGGCGGATCTTCGTGACGCGGTCGAAGATCTGCGGGTTGACGATGCGGGTCTGGTCGAGCGTGACATCGACGCGCGGCTTGAGCTGCACGGGCGCGAGCGTCGCGGCGGGGATGGCCTCGGCGAGGCTGCGGCGGGGCGCCAGCGCGGCCTCGGCGGGCGCTGCCGTGACGGCGATGGGCCGGAGGCCTGCCGCGACACCGACGCGCGAGAGCACGAGCCTGTCACCCGCCATGACGCATGCCTCCCGACTTGCCTGGACGCCGGGTTGAAGGCTTGGTCCAGGACTCCGAATTCTTGGACGCTGTTCAGCCGTGAGCCGATGTCGAGGTTAAACCCTTTCGCCCTTGCAGCGGTCTGTGACTTTTCACACCCGGCAATGAAGCGTCGACTGGTGAATGTGGCCGGGGATTTCCGATTTTATTGTTTCGGTTCTTGCAACGGAATATCCGGCTGGAGTGACGTTCTCCAGGGATTCGGATTTGGCGGCCATCTGCTTGGCCGGAGCCGGAAATGGACCGCGGGGCGAGAGTGCTTCTCGGCAATTCCCCCGATGAACGGCGGCTGGTCCCGCAAGGTATTTCGCGGCCGGGCAATTTGTCCTGGCTTCGATGCCCCGATTGCGACCGGGCACGACATCCCATGTGGCATGGCGCCGCCTGGCTCAGGCAATTCCTGACGGCGCTCTCCCGTCCTGCGGGTCGGTCGTGCAGCCGGCCCGCATGTCAGGGCAGGCGCCGTCCCGTCCCAGGCCGGGCAAGCCGCCCGACGGCGCCAGGGCGGGACTGGCTGGTCCTTGCCGGGCCAATCCCGCTCCAGCCCCTTGCCCGATCGCGGGATTCACGGTTCCGGCCGGTTCGAACCGGTCACGCCCTACCCATTCCAGGCACGCGCGGTGAGCCGGAGCCAGGCCCGGAAGGCCGGCCGCCCCTCCGCCTGGACCGGAATCCAGAACTCGAGCGCATTCGGCGGGAGCACGCGCCCGAGCGCCTTCGGCCCGACCGCGCCCGGCACCGCGGCGACGTCGTCCTCCATGATCGCCATCTGCGCATTGGAGTCGGCGGCGTTCGGTCCCCTGGCGAGGCCCATCCCCGGGCGCCTGCGGATCCGCGTAGACGAGGAAGGCAAGGTCCCTGTCCAGCAAGGCGCTGCCCTCATAGTGGTTCCTGCACCGGAAGGTGCCGCCCACCTCGTGATCCGGCACGGCCACCCGCAGGCGGAGCGCGAAGCCGAGCGGCCCGGCTTCTGAGAACGCTCTGCAAAGCCGCTGCGGCCTTGCAGGGCCCCGGCCTCGACGGGTGCCGGGCCTCGCGCGGCGGCCGGTGTCGATGGCGCGCCAGGACCGTTTCCGGACGCAGCCCTTGCCGATCTTCCCCGCGCCTGCCGGGTCGTGCCGAGGAAGAGGTTATCGCGCGGAAGAGACATTCCACATGGGTTCACGGCCGCTCGCCGGCCTGCCGCGGCGGGTATGGCGGCACCGGGCTGGGGCGAGCCGCCCGTCCCGCGGCAGATCGGGGCCCACGGGGCTGCGGGGCGCGGCGGGAGCCGTGTCCTGCGAGCAACACGCGACAGCCTTGCGGGCACATAACGAACAAAAGGGGAATATTCTTGCCGCCAAAGGCGGGGCGCGGCCTGGCACAAGATGTCCGCCAGTTACTCACAAGGGCTTCCACAACCCTGGGGAAAACTGCCGGGTTGACGGGGGCCGGCAGCGCGCTCGCATAGGGCGCCGCTGTTCGAGGACCGCATGCCACCCCGACCCAAATCCGGTTCTCCGGCCTCTCTCGAACCCGGCGCCGTGGCGAGGGAGACGCCTGCCCAGCTCCCGCTCGGGACCTCGCGGGGCATTCGCGTCATCCTCGAAGGCGGCGATCTCGCCGCGGTCGAGGCTGCGGCGGTCGAGATGAAGCTGCGCTTCGGCGCGCGCTTCGCGGTGACGGGACGACGGCTGAGCCCTGACCGGCAGGCGCTCCGGATCTCGGCAAGCCTCCTCGCCAATATCGACACCGCCATGGATGCCGAGGGCGCCCGGCAATGGACGCCGCCCGAGAGCTCAGCCCCTGCCCCTGGCGAAGGCGACGGCCGGACGGGGGGAAGCTGAGGGCGAAGACGCGGTCCGAGCCGCGGGGCCATACGTGCTGCCGGCTGCCGCAGCGCGTGGCCGGCTCGGGCGAGCTTCCCGTCACCGGACCGCTGCCGGTGCCGCCTCCCGCTTGCCCTCACATGGAGACGCGGCCACGGCTTCCAGCCGCGCTTGGTAGAGCAGACGCCGCAGGGCGGCATCGCCCGAAGGCGTGAACCTGCTCTGCAAGCCAATGCCTTAGAGCATGCTGCGTTCGCTTGCGCTCACGCAGCATGCTCCAGGCCGTTGTGTTGTGAGCATCTTCACGCGTTCAGATGCTTCCGTCTGAACGCGATCTGCTCTAACCTCGCACCGCCAGCTTCCACCGGATCGCCACGCTCAGGGCATGCATCGCAGCGGGCTGCATCCAGGGCCCCGCATGACGCTGCGCCCACGACGCGGCAGGCCGCCATGGGCCGCGGCGCCGTGCTCCTCCCCGCCGCTGGAACGCGTTGCGCAACCGGCGCATTCGGCGTTATCTGCGCCTCATCCGCTCGAACGGAGATGTCCAGGAATGAATCGCCGCCGCCTTCTGGCCAGCGGCGCCGCGGGTGCCGCCGGCGCCGCGACGCTCGCCACGCCGAACCTTGCCTCGGCCCAGCCGCGCATCCGCTGGCGCTGCCCGGGCAGCTTCCCGAAATCCCTCGACACCCTCTACGGCACGCAGGAGCACATCGCGCGCCGCGTCTCCGAGATGACGGATGGCGCCTTCCAGATCCAGGTCTTCGGCCCGGGCGAGGTGGTGCCGGCGCTGCAGGTGATGGATGCGGTCGGCGCCGGCAATGTCGAGTGCGGCTTCACGAGCGGCTACTACTACCTGGGCAAGGACCCGTCCCTGGCGCTGGTCACCTGCCTGCCCTTCGGCCTCTCCTCCCGCCAGCACTGGGCCTGGCTGACCCATGGCGGCGGGCGGGAGCTCTATGCCGATGTCTATCGCGACCCGGGCGTGGTCGGCATCCCGGCCGGCAATACCGGGGCGCAGATGGGCGGCTGGTTCCGCAAGGAGATCAAGAGCGTCGACGACCTGAAGGGGCTGAAATTCCGCATCGCCGGCTTCGGCGGCAATGTGCTGGGCAAGCTCGGCGTCATCGCCCAGCAGCTCGGCGGCCCGGATATCTACCCGGCGCTGGAGCGCGGCGTGATCGACGCCGCCGAATGGGTGGGCCCCTATGACGACGAGAAGCTGGGCTTCCAGCGCGTCGCGCCCTTCTACTACTACCCTGGCTGGTGGGAGTACTCGCCCTCCATCGACATGATGGTCAACGCCAAGGCGTATGAGGAGCTGCCCGCGCAGTACAAGGCGGTGCTGAACGCCGCCTGCACCGAGGGCTGGCACTGGATGGCGGCGCGCTACGACGTGCTGAACCCGCAGGCGCTGCGGCGCCTCATCGCCTCCGGCACGCAGCTTCGCGGCTTCCCGCGGCCGGTGCTGGAAGCCTGCTACCGCGCCACCCAGGAATTCTACGCCGAGGTCGGCGCCGGGAACGCCCGCTTCAAGCGCATCCATGCGGAGTGGGACAAGTTCCGGGTGGAGCAGACCCAGTGGCTGCGCGTGGCGGAAGACAGCCTGGGGAACTTCCTGGCCGCGGCGACGGTGCAGAGGTAGCTGCCGAGAGGGGACGCTGCCCCCCTCTCTCCCACCGGATGCCGCGCATCCGATCCCGCCAAAGGCCGAGCAGCCTCTGGAAAGGACGAGTCGGCAGGCCAACCCGCCGACTCATGCCGGGGCCCGGGGCTGAGACGGAGCCCCGCTACGCCGCCAGCCCCGCCGCCACCCTGGCGACCAGCGCCTCCCGCTCCGCCCGCATCCCGGCGCCGCGCGTCCTCGCCCGTTCCAGCACCTCGGCCGGCGCGGTATCCGGATGGCCGGCCGCGAAGGGTGGCGCCGGGGCATATTCGATCTGCAGCTGGATGGCCTGCGCCACCTCCGGCCCAGCGATCTCCGCCGCGATGGTCAAGGCGAAGTCGATCCCCGCCGTCACCCCGCCGCCGGTGAACAGCGCGCCGTCCCGCACCACCCGCGCCTTCACCGGCGTGGCGCCCAGCGCCGCCAGGAAGTCGTGGCTCGCCCAATGGGTGGTGGCGCGCTTGCCACGCAGCAGCCCCGCCGCCCCCAGCACCAGCGCCCCGGTGCAGACAGAGGTGAGATAGCGCAGCCCGGGCGCCTGGGCGCGGAGGAAGCCCAGCACTTCCGCATCCTCCATCAGCGGCGCCACGCCCGGCCCGCCGGGGACGCAGAGCAGGTCGAGAGGCGGGCAATCGGCGAAGCCGGTATCCGCCAGCATGGTCAGGCCGGTATCGGCCCGCACCGGCCCGGCCTGCTTCCAGAGGGTGCGGAGCTCGGCGCCGGGCAGGCGGCTCAGCACCTCATAGGGCCCGGTGAAGTCGAGCTGGGTGAGGCGGGGAAAGAGCAGGAACCCGATGGCGAGACTCATGGCGGCCCTCCTTGGTGTTGCGGGGAGGATGCCATGGCGGCACGGCGCAGCCCAAGGAAACGCGGCCAGGGCCCGGCGCCCCAGGGGCGGGGCAGGTTGTTGGCGGCGAAGGCCAGGAGGAAGAGGATGCAGAGCCCGGGCAGCAGGGGCGCCAGCAGGAAGTCCCAGCCCGCCTCCTCGGCAAAGACCACCAGCGGGTTGGCGCCGGCCGGGGAGTGGATGGTGCGGGTGGCGGCCATCACCGTCAGCGCCGCCGCGACGGCGCCGGCGGCCCAGAGCGTCGCCGGGCCGCCGCAGGCCAGATGGAGCTGGCGGGCCAGCAGCCCGGTGATGGTCGCCAGCACATGGCCGCCGAAGAAGCTCCGCGGCTGTGCCATGACGCCGCGCGCCATGCCGAAGAGGATGACGCAGGAGCCGCCGAAGGAGGGCAGCAGCCAGGGATGCCGGGTCAGCCGCAGCAAGGCGGCGGCGGCCAGCAGGGCGAGGAAGGTGCCGATGAAGCCGGCGAGGAGACGGGGCGGCCGGGTCTTCATCGCATCCGCATCGCCTGTAAATCCTCCTTCGTGTCCACGTCCCGCAGGCGGCGCAGCAGCGCGGCGCGGGGGCAGCGGCGCAGCGTATCGCCAAGGGCATGGGGCGTCGACCAGCGGACCCCGGCGAAGGGCCGGGCCGGGCGGCGCGGGCCGAAGCCGACCAGCCAATAGCCGCCATCCTCGGCCGGGCCGAAGACGGCGGGGGCGCGGCCAAGCGCGCGGAAGGCGGCGGCGATGTCGGCGGCGGCGATGCCCGGGATGTCGCAGCCGATGAGGACGGCGCGGCGGTGGCGGGCGAGCGCGCGCTGCATGCGGGCGCCGAGGTCGCCGCGCCCCTGGGGCAGGCGCGGC
>NZ_JAMZIK010000211.1 GCF_024178315.1 Siccirubricoccus soli | reverse complement strand
GCCGCCGCCGCCGCCGCCGCCGCTTCGGTCAGCGGCCTGCTGCGGGCGGTGGCGCAGGAGCGCGGCGCCCCGGTCTATCGCGGCGGCCCCTCCATCGAGGATGTGGTGCGGGAGGAGCTGCGTCCGCTGCTGAAGGAATGGCTGGATCTGAACCTCCCGCCCCTGGTGGAGCGGCTGGTCCGGGCCGAGATCGAACGGGTCGTCGGCCGCGCCATCGGCGGCTGAACTGCCGGCCCCCGCGGACGGGCGGCGCGCCGCGGCACCGGCGGGGCCGGGGTGCCTTTGACGCCGGCGGGGCGGGACGCCCGCCGCAGGGCGGGTACTCCCTGACGCTGCCCTGGCGGGATACCCCTTGACGCCGCCCGGGCGGGATACCCCTTGACGCCGCCCTGGCGGCGATGGACCTCTCCGCCATGCTGGACAAGACCCTGACCCCGAGCAGCTTCGAGACCCGCCTCTACGAGGGCTGGGAGCGCTCGGGCGCCTTCGCTGCGGATCCCAACTCGGCGGCGCAGCCCTTCACCATCATGATCCCGCCGCCGAACGTCACGGGCAGCCTGCATATGGGCCACGCCCTGACCTTCACCATCCAGGACACGCTGATCCGCTGGCGGCGGATGCAGGGGCGGGATGCGTTGTGGCAGCCGGGCACCGACCATGCCGGCATCGCCACCCAGATGGTGGTGGAACGCCTGCTGGCGGCGGAGGGCAACCAGGACCGCCGCAGCATGGGCCGCGAGGCCTTCCTTGACCGCGTCTGGCAATGGAAGGCGGAGAGCGGCGGGACCATCACGAAGCAGCTCCGCCGCCTCGGCGCCAGCCTGGACTGGCCGCGCGAGCGCTTCACCATGGACGAGGGGCTCTCCGCCGCGGTGCGGGAGGTCTTCGTCACCCTGCACAAGCAGGGGCTGATCTATCGCGACCGCCGCCTGGTGAACTGGGACCCGAAGTTGCTGACCGCCATCTCCGACCTCGAGGTGGAGAGCCGTGAGGTGAAGGGCAGCCTCTGGCACCTGCGCTATCCGGTGGAAGGCGAGCCCGGCCGCGTCCTGGTGGTGGCGACGACGCGGCCGGAGACCATGCTGGGCGACACCGCCGTGGCGGTGCACCCGGAGGATGCGCGCTTCGCCGACCTCATCGGCAAGCGGCTGGTCCTGCCGCTGGTCGGGCGCAGCATCCCGGTGGTGGCGGACGAGTATTCCGACCCGGAGAAGGGCAGCGGCGCGGTGAAGATCACCCCCGCTCACGACTTCAACGATTTCGAGGTGGGGCGGCGCCACGGCCTGCCCATGCCGAGCGTGCTGGATGCCGAGGCGCGGGTGACGCTCGCCGAGATCGCCGCCGAGCTGCGGGCGGTGGAGGGCGTGGCGGACCCCGCCTTCCTCCAGGGCCTCGACGGCAAGGATCGCTTCGTGGCGCGCAAGGCGATCGTGGCGAAGCTCGATGAGCTCGGCCTGGTCGAGAAGATCGAGCCGCACACCCACCAGGTGCCGCATGGCGACCGCGGCGGCGTGCCGATCGAGCCGCGCCTGACCTGGCAGTGGTATTGCGACGCCGGAACGCTGGCGAAGCCCTGCGTCGAGGCGGTCGAGTCCGGCCGCATGCGCTTCGTGCCGAAGCAGTGGGAGAACACCTTCTTCGCCTGGATGCGCGACATCCAGCCCTGGTGCGTCTCCCGCCAGCTCTGGTGGGGCCACCAGATCCCGGCCTGGTACGGGCCGGAAGGCAGCATCTTCGTCGAGAAGACCGAGGCGGAGGCGCAGGCGGCGGCGCGGGCGCATTTCGGCCGCGACGTCCCCCTGGAACGCGACCCGGACGTGCTGGACACCTGGTTCAGCTCCGCCCTCTGGCCCTTCTCCACCCTGGGCTGGCCGGAGCGGACCAAGGAGGTCGCCCGCTACTACCCCGGCGACGTGCTGGTGACCGGCTTCGACATCATCTTCTTCTGGGTCGCCCGGATGATGATGATGGGGCAGCACTTCATGGGCGGCGAGGTGCCGTTCAAGGACATCTACATCCACGGCCTGGTCCGCGACGAGAAGGGCCAGAAGATGTCGAAGTCCAAGGGGAACGTCATGGACCCCCTGGAGCTGATCGACGCCTATGGCGCCGATGCGCTGCGCTTCACCATCTGCGCCCTGACCGGGCCGGGGCGCGACGTGAAGCTCGGCCGCAAGCGCGTCGAGGATCATCGCAGCTTCGCCACCAAGCTGTGGAACGCGGCGCGCTTCCTGGAGATGAACGGCATCGCGCCGGATGCGGCCTGGGACCCGTCGCAGGCCGGGACGCCGCTCGCCCGCTGGGTGCTGGATGCGGCGAACCGGGCGGTGGCCGAAGCCGATGCGGCGCTCGAAGCCTATCGCTTCGATGAATATGCCGCGGCCTGCTACCGCTTCGTCTGGGGCGGGTTCTGCGACTGGTTCATCGAATTCGCCAAGCCGGTGCTGAACGGGCCGGACGGCGCGGAGAAGGCGGAGATCAAGGGCGCAGCGCAGCATGTGCTCGGCACCATCCTGCGCCTGCTGCACCCCGTCATGCCCTTCGTGACGGAGGAGCTGTGGGACCGCTTCGGCTACGGGCCGGAATGCAGCCTGATCCGCGCCCCCTGGCCGCAGGCGGTGATGGTGCAGGAGGCCGAGGCGGCGCGGGCCGAGCTGGACTGGGTGGTGGCGCTCATCACCGAGGTGCGCGCCGCGCGGGCCGAGGTGAATGTCCCGCCCTCCGTCACCACGCCCCTGCTGGTGAAGGATGCGGCGCCGGAGAGCCTGGACCGCGCGGCGCGCTGGATCGAGGCGATCCGCCGCCTCGGCCGCGTCACCGAGATCATGCCGCTCGCCGGCGAGGCGCCGAAGGGCGTGGCGCAGGTGGTGGTGGGCGAGGCGACGGTGATGCTGCCGCTGGCCGGCGTCATCGACCTCGGCGCCGAGCGTGCCCGGCTGCTGAAGGCACGCGGCACGGCGGAGGGCGAGACGAAGAAGATCGCCGCCAAGCTCGGCAACGCCGATTTCGTCGCCCGCGCCCCGGAGGAGGTGGTGGAGGAGAACCGCGAGCGCCTGGCCGCCGCGCAGGCCGAGATCGCCCGGCTGGATGCGGCGCTCGCGCGGATCGCCGGCTGAGTTCGGGCCTCCCCGGGGCTGGACACGTCGCGTCCGGCCCCGTGGGAGAGTCCGGAAGGGCAGGGGCCTGCCTCAGCCCGCCGCCGCCCCGCTGAGCTTCACCAGGTTCCGCATGATCGGCTCCTGCCGCCGCACATAGGCCGCGAAATCCTCGGGCCCCACCAGCCAGGGCGTCGCGCCGTTCTCGGTGAAGGTCTTCACCAGCTCCGGCCGCCGCAGCGCCTGGTGGGAGAGTTCCGCCATGCGCATTACCTGCTCCGGCGGCAGGCCGGCCGGCGCGACCATGCCGTTCCAGCTCGTCAGGTCGAAGCCCGGCAGGTATTCCGCCAGCGTCGGCACCTCGGGCAGGGAGGGGCTGCGTTCGGGGCTCGTCACCGCCAGCGCCCGCACCTTGCCATCCCGCACCGCGCCGATCGGGCCGGCGAGGTTGTCGAACATCACATGCACCTGGCCGGCCAGCAGATCCACCAGCGCCGGCGCGCCGCCGCGGTACTGGACGAAAGGCATCTCCGTCCGCGTCATCATCTTGAACATCTCGCCGCAGAGATGCGGCGTGGTGCCGGCGCCGCCGGTGGCGTAATTGTACTTGCCGGGGTTGGCCTGCAGCAGCGCAATCAGCTCCGGCACCGTGCGCGCCGGCAGGTCGTTGTTCACGAAGAGCAGGTTGGGCTGCAGGTAGAGCCCGGTGATGTGGCTGTAGTCCCGCCCCGGGTCGTAGGGCAGGCTGGGGAAGAGGGAGGGCGCGATGGCCAGGTTGGCGACGCCGCCGAGGCCGATCGTCGTGCCATCCGCCCTGGCCTTCGCGATGGCGTCGCTGCCCACCGTGCCGCCAGCGCCGGTGCGGTTCTCCACCACGAATTGCTGGCCGGTGATCGTCGTCATCGCCTGGCAGAAGGTGCGGGAGAGGATGTCGTTGGCGCCGCCTGGGGCGTAGAGGTTGATGAAGCGGACGGTCTGGCGCGGCCAGTCGGCGCCATGGGCACGGGCAAGGGAAGGGACGGCGAGGCCGGCGGCCAGCAGCAGCCGGCGCCGCATTGCGGCGTGGGGCATGGGCATTTCTCTCCCTGGGCGGCTCTCAGGGCCGCTTTCGGCACTCTGCCGTGAAGCGGCAGCGCGGCGCCAGATTCTTATGCGCCGAACAGCGCCTCGACGCTGAGGGTGAGGCCCGGCGGGTTGAGCCGCAATTCGCCGGCGGAGAGCAGCGCCGTGTCGATCCCGCCCATGCCGTTGCGCCGGTGGTGGACCAGGACGCGGCGGTCGGTCCGCACCATCAGATAGTGCTGCACGGAGGGGACCCGGAAATAGTCCGTCAGTTTCGCACCGGTATCGACGGCGCGGGTGCCGGGGGACAGCACCTCCACCACCACCACCGGGTTGGGGGCGGCGATGGCGTCGTCCGCCATGGGCGCGCCGCAATTCACCGTCGCGTCGGGATCATGGGCGGTGTCGTCATCCACCTCGACCGTCGCGCCATCCGGCAAGGCCTGGCAGGGCAGGCCGGCGGCGGCAATGGCATCGGCCAGGGCACGCCAGATGGCTGCCTTGGCGCGGAGATGCGCGCCACGCTCCGGCGACATCGCCACCACCCGGCCCGCCACCAACTCGAAGCGCCCGCGCGGCTGCTCCGCCGCCCAGCGATAGAACTCGGCGCGGCTCATCCGGCCGGGCGGGACGGTCAGGGCCTGATCCATGTGCCGAATATAGCCCCCCCTGCCTTCCCAAACACCCCTTGAAAAACTAAAGGGTTCCAAGGCCTGCCAGGGAAGGGTCTCGGGTCGGTCCAGCGGGTCCTGTCCGCGCCGGGCGCATCGGCCGGCTTGCCGGGGCAACCAGCCCCGGCGGCGCCAGCCCCTGCCCCGGCCCGGAACGGTCCTGCTCATTCCTTCCCTGGCAGGAGAAGGGCCCTTCGGCCCTTGGCGGGAGGGTTTCGGGGAGGGCGGCGCCCTTCCTGGAGGAGTGGCCCCGGGGCCGGTGGACGCCCCGGATTGGAGGAACGCAATGACCGCATGGGACAAGTCGAAGCTGCCGAGCCGCCATGTGACGGTGGGCCCGGAGCGCGCCCCGCACCGTAGCTATTACTATGCCATGGGCCTGACCGAGGCGGAGATCGACCAGCCCTTCGTCGGCGTCGCGACCTGCTGGAACGAGGCCGCGCCCTGCAACATCGACCTCTCGCGCCAGGCGCAGAGCGTGAAGAAGGGCGTGAAGGAAGCCCACGGCACGCCGCGTGAATTCACGACGATCACCGTCACCGACGGCATCGCCATGGGCCACCAGGGGATGAAGTCCTCGCTGGCCAGCCGCGACGCCATCGCCGACACGGTGGAGCTGACCGTGCGCGGCCATTGCTATGACGCGCTGGTCGGCCTCGCCGGCTGCGACAAGTCCCTGCCCGGGATGATGATGGCGATGCTGCGCCTCAACATCCCCTCGGTCTTCATGTATGGCGGCTCGATCCTGCCCGGGAAGTTCAAGGGCAAGGACGTCACCGTGGTGGATGTGTTCGAGGCGGTGGGCCAGCACGCGGCCGGCAACCTCTCGGACGAGGATCTGCACGCCCTGGAATGTGTCGCCTGCCCCTCGGCGGGCGCCTGCGGCGGGCAGTTCACCGCCAACACCATGGCCACGGTCTCCGAAGCCATCGGCCTCGCGCTGCCCGGCTCCGCCGGCACCCCGGCGCCCTATGAGGAGCGCGACCGCTGGGCCTTCGAGAGCGGCCGCGCGGTGATGGAGCTGGTGAAGAAGAACCTCCGCCCGCGGGACATTGTCACCCGGAAATCGCTGGAGAATGCTGCCGTCGTGGTCGGCGCCACCGGCGGCTCCACCAATGCGGGCCTGCACCTGCCGGCCATGGCGCATGAGGCGGGCATCCGCTTCACCATGGACGATGTGGTGGAGATCATGCGCCGCACCCCCTACATCGCCGATCTGAAGCCGGGCGGGAAGTACGTCGCCTATGACGTGTACAAGGTCGGCGGCATCCCGGTGATCATCAAGGCGCTGCTGGATGCCGGCCTGCTGCATGGCGACTGCATGACGGTCACCGGCAAGACCCTGGCGGAGAACCACAAGGATGTGGTCTTCCCGAAGGACCAGGACGTGATCTACCCGGTCAGCCAGGCGCTGTCGAAGACCGGCGGCGTGGTCGGCCTCAAGGGCAACCTCGCGCCCGAAGGCGGCATCGTGAAGATCGCCGGCATGAAGACGCTGCGCTTCGAGGGCACTGCGCTCTGCTTCGACTGCGAGGAGGATGCCTTCAAGGCGGTCGAGGAGCGCGCCTACAAGGCGGGCGATGTCATCGTCATCCGCTACGAAGGCCCGAAGGGCGGGCCGGGCATGCGCGAGATGCTCTCCACCACCGCCGCCATCTACGGCCAGGGCATGGGCGAGAGCGTGGCGCTGATCACCGATGGTCGGTTCAGCGGTGCGACCCGCGGCTTCTGCATCGGCCATGTCGGGCCGGAGGCGGCGGTGGGCGGGCCGATCGCCCTGCTGCGGAACGGCGACAGGATCGTCATCGATGCCGAGAAGGGCACGATCGACATGCTGGTCTCCGACGAGGAGCTGGCGAAGCGCAAGGCGGCCTGGAAGCCGCGCAAGACGGACTACAACAGCGGCGCGCTGTACAAATACGCGCAGCTCGTCGGGCCCGCCTATCTCGGCGCCGTCACCCATCCGGGCGGCGCGGCCGAGACCCACTGCTACGCGGACCAATAGCCCCGCGAAGTCGCTTCGCGCCTTCGCGGGGACCCGGGAGTCGCTCCGGGATAGGCCTCTCGCACAGCCTGCCGCGGCACAGCCGCGGCAGGACACCGGGCGGCGCGGTTCGGCGTGCCGTCCATAGGATAATGGGGTGCTGGCCCTGTCTCTCGGCTCGTCCTAGCCTTCGGGCGGGAGGGACCGGAGATGACGCAAGGGCCAGGCATCCACGTCTTCGAAATCACCGCCGCCGAAAGCTTTGCCGAGGGGCAAGATTTCGGCGCCGGGCCCTATCAGCGCCTGGCTGGCATCGCCCGCGGCGCGCTGAACCCGGCGGATCCGCGCAACGCCGGCATCGCCGATCTCGACATCGCGCCGCGCAACGCCGCCGGGCTGGTGGAGTATGCGGTGGAGGTGGTGATCCTCCGCCCCGCCGATACCGCCCGCGCCAATGGCCGCCTGCTCTACGACGTGACCAATCGCGGGCGGAAGATGCTCTTCGCCGCGGTCTATGAGGGCCATGGCGTCCCGCCCGCCGAGCAGAACGGGCTGCGCAGCGCGGCGGCGGCCGGCAATGCCATTCCGCTGCGCCAGGGCACCACCCTCATCTGGTCCGGCTGGGACCCGGAAGCGCCGCGGGCCAATGAAGGGCTGCGGATCGAGCTGCCCCTGCTGGAGGGCATCACCGGCAAGGTGCGGGACGAGTTCATCTTCGGCACCCGCATCACCCCCGCAGATCGTCCCACCGCCCCGCTCAGCTATAAGGTCGCGGATCCGGACCCGGCCAAGGCGAAGCTGACCATCCGCCGCACCCGCGACGCCGCGCCGCAGACCATCACCGCCTGGGAGTATGCCGGCCCGCGCGCCATCCGCCTGCTGCCGGAAGGCACCACCTTCACCCCCGGCAGCATCTACGACTTCATCTATCCCGCGACCGGCGCGCGGCCGCTCGGCATGGCCTATGCCGCGACGCGCGACCTCATCGCCTTCCTCCGCCACGCCGGGGCGGGCAACCCACTGGAGGATCTGCGGCGCCGCCACGCCTATGCCATCGGCATCAGCCAGGCCGGGCGGTTCCTGCGGCATTTCCTCGATCTCGGCATGAACGATGCGGGGGAGGGGCGTCGGGTCTTCGACGGCGTGCTCTGCCACATCGCCGGCGCCGGGCGGGTCTTCATCAATGACCGCTTCGGCCAGCCGGACCGCACCGCCTGCCGGCATGAGGACCATCTCTTTCCGGAAGTCTGGTTCCCCATGGCCGCGGCGCCCGCCACGGATCCCATCTCCGGCCGCCGGGACGGGTTGCTGCGCGGTGCCCCGACCGACCCGAAGCTGATGGAGGTGAACACCTCCACCGAATACTGGCAGAAGGGCGCCTCGCTCATCCACACCACGCCGGATGGTAGGGCGGACCTGCCGGCGCTGCCCAACGCCAGGCAATATTTCGTCGCCGGCACCAAGCATGGCGGCCGCAGCGGGGCGACGACGGCCAGGGGCAACGCCTTCCACCTCAACAACCCGCATTCCGCCAGCCCGCTGCTGCGCGCCCTGCAGGCGGCGATGGAGGAATGGGTGGAGCAGGGGGTGGAGCCCCCGCCCAGCCAAGTGCCGCGCCTCGCCGATGGCACGCTGCTGCCGGCCGAGGTGGCGCTGGCGGCCTTCCCCGCCATTCCCGGCACCCGCCGGCCACGCTGCGCCACCCCCATCGCCCCGGTGACGGATTGGGTGGTGGGGGAGCGCGGGCCGGAAGACGCCTGGCGCCCCCTGGTGCCGGCGGTGGATGAAGATGGCAATGAGTTGGGCGGGGTGCGCCTGCCCGACCTGGCCGTGCCGCGCGGCACCCATACCGGCTGGAACCTCTACGCCGCCGAGGGGCTGGAAGCGGAGCTCTGCGACCGGGAGGGCAGCTTCCTGCCCTTCGCCGTGGACGAGGCGGCCCGCCAGGCGGCGGACGACCCGCGCCCCTCCCTGGCGGCGCGCTACCCGACGCCGGCTTCCTATGCCGCGGCGGTCCGCGCGGCCTGCGACCGGCTGACTGCCGCCCGCCTGCTGCTGCCGGAGGATGCCGCCGGCTTCGTGGCGGTGGCCGAGGCCGGGCTGCCGGCCTGAGTCCAGGCGACGGGGCAGCCCGTGCCGGCATGATGCCGGAGTCGGTCGTTTCGCCTCCTGCCCCGGCCCGGACATGTTCTGACGCGGGCGCGGCCCTGCGCCGCTTTACCCGCCCTTGCATCCTCCCCACCTGCCCCGGCAGAACATCCCCGCAACCGGCAGGCGAGCAGCGTGACCAATCCCTATCGTGGCCGACCCGACTACACCTTCTGGCGGCAGGCCGTGGCGGAGCAGGCGGCGGCCGGCGTCGATCCCGTCACCGCCGTGCCCTTCACCCTCTCCCCGGGGGATGCGATCGCCACGGCGGGAAGCTGCTTCGCCCAGCACCTCTCCCGCACGCTGAAATCCGCAGGGTTCAGTTGGCTGGAGACGGAACGCTTCACCGGCGCCGCCGGCACGGCGGATGAGGGCTACGGCATCTTCCCGGCCCGCTTCGGCAACCTCTACACCGCCCGCGCCCTGCGCCAACTCTTCGACCGCGCCTATGGCCAGTACCGGCCCAAGGCGCGGGCCTGGCGGACCGCCACCGGCGCCTGGCTGGATCCCTTCCGCCCCCGCATCCAGCAGGGCGGCTTCCCCAGCCTGGAGGCGCTGGAGGAGGATCGCCGCCGCCATCTGGCCGCCGTTCGCCGGATGTTCGAGGGCTGCGCCGTCTTCATCTTCACCCTGGGCCTGACCGAGGGCTGGATCAGCGCCGAGGACGGCGCCGCCGTTCCGCTCGCCCCCGGCGTGGTCGGGGCGCAGGAGCCCGAGGGCGCCTGGCGCTTCCACAATGCCGGCTTCGCCGAGACGCTGGAGCAGATGGAGGGCTTCCTCGCCGGGCTGCGCCTGGTGAACCCGAAGGTGCGGGTGATGCTCACCGTCTCCCCGGTGCCCTTGATCGCCACCTATGAGGACCGGCATGTGCTGGTCTCCACCATCGCCAGCAAATCCATCCTGCGGGCGGTGGCGGAGGAGCTGACCCGGCGCGATCCGGGAATCGCCTATTTCCCGAGCTACGAGATCGTCACCGGGCCGCAGACCGGCGGGCGCTTCTATGCCGAGGATCTGCGGGAAGTGACCCCGGAGGGGGTGGAGTTCGTCATGTCCATATTTCGTCGCCACTACCTCTCCGGTGCGCCGGTGGCCGCGGCCGCCCCTGCCGCCCCGCCCGCCACGCCGGCGCCGCTCGCCGGCGTCTCGGCCGAGGAGGCGGCCCGCTACCGCGTGTTGACCGGCATCCTCTGCGACGAGGACGCGATCGTGACGCCGGGAGGCCGGGACTGATGCGCATCGCGGTTCTAGGCGGCTGCCAGGCCCATGGCGTGGCGCATGGGCTGCTCGCCCTGCTGCCGGAGGCGGAGGTGGACAGTTTCGAGGCAGTGGCGGTCAGCCGCCATGGCAAGGAGGCGGAGGCGGCGGCCGCGCTGGCCAGCTACGATGTGCTCTTCACCCAGGATCTCGACCCCGGCTTCGGCCCGCTGGGCACGGCGGCGTTGCAGGCGGCGCATCCGCGCCTCTACCGCTTCCCGCTGATCGCCTTCGGCGGCTACCAGCCGGACCTCGTTTATCTGATGGCGGACGGCCAGGCGCAGGCTTCGCCGGTCGGCGCCTACCACTCCGCCATCATCGCCGGCGCCTACAGCCTGGGCGTGCCGGAAGCGGATGTGGCGCAGCTCTTCAATCGGCTGGTCTATCAGCGGCTGGGCTATTTCGAGGCCTTCGGCAAGGCGCGGGCCCTGCTGCTGCAATGGGCGCAGGACGCCTATGGCATGGACCTCGCTCCGGCCTTCGATCGCTGGCATGCGCGCGGCTGCTTCATGCACACCATCAACCACCCGAAGATCGTCGCGCTGGCCGGCATGGCGCATCTGCTGGCGGTGACGACAGGGCTGGTACCAGCGAACACGCCGGTGCCGGTGGTGGAGTTCGACCACCTGGCGAACGACACCATTTGGCCGGTCTATCCCGAGCTGGCGGAGGCGCTGGGGATTCCCGGCAGCCTGCTGTTCAAGCGCATCAACCGCGGGGTGGAGCCGGGACCGAATTCCCAGCTCATCCCGCTGCCGCGGCTGATCCGGGAGAGCTATGCGATGTACCCGCATGTGCCGAAGGAACTGTTCGGCGTGGGCGAGGCCGGGGTGATCCGGCAGAAGCTGGCGGAGATCCTGTAGGGATTCGCCGCATTCGCCGAGGTCCCGAGACCGAACCCGCGAGCGCCAAACTCAAGGTTCCCAAAGGCCTTTCGGCCTTTGGTAGGGGGAGCCCGAGGGGGACAACGTCCTCCTCGGCTCACTCCGCCGCCTTCGCCCTGCTCGCTGCCACATGCTGGCGGAAGCGCGGCATCACCTCCTCCGCCAGACGGCGCATCGTCTCCTGTTCCCAGACCGCGTTCGGCCCGCTCCAGTCCAGCCCGGCCATCAGCAGGTGATCGAAGGGCCCGACGCGCTCGCGCAGCGCCACCAGCTTGTCCAGCACCGTTCCCGGCGCGCCGCAGATGACGCAGTCCTGGATGATCGCCTCCAGCGTCACCGCCTCATCCGGCGTCTCGGCGGAAGGCTTCAGCGTCGCCAATTGCCCGGCGCGGCGGGCGAGGCTGGAGAGGTAGTGGAAATAGTACCGGTTGGCGCCGTCCTCATGGAACATCCGGTCCCGCGCCTCCGCATCCGTCGCGGCGATGCAGAAATTCCGCGCCACGCGCCAGGGGGCGGGTGGCTGCGCGCCGGGCTTGCCCGCCAGCGCCGCCTGCATGGTGCGCCAATGCCCTTCCACCACCCGCTCCGCCACGAAATTGGCGGAGAGCACCTGCCAGCCGCGCTGCACCGCCAGCTTCACCCCGAAGCTGTCCATGCTGCGCGCCGTCACGGCGATCGGCGGGTGCGGGCGCTGGAAGGGCTTCGGCATGGTGCCGACGCCGAATTCGGGAATGACGGCCTGGGTGATCTGCGTGGTCCAGGTCGCGCCCGGGATGTCGTAGGGCGGGTCCTGCGCCCAGATCGCCAGGATGGTGTCGATCGCCTCCACCATGCGCTTGCCGCGCAGCGCCGGGTCGGTGTTGCCGAACAGCTCCCAGTCCGAGGCGAGCCCGCCCGGGCCGATGCCGAGGATCAGGCGGCCGCCGGTCATCTGGTCGAATTGCGCCACCTCTGCCGCGACCATGGCAGGGTGGTGGTTGGGCAGGTTGATGACGCCGGTGCCGAAGGTGAGCTTCGTCCGCGGCGCGAGGCCGGCCATGAACATCAGCGGCGAGGCGATGGGCTCGGAGGAGGCGGAGAAATGCTCGCCGATCCAGAGCTCCTGGAAGCCGAGGCGGTCGGCCAGCAGCGATTTCTCGGTATCCTCCGCCAGGGTTTCGGCCATGGGCCGTTCCGGCGGATGCAGCGGCATCATGAAGAGGCCGAGGCGCATTGCGTTCCTCCAAATGGTTGGGCCGGACCCTATCAGCCGCCGAGCAGGAAATCGACCATCAGCTCCCGCGCCGCATCGAACATGCCGACGCCGGTGGAGGTGGCGCAGCCGCGGGCGCGGGCGGCGGCGAGCAGAGGCGTCACTTCCGGCACGGTGATCACATCACCGACGAAGGCGGTGGGCTCCAGGCGCGTGGCGTCCAGCGGCAGCGGATCCCCCGGCCGCATCCCGGCAGGGGTGGCGTTCACCGCCAGGTCGTAGCCGGCAGGGTCGGCGCTGCCGGCGCGCACCCGATCGCCGAAACGGGCGCGCAGCCGCTCCAGCAGCGCATCGCGCCGCGCCGCATCGGCATCGTGCAGGGCGAGCTCCGCAAGGCCCGCCTCCAGCAGCGCCAGGGCGATGGCGGTGCCGGCACCGCCCGCCCCCACCTGCAGCGCCCGCTTGCCCTGCGGCCGGAAGCCGCCGGCCTCGATGGCGCCGAGGAAGCCGAGCCCATCCGTCATGTCGCCATGCCAGCCAGCATGCCCGCCCCTGGGGCCGCGCCGCATGATGTTGACCGAGCCGAGGAAATCCGCCCGCTCCGTCACCGTCGCGCAGAGCCGGCGCGCGGTGAATTTGTGCGGCACCGTGACGACGATGCCGTCCAGGTTCTGCGCCCGCGCAAGGCCCGCAAGGCAGGCCTCCACCCCCGCCGCCGTCACATGCAGCGGCACCAGCACCGCGTTGCGGCCGCGTGCGGCCATGGCCGCCGTGATCCCGGCAGGGGCCTTCACCTGGGCGATCGGGTCGCCGATGACGACGAAGAGGCGCGTGGCGCCGTCCAGATGCTGCAGCATGGCGTTTCTCCCTTTGCCGCAGGCTTGCAGCTTCGCCGCAGCTTGACCACCCTGGCGGCAGGGCCCTGGGAAGGAAACGCCATGCTGCACAACCCGCCGCTGCTCACCATCCATCGCGGCCATCGCCGCCCCTCCGCCGCCTTGATCGAGGCCTTCCGCGGGGCGCAGACCTCCCACCTCGCGGATGCCATGGATGGGCGGGGCGCGGTGGATTACCGGATCAAGCCGCTCGATCCGAACAATGCGGTCTTCGTCGGGGCGGCGCTGACCGCGCATGCCTATCCGGCCGATACGGTCGGCATGTTCGGCGCGCTGGCGGAGGCGCAGCCGGGCGACGTGCTGATGGTGAGCAATGACGGCTTCACCGGCACGGCGCTGATCGGCGATCTGGCGGCCGGGATGATGAAGAACAAGGGCTGCGCCGGCTTCGTCACGGATGGGCTGGCGCGCGACCGCGCCGGCATCGTCGCCAGCGGGCTGCCGCTCTTCGCCGCGGGCATCAGCCCGAACTCCCCGGCGCGCAACGGGCCGGGCGTGGTGGGGCTGCCGGTGGTGCTGGGCGGGGTCTTCGTGAAGCCCGGCGACATCGTGGTGGGGGATGCGGATTCCGTCGTGGTGGTGCCGCTGGAGAAGGCCGAGCAGGTGCTGGCCGCGCTGGCCGAGATCCGCGCGGCGGAAGCCAAGGCCGAGCAGCGGGTGCGGGAGGGCGCGACGATGACCCCCGGCATGGAGCCGATCATCGCCGCCGCGCGCATCGTCGGGTCGTAGCCCGCCCCGGCATCACCCGTGCTTCCCGTTGCCCTTCCGCGGCTTTGCCGCGGAAGGCCGTGCGAGGCCTCGGGAATGCGGCGACTCCGGGGCCCCACGAAGCTGCGCAGCGGCTTCGTGGGGAAATGCTACAGCATCTCGATCGTCCGCAGCGCCGTCTCCAGCAGCGTCGCCAGGGTGGTCGCTCCCGGCTCCTTGATGATGGAGAGATGGTCCCCCGGCACCGGCAGCACGGTGAGGTGGCCATACACCATGCGCCGCCAGATCGGTTGCGGGTCATAGGTCTCCGGCCGCTGTTCCATGGCGCGGAACAGCGTGGCGTCGCCGTGATAGGGGCGCGGCCGGTAGGCGGCGCAGGCCTCGCGCACCGCGGTGTGGATGCGCCGCAGCGCCAGCGGCAGCTCGGACCGCTCCGGCTCGGCAGGGCCGGCGCGGCCGAGGCGGAGGCGCAGGCTGGTGCCCGCGGCGGCGAGGCGGCGCGCGATATGATGCCGCCGCTCCGCCGGGGGCTGCGCGCCGATCTGCCGCAGCTCATGCGCCAGCTTGCGGCCGGCGAAGGCCAGCCTGGCGGGCCAGCTCAGGCAGGCGGGATCCAGTTCCGGGTCGATCAGGCCGAGGAAGGCCACCTTCTCGCCTGCGGCCTCGAGCTGCCGCGCCATTTCGAAGGCGACGAGCCCGCCATAGGAGTAGCCGGCCAGCAGATAGGGGCCCTCCGGCTGCACTTGGCGCAGCAGGCCGAGATACTCCGCCGCCGCATCCTCCACCCGGCGATGCGGCTCTTCGCCCGCTTCCAGGCCGCGTGCCTGGATGCCGATGATGCGGCGCCGGCCGCCGAGATGCCGACGCACCGCCCAGAGCTCCAGGAAGGTGCCGGCCAGGCTGTGGATCAGCACCAGCGGCCGGGTCTGATCGCCCTCCTTCAGCACCACCAGCCGGGAATCGAGCGTCCAGGATGGATCCTGCAGGATGGCGGTGAGGCCGGCGATGGTCGGGGCGTGCAGCAGCACGGTCAGCGGCAGCTCCCGCCCCGTCGCCGCGCGCAGCTCCGAGAGCATGCGGGCGGCCAGCAGGGAATGGCCGCCGAGGTCGAAGAAATTATCGTCCTGCCCGATCGGGGCGAAGTGCAGCAATTGCTCCCAGAGGGCGGTGAGATACGCCGCCATCGCCTCGGCCGAGGCCTCGCCATCCGCCCCGCGCCGCAGCGCCGGCAGAGCCTCCGAGTCCGGGCGCAGCGCGGGGTGGTGCCGCAGCGCGGCCAGGCATTCCGGATTCGCCAGGGCGGCGGCGTTGCGCGGGATGCGGCCGTTCACGGCGTCGCTCGCCGCCGCCTCGGACCGCTTGCCGCTATGCGTCACCGGCAGGGCGGGCACCTGCAGGATGAGGTCCGGCACATGCGCGGCGGAGGCGCGGTGCGCCAGCTCCCGCCGCACCCGCCCCGTCAGCGCGGCGTCCAGGGCCAGGCCCGGCCGCAGGACGAGCAGCAGCACCATGCGGCGCTGCTCCGGCGTCTCGCCCTCCTGCTGCACCGCCATGGCCTCGCGGATCTCCGGCAGATCCTGCAGCACGCGGTAGATCTCGGCGGGGCCGACCTTGATGCCGCGGACATTCAGCACGCCATCCACCCGGCCATGCAGGCGGCAGCCGCCGGCGGCGGAGAATTCCACCAGATCGCCATGCGTCCAGTAGCCCGGGTTGCGGGCGAAATAGGCGGCGTGGAACCGCGACCCGTCGGCATCGCCATGGAAGCCGAGCGGGCGGGAGGGGAAGGGGTTGGCGCAGACCAGCTCACCCATCGCGCCGGGCCGCGTCGCCGTGGCCTCGCCGGAGGGCAGCATGGCGCGGACATCGAGGCCGAGGCTGCGGCACTGCGCCTCGCCGGCCCGCACCGGCAGGTTCGGGTTGCCGAGGACGAAGCAGCCGAGGATGTCCGTGCCGCCGGAGATGGACTGCACCGGCACCGGCTTCACCGCCTGGCTCACCCAATGGAATTGCCGGTCATGCAGGATGGCGCCGGTGGAGAGGATGGCGCGCAGCCTGCCGAGGTCGAAGAGCCGGCCCGGCTCGAGGCCCGCCTCCTCCCCCATGCGCAGATAGGGTGGGCTGGTGCCGAAGACCGTCACGCCCTCCTCCGCCACGATGCGCCAGAGCACGGCGGGGTCGTGCACCGGCCCGTCATGCAGCAGGATGGCGGCGCCGCTGGCCAGCGCCGAGAGCTGCCAGTTCCACATCATCCAGGCGCAGGAGGTCTGGAAGAAGAGGAGGTCGCCCGGGCCCAGGTCGCAATGGAGCTGATGCTCCTTCGCATGCTCCAGCAGCGTGCCGCCGGCGCCGTGGATGATGCATTTCGGCGCGCCGGTGGTGCCGGAGGAGAACATGATGAAGAGCGGGTGGTTGAAGGGCAGGCGCGGCCATGATCTCTGCCGCGCCGGCTCCGCCGGCAGCTCCGCGAGGCGGAGCAGCGGCAGCCCCCTGGCCTCCGGCTCGC
>NZ_JAMZIK010000210.1 GCF_024178315.1 Siccirubricoccus soli | reverse complement strand
GATGCATTTCGGCGCGCCGGTGGTGCCGGAGGAGAACATGATGAAGAGCGGGTGGTTGAAGGGCAGGCGCGGCCATGATCTCTGCCGCGCCGGCTCCGCCGGCAGCTCCGCGAGGCGGAGCAGCGGCAGCCCCCTGGCCTCCGGCTCGCCCGCATCCAGCAGCAGCAGGCCCCGCAGCGAGGGCAGGCCGGCGGCCACCTGCGCCACCCGCTCGGCCAGCGGCGTCAGCACGTCATGCGGCTGCGGCGCGGCATGGGCGACCAGCAGGCGCGGCTGCAGCGGCGCGAAGCGCGCCAGGATCATCTCCGCGCTCAGCTCCGGCGAGGCCGAGGCAAAGCTGGCGCCGAGGGCGGTGACCGCCAGCGCCGCGATCGCCGCCTCCGCCGTGTTGCGGGCGATGGCGACGACGATGTCGCCCTCGCCCAGGCCGCGCTCCGCCAGCGCCCCGGCCAGGGCGGCGACGCGCGCTTCCAGCTCCGCGCG
>NZ_JAMZIK010000021.1 GCF_024178315.1 Siccirubricoccus soli | reverse complement strand
TCGGGCCTGCACGCCGAACCTGGTGCACTGGACCTACGACACCTGGAACGTGTCGAAATCCACCGCCGCCGCCATGGTGAAGCAGGGCGGCGATAGCTGGTTCTTCCTCACCGCCGACTACGCCTTCGGCCATGCGCTGGAACGCGACACCATGGGCTTCGTGCGGGCGGCGGGCGGCCGCGTGCTCGGCCAGGTGCGGGCGCCCTTCCCGGATACCACCGATTTCTCCGCCTTCCTGATGCAGGCCCAGGCCAGCCGCGCGAAGGTGATCGGCCTCGCCAATGCCGGCGGGGACACGATCAACTGCATCAAGCAGGCCTCCGAATTCGGCATCACCCGGCGCGGCCAGCGCCTGGCCGCGCTGCTGATGCACCTGCCCGGCATCGCCGCCATCGGGCTGGAGACGGCGCAGGGGCTGGTCTGCACCGAGACCTTCTACTGGGACCTCAACGACCGCACCCGCCGCTTCACCGCAAAGCTGCGGCCGCAGGTCAGCGTCCCGCTCTGCATGAACCACGCCGGCGGCTATGCCGCCGTGCTGCATTACCTGAAGGCGGTGGCGGATATGGGCGTGCCGGCGGCCAAGGCCAGCGGCGTGGAGGCGGTGAACCGCATGAAGGCGATGCCCTGCGACGATGACTGCTTCGGCCCGGGCAGGATCCGCGCGGATGGGCGCAAGATCCACCCGGCCTATCTCTTCCGGGTGAAGTCGCCGCAGGAAAGCAGCGGCGGCTGGGACTACTACGCGCTGCTGGAGACCACGCCGGCCGAGGAGGCCTTCCGGCCGATGCGCGAGGGCGGCTGCCCGCTGGTCCGCGGCTGACGGGGCCGCCGCCCCCCGGGGCATCGCTCGGCGGGCCGGGCGGGAGGCGGGACCGATGGCCGGGCAGGCCCCGTGCCCTATTGCACGCGCGCCCCGGCCGTTTAGGGTCTCCTTCGGAACGGAGCGAACAAGCTCAGCGAATTGGGGGAAACATGACCGCTTTCGATCGCAGGACCATCCTCGGCGCCGGCGCCGCCACGGCGCTGGGCGGGCTGACCGGTCGCCGCGCCCGGGCCCAGGCGGCCAACACCATCAGGCTCGGCCTGCTCACCGACATGTCCGGCCCCTACCGCGACATCAACGGCCCGGGCGCCCTGGCCTGCGCGAAGCTGGCGGTGCAGGAGTTCAACGCCAACGGCTTCAACGTGGACGTCGTCGCCGCCGACCACCAGAACAAGCCGGATGTCGCGCTGAACATCGCCCGCCAGTGGTTCGACCGGGACGGCGTGGACATGGTGTTCAACATCGCCGCCTCCTCCGTCGCCCTCGCCCTGGCGGAGCTGGTGAAGGAGAAGAACAAGGTCTCGATCGCGACCTCCACCGCGACCTCCGACCTCACCGGCAAGGCCTGCACGCCGAACACCATCCACTGGGTGTTCGACACCTACATGTGCGCGAAATCCACCGGCAGCGCCCTGGTGAAGGCCGGCGGCGACACCTGGTTCTTCGTCACCGCGGACTACGCCTTCGGCCATTCGCTGGAACGCGACACGGCCCGCTTCGTGCAGGAGGCCGGCGGCCGCGTGCTCGGCACCGCCCGCACCCCCTTCCCCGCCACCTCGGACTTCTCCTCCTTCCTGCTGCAGGGCCAGTCCTCCCGCGCCAAGGTCATCGGCCTGGCCAATGCGGGGACGGACACCATCAACTGCATCAAGCAGGCGGCGGAATTCGGCCTGACGCGCCGCGGCATCAAGCTGGCCGCGCTGCTGATGTACATCTCGGACGTGCATTCGCTGGGGCTGCAGACGGCGCAGGGGCTGGTCTGCGCCGAATGCTTCTACTGGGACCTGACCGACCGCACCCGCGCCTTCGACCGGCGGGTCCGCCCCTCGATGGGGGGCGTGCCGGCCGGCATGGCGCAGGCGGGCGACTACTCCCTGGTGCTGCACTACCTGAAGGCCGTGGCGCAGATGGGCGTGCCGGCCGCCAAGGCCAGCGGCGCGGAGACGGTGGCGCGAATGAAGGCGATGCCGACCGATGACGACGCCTTCGGCCCCGGGCTGATCCGCCAGGACGGCCGGAAGATCCACCCGGCCTATCTGTTCGAGGTGAAGAAGCCGGAG
>NZ_JAMZIK010000209.1 GCF_024178315.1 Siccirubricoccus soli | reverse complement strand
AAGCTGGCGCCGAGGGCGGTGACCGCCAGCGCCGCGATCGCCGCCTCCGCCGTGTTGCGGGCGATGGCGACGACGATGTCGCCCTCGCCCAGGCCGCGCTCCGCCAGCGCCCCGGCCAGGGCGGCGACGCGCGCTTCCAGCTCCGCGCGGCTGAGGCAGAGGCGGCGCCCATCCGCGCCGCGGCCGATGATGGCCGGGCTGTCCGGCGCAACGCGGCCGCCGGCGCGCAGCAGGTTCTCCGCGTAGTTCAGGCGGAGATTGGGGAAGAACAGGCTGTCCTCCAGGCCGGCGCCGGTGCGCACCGGCGCGGCGTCGCCTTCCACCTCCAGCCCGCACCAGCGCAGCGTCGCCTCCCAGAAGGCGTCGTTGTGGCGCAGGGCGAAGGCCGAGAGAGCGGCGAAATCCGGCAGGCGGACGTGCTGCTCCTGCTCCAGCCGCCGGGTGAAGCGGCTCAGCGCGCTGGCGGCGATGGCGGAAGCGGGGGGGCTGTATTGCGGCGAAGGCGGGGAAGACGGCCTGGCGTCCGCCGACGCGTCGACCAGAAGTGTAACCGGAGCCTGCATGACATTGTCCACCGCATGACGACGACGAAGCTGGAGGGCTTCCACCAGCCACGCCGGCGATGGAGCAGTTTGGTCGATGCGCCTGTTGCGGGATACTCCAAGAACTCGTGTAGCGATCTACGTTTGCGTGACACGCAGATGCGATGCAGCATCACCACAGTGCACGCCAGATCGGTGTGCGAACCGGAACAATGTCGACGGCGGTGGCGCAAGTATTCGGCGAAGCCAGTGTTACAGTGTTCTGGTGCGCACTGCCCCCGGCCGGGGAGGCGGAGCTGGCGCGGCTGGCGCGCGGGCTGCCGCGCGAGGAGCAGGCGCGGGCGGCGCGGTTCCGGCGGCAGGCGGACCGGCAGGGCCATCTTGCCGCGCAGGCGCTGCTGCGCCTCGCCCTGCGGCGGCGGCTCGGCGCACGGCATGCGCGGCTGCTGCGCGACGCGAATGGGCGGCCGGTGCTGGGGGATGCGGCGACCGCGCTCAGCCTGAGCCATGCGGAGGGGCTGGTCGCCTGCGCCGTCGCGCAGGGCGCGGCGGTGGGGCTCGACGTGGAGTCGCTTGCCGCCTGTGCGGCGCACCGGCCAGAGCAGCTTGCCGCCGTGCTGCCGGCGGCGGAGCGCGCCATGATCGCGGCGGCGCCGCCGGAGAGGCGCGTGGCGCTGCTGGCCCGGCTCTGGACCCTGCGGGAGGCGGTGGGGAAGGCGCTGGGCACTGGCCTCGGCGCGCCGGAATTGCGGGGCTGCACGCTGCAGGCGGCGCCGCCGGGCTTCGGCCTCGGGCCGGTGCCGCCGGGGGCGTGGGAGCTGCGCTGCTTCGCGCCGGCGCCGACGCATTGCGGCGCGGTGGCGC
>NZ_JAMZIK010000208.1 GCF_024178315.1 Siccirubricoccus soli | reverse complement strand
CCCGTAGCGGCTGGCGAGCCCTCTCAGGCTCTCTTGACTATGCTGGATCGCTCGACGGATCGCCGCTGTCGTTGTGGCGCTCCCATGATGAACCTGGCCCATAGCGCGTCCTTCCACGTCTGCTGGAAGACCGCACCATCAAACCCCGGGACCAAACATCTAGAGCCAGCCCACGCGCCTGCAGCAGCGTGAGCAGGTGGATTGCGATCACCGTCATGACGGCGTAGGCGAGCGTGAATACGACGGCGAGGAGGTTGAAGGCCAGGCGCTGCTCGGGCGGCAGGTGGCCGGACCGCGTGCCCGGAGCATCGGCGGAGGACGCCTCGGGTGCGCGTGCCTCCTTCGGCACCACGAGGAGATAGCAGGGCAGCACCACCGCGAGGTGGACAAGCGCGTAGGCGAGGCACGCGCCACGCCAGCCGACCCACGCCTCCAGCAACGCGGTCAGCGGCTAGCAGACCGTGCTGGCGAAGCCGCCGGACAGGGTGACCTTGGTGATCGCGGGCTAAGGCGCGCCGCGGCGCGTCTCTCCCGCGCTGGCGGCGTCAGCCAGCTTGCCGATGCCACCAGCATCGGCGGCGCCGTCGGCCTGCGGCGTCGCGGCAGTGCCGCGGCCCTGGCCAGCACAGGAAATCCATCGCCGCTGCATCGCCGGTCCCTCCCCGACCACGCTCTCAGAGGGCGGTGGCGGAGACGGGCCCGGCCAGGGCCGAGACGTTGCCCTCGGCCGAGACGGCGCGCAGCCAGTACCAGCGGGTCTGGTCGGCACTGAGGCCGGTTCGGTCGAAGAACAGGCCCGTCGGCTCGGCGGCGAGCTTGCTGGCGGCGGCGAGGCTGTTGGTGGCGGCCTCGAACAGCTGCAGCCGGACAGCGTCGGCCGGGAACCCGCCCGAGATCCGGATCCCGCCGCTGATGCCCGTCGCGGTGGGCGCCGAGACGGTGCCCGGCACCAGCGCCTCGCGCCAGCCCGACACCGCCCCGCTGCGGGCCACGGCGCGCCCGGAAGGCGGTCGGCTCGGCGGTGGGGATCGCGGCTGCGGTGGCGCCCAGCCCCGCCCCGTAGCCCTGCCAGGCGGCGACCGAGGCGGGCAGGAACTCGACCTCGTAGCCGGCGAGGTGCGGCGCTCGGGACCGCCGCCCAGGACACCGCCAGGGCGGCAAAGCTGGTGCTGGTCGGGGTGGTGACAGCGATGCTGGCCGGCGCGGCGATCACGCCGGGGTTGGGCAGCACCACGGACGGGCTCTCGCCGGTGGCGCGCTCGTCCACCGCCGGGTCCCAGTCCCAAACCGCCGGGTCCTCCTCGGCGAGGGTCAGGTTCACCCCGCCATCCGGTGACAGCGACCAGCCAGTCACCCGCGCCGGGAAGGGCCCCATACGATCGAGGGCGACCAGCGCCCCCTACCAGGGGCGCAGCCGCAGGGCCGAGAGGTTGGCCGGGAAGGCGACCTCGCGCTGGCGGCGGTTGCGCTCCAGCTCGGCCTTCATGATCCGCTGCACCGTGCTGACCGAGGTGGTGAGCGGGAACTCCATGTCGCGGTAGCGGGTGCAATCTGTTCCTTTTGAACCGGCCGGAGGCGAGCCGCGTGCTCAACTTCTGGCAATTGCTGGAGCAGCAACGCAAGCGGCCCTTGGCAATGGTCCGGAGCTTGGGATTGGTTCCAGTGCTACGCTACGTCTTTGGCCGGCCGACCTTGCGCGGCGCTATCAATGTCCTGGAGCAGAGATGCCAAGCTCGACTTTCTGTCGTCGAGTTGCCCTTTGGCGCAGCGGCAGTTGACGTCGACAAGCCTGCTGATCTTCTGCGCGCGCAGCAATGAGCAGGGCAAGCGCTGGTGGCATCGGGGGCTAAGCCTGCAGCGTGGCATCGATGTTCACCGCGCCGTAACTTGGGACCTGCAGGAGGACACGGAATAGAGTCGCCTCAGCCTCAGCAGGCTACTGCATCCCTAGGATGGCGAGCGTCTCGGCCGCGATGACCTGTTCCTCGTCCGTCGGGATCACGAAAGCCGCCACGCGGCTTGAGGAAGTGGTGATGCGTTCAGCATTCTGCGCATTGGCCGCGGCGTCGAGCTCGAGACCGAGCCAGCCGAGCCGCTCGCAGATGGCTTGACGCATGACGGGCTGATTCTCGCCGATCCCTGCGGTGAAGACCACGGCATCGAGGCCGCCCAGCGTTATGGTCAGCCGCCCGATCTCGCCGGCCGTGCGGAAGGCGAAGAGGTCAATGGCCTCCCAGGCTTCGGGCCGGTCGCTTTCCAGCAGCTCTCGGCTGTCGGCGCTCAGCCCCGACACGCCGAGAAGGCCGCTCCGGTGATAGAGCATGTCCTCCAGCTCCCCGAGCGGCCGCCGCCCCGCGCCGAGCAGATGCAGCAGGACGCCCGGATCGAGCGCGCCACAGCGCGTGGCCATCGGGATGCCGTCCAGGGTCGAAAAGCCCATGCTGCTGTCCTGGCTCACCCCGTTCCGCAGGCCGCACAGGCTGGCTCCGCTGCCGAGATGCGCGATGACGACCCGCCCCCGCGCCACCTCCGGCGCCCGCCGCGCCAGCTCGCCGGAGACGAATTTGTAGGACAGGCCGTGGAAGCCATAGCGCTTCACCCCCTCCGCATGGAGCGCGCGCGGGATCGCGAAGCGCCGGACGAGCTCCGGGTTGGTCCTGTGGAAGGCGGTGTCGAAGGAGGCGAACTGCGCGAGGCCCGGCCGCAGCGCCCGGATGGCGCGGATCAGCCGGAGGCTCTGCGGCTGATGCAGCGGCGCGAGCGCCGTCAGCTCCTCAATGGCCTCCAGGGCCGCATCGTCGATCCGGACCGGCCCGGCGAAGCCGTCGCCGCCATGCACCACCCGATGGCCGATCGCGGCGATGCGCTCCGGATCGGCATGCCCGGCCAAGCGGCGGAAGGTCTCCGCCAGCGCCGCCTGCATGTCCTGCGAGGCCTCGGGCGGGAGCTCCGCCTCGAAGAGGCCAGGCCCTTCCTGCATCCGCAGGCGGGCCGGGTCCTTCCGGAAGTCGATCACGCCCCGGGCGACGCGCTGCGGCCCTTCCGGAGCGATTCCGAACAGGCCGATCTTTACCGTAGAGGAGCCGGCATTGAGCGTGAGCAGCAGATCGGCGCTCATGGTGCGGCTTTATGCTCGGCGACGAGCTTTGCGAGCGCCGCCGAGGCGATGCGCGCGGACAGCGGATCGGCGCGGCTGGTCAGCACGATGGGGACGCGCGCGCCGAGCACCAGCCCGGCCGCCGTCGCGCCGCCGAAATAGATCAGCTGCTTCGCCAGCATGTTTCCGGCCTCCAGATCGGGAACGAGCAGGATGTCGGCCCGTCCGGCGACCGGCGAGACGATGCCCTTGGTCCGCGCCGCATCGGCGCTGACGGCATTGTCGAAGGCGAGGGGGCCATCGACCTTCGCCCCCGTGATCTGCCCCCGCGAGGCCATCATCGACAGGGCGGCCGCGTCGAGCGTCGCCTGCATCTTCGGATTGACGGTTTCGACGGCCGCCAGCACCGCCACCAGCGGCTCCTCCATCCCGAGCAGCCGGAGGAGATCGACCGCGTTCTGGCAGATATCCCGCTTGTGCTCCAGCGTCGGCTGGATGTTGACCGCCGCATCGGTGACGATGAGCGGCTTCGGATAGGCCGGCACGTCCATGACGTAGACGTGGCTGAGCCGACGCTCCGTCCGGAGGTTGGAGCCGGGGGCCAGCACCGCCTCCAGCAGCTCGTCGGTGTGCAGGCTGCCCTTCACCAGTATCGCCACGCGCCCCGCCGCCGCGAGCTCGACGGCGCGGGCGGCGGCGGCGTGGCTGTGCGGCACGGCCTCGATCGCGATCCCATCCAGCGTGACCTGCGCCGCCTCCGCCGCGGCGCGGATCTTCGATTCAGGGCCGATCAGCAGCGGCTCCAGCAGCCCTTCGTCGCGGACCTCGATCGCGCCCAGGATCGCCGCCGGCGAGCAGGGATGCACGATGGCGGCTGGGACCGGCGGCCGGCTCCGGGCATCCTTCACGAAGGTCTCGTAGCGCTCGTGCCGGCGGAGCGAGACGTCGGGCAGCCGCGTCCTCGGCCATTCAATGAGCCGATCTGGCGCGATCACGGTGGCGGTCCCGGCCAGCACCGCCTCGCCACGCTGGTTGGTGCAGGCCGTGTCCAGCAGCACGATGGCCTTCTCCGTCCGCTTCTCCTTCACGGTGACGGTCGCGGTCACGGTGTCTCCCGGTGCGACCGGCTTCAGGAATTTCAGCTCCTGCCCGAGGTAGATGGTGCCCGGACCGGGCAGCATCGTGCCCAGCACGGCCGAGACCAGCGCGGCCGTCCACATGCCATGCGCGACGATGTGACCGAAGCGGTCGGTGGCCGCAAAGATGGCATCGAGATGCGCTGGATTGATGTCGCCCGAGACGGCCGCGAAGAGGTCGATGTCGTCGCGCCCGACGCTTCGCACCAGGGAGGCGGTGTCGCCGACCTGCAGCTCCGCGAAGGGCCGGTTGCGGAGGAATTCCTCGCTCATCGCTTCCTCAGCGCTGGAAGATATAGGTTCCGGGCGCATCGGCGTCCGGCGCATAGCCCTTGTCGGCGGCGCCCATCGGCGGGGGCGGCACGGGCTCGGGCGAGGAATGGCCTGCGAGCCAAGGAAGCCATTCCTCCCACCAGGAGCCCTCCTTCCGATCCGCCATCAGGGCCCATTCCTCGGCGTCGAAGCAGGTGCCGTCCTTCCGCCGGGTGGCGACGCGGAAGCGCCGGCCGGCGCGGCCCGGCTCGCTCACGATGCCGGCATTGTGGCCGCCGCTCGTGAGCACGAAGGTGACGTCGGTGTCAGCGAGGAGGTGGATCTTGTAGACGGAGCGCCAGGGCGCGACGTGGTCGCGCTCGGTGCCCACCACGAAGAGCGGCACGCGGATGTTCTGCAATGCCGCCGGCCGGCCCTCCACGAGGAAGCGCCCGGCCGCGAGCTCGTTGTCGAGATACAGGCGCTGCAGGTATTCCGCATGCATCCGGTAGGGCATGCGCGTGGAATCCGCGTTCCAGGCCATCAGGTCGATCATCGGCGTGCGCTCGCCCATCAGGTAGTCGTGCACGAGCCGCGACCAGATGAGGTCGTTGGTGCGCAGGAGCTGGAAGGCCCCGGCCATCTGCTCGGCCGAGAGGTAGCCCCGGTTCCACATCATGCTGTCGAGGAAGTGCATCTGGCTGTGGTCGATGAACAGTGCGAGCTCGCCGGGCTCGGTGAAGTCGGTCTGCGCCGCGAGGAGGGTCATGGAGGCGAGCCGGTCGTCGCCGGCCCGCGCCATCGCCGCCGCGGCGATCGCGAGCAGCGTGCCGCCCAGGCAATAGCCTGTCGCGTGGATCTTCCGATCCGGCAAGATGGCCCGGACCGCGTCGAGCGCCGCCATCACGCCCATCCGGCGGTAGTCGTCCATCGTGAGGTCGCGGTCCTGCGCGGTGGGGTTGCGCCAGGAGATGCAGAAGACGGTATGTCCCTTCGAGACCAGGTATCGCACCAGCGAGTTCTGCGGCGACAGGTCGAGGATGTAGTACTTCATGATCCAGGCCGGCACGATCAGCACCGGCTCGGCCAGCACCGTCTCCGTCGCCGGGGCGTACTGGATCAGCTCGATCAGGTGGTTCCGGTAGACCACTCTGCCCGGCGTCATCGCCACGTCGCGGCCAGGCAGGAAGGCCTCTGCGCCGATGGGCGGCTGGCCCGTGGCGAGCCGGCCGACATCCTCGAACCAGTTCCGGAAGCCCTGCAGGAAGTTTGCCCCGCCGGACTGGAAGGTCTTCTCGAGGATCTCCGGATTGGTGAAGGGGTTGTTCGATGGCGAGAACACGTCCAGCCACTGCCGTGCCGCGAAGGAGATGACCTCCTCGTGGTGCGGCGCCATGCCCGGAACCTCGCGGGTGACGTTGTGCCACCATTGCTGGTTGAGCAGGAAGGCCTGCGCCCAGAAGGCGAAAGGCTGCTTGCGCCAGGCCTCGGCGCGGAAGCGGTAGTCGCCCGGCAGCGGCTCGATGCAGGGCGGCGTCTCCCGCTGCGCAGCGGAGGCCGCCAGCCAGGTGAGCAGCCGGACGGCCTTCCGTCCCGCCTTGTCTACCAGCTCCATCCGCTTGCCCGGCGCCGAGGCGAGATGGATGGACCAGTCGAACAGCGCCAGCGCGAGGGAGTTCGGGGATACTCCGGACGTCGCGCGCCCCGTCATGGCCTCGCGCATCCGGTCAACCGCCCGGAACGCCTCGCTGTTCACGCTCTCGTCGTCGCTTGCCGGGAAGGCGGGTGGGCTCATCGGCGCAACTCCATCGCGGCCCGCGGTGCGCGGCCGTCATCCGCCTCCAGGATGGCCTGGAGGGTCCGTTCGATCAGCCGGTGAAGCGCGCCGCCCTCCGGCTCGCGCAGCGACCCGAGGGCGAGCACGTTCCGCAGGATGCCCAACCCTCCCAGGAAGGCTGCAATCGCCGCGGCTTGCTGGGCGGAGGGGTGTGGCGGCCTTCCGGCCAGGGGCACGACGAAGCCCGTCACGATGCACTCGCGCAGCACGCGTGCGCCGTCTGGACTCGATAGCGCGCGGATGACGATGTCGAACGGACCGATCCCATCACCGGCGTGCGCGGCGTCTTGCGCGAAAACCTGCCTTGCCAGGGACGCGGCCAAGCCGTTGGGTTCTGAGAAGATGCGGCCGGGCCGAAGCGCCGTCTCCACCGCTCGGGCGAAGAGCTCTTCCTGGGAGCCGAAGCAGCGATACATGCAGGCGACATCGACGCCGGCATCGGCGGCGATGTCCCAGAGCCCGATATCCTCATAGGCGTGCACTGAGAACCGCCGCCTGGCGGCCTGCAGAATGCGATCGCGCACCGCGAGTGGCGCCTGTTGCGCGGGTTCGCGGCGCATGGATGCCCTCGTCCGGGTTTGTTGGTTTACCATGGCTAAACCCTGGGGGGCGGATCTGTCAACAGTCGTTGACATAGATCAAGGCAGCGTTCATTCAGGCCGGGCAGAACATACGAATTGCCGATCAGGGCACCGCGCCTCAGAGGAGCTTCGAAGATGGCTGAGAAGAAGATCGAGATTGCGGCGGAGGCCCTGTCGACCGCACCGCCCAGGGCGCCGGCGGCGCTGCCCGGCGGCATCGAGTGGCTGAAGCCCTTCTCGGAGGCGCCCACGGCCCTGTACACGAATCTCTACCGGGAGAGCTTCGGCGCGCTGGCTCGCGCCCTCCAGGCGCAGGCGGACTTCGCAAGGAGGCTGGCGGAGTGCAAGGGGCCGGCCGAGGCGCTCTCCTGCCAACTGGATTTCCTGCGGTCCGCCTCGGTGGCCTGCAGCGAGGAAGCGCAGCGCGCCTACCGGTCGCTGCAGTCGACGCTCACGAGCGCGCCGGGCTGAGGGCCGGGCTGCCGGCCATGGCCGGCTCGGGGGCGGTCTCCGGGCCCATAGCTTTGAAGGTATCGGAACGGTGACACCTCTGCTCAGGCGCGTCGTCCTGGTCGCGGCCGTCGCGGCGCTGGCCGGCGGCGGCTATCTCGCATGGCGAGAGCTCTCCCCGGCTGGCCTGCCGGCCGGCATCGCCAGCGGGAACGGGCGCATCGAGGCCGTCGAGATCGACATCTCGACGAAGATTGCCGGTCGCATCCGCGAGATCCTCGTCAACGAGGGCGATTTCGTGCAGGCAGGCCAGCTGCTTGCGCGGATGGACACCGCCCCGCTGACGGCCCAGCGCCGGGAGGCCGAGGCCCAGCTGCAGCGGTCGCAGATCGCCATCGGCACCGCCGAGAGCCTGGTGGCCCAGCGCCAGGCGGAGCGGATGGCCGCCGCCGCGACGGTCGAGCAGCGCGAGGCCGAGCGCGACGCCGCGAACGCGCGGCGCGCGCGCACCGAGCAGCTCGCCCGGACCAACAATGCGCCCCTCCAGCTGCTGGACGACGACCGGGCGCGGGCCCTGGGGGCGGAGGCCGCCCTCGGCGCGGCGCGGGCGCAGCTCGCCGCCTCGGATGCCGCGATCAACGCGGCGCGGTCGCAGGTCGTCGATGCGCGCTCCGCCGTGGACGCGGCGCGGGCCACCATCGAGCGCATCGACGTGGACATCGCGGACAGCGACCTGAAGGCGCCGCGCGACGGCCGCGTGCAGTACCGCGTGGCGCAGCCGGGCGAGGTGCTCGCGGCCGGCGGTCGGGTGCTGAACCTCGTCGACCTCGGCGACGTCTACGTAAACTTCTTCCTGCCCGCCGAGCAGGCCGGGCGGCTCCGCTACGGGGCGGAGGCGCGCCTCGTCCTGGACGCGGCGCCGCAATACGTCATCCCGGCCTCCATCTCCTTCGTCGCCGACGTCGCCCAGTTCACGCCGCGCAGCGTCGAGACCGCGCAGGAGCGGCAGAAGCTCATGTTCCGCGTCAAGGCGCGCATCGCGCCGGAGCTGCTGCGCCGCTACATCACCCAGGTGAAGGCCGGCATCCCCGGCGTCGCCTATGTCCGCCTCGTGCCCGACGCCGCCTGGCCCTCCAGCCTGACCGGGACGCTGGTGCAGTGAGCGGGGAACCGCCTGCCGTCGCGCGGCTGCGGGAGGTGAGCCTGTCCTACGGCAAGGCCCGAGCCCTGGATGGTGTGACCCTCGACATCCCTACCGGCCGCATGGTCGGGTTGATCGGCCCGGACGGCGTGGGCAAGTCGAGCCTGCTGGCCCTCATCGCCGGCGCCCAGGCGATCCGGTCCGGCCGGATCGAGGTGCTGGGCGGCGACATGGCCGATGCGGGCCACCGCGCACGGACCTGCCCGCGGATCGCCTACATGCCGCAGGGCCTGGGGAAGAACCTCTACCCGACGCTCTCGGTCTTCGAGAACGTGGACTTCTTCGGCCGGCTCTTCGGCCAGGGCCGGGAGGAGCGCGAACGCCGCATCGCGGAGCTCCTGCGCAGTACCGGCCTGGCGGACTTCGCGGACCGCCCGGCCGGCAAGCTCTCGGGCGGCATGAAGCAGAAGCTCGGCCTCTGCTGCGCGCTGATCCACGACCCGGACCTGCTGATCCTCGACGAGCCGACCACCGGGGTTGATCCGCTGTCGCGCCGGCAGTTCTGGGAGCTGATCGACCGCATCCGCGGCGGCCGCGCCGGCATGAGCGTGATCGTCGCCACCGCCTACATGGAGGAGGCCGCGCGCTTCGACGGGCTGGTGGCGATGGATTCCGGCCGCGTGCTCGCCACCGGCACGCCCGCCGACCTGCTGGCGCGGACCGGCGCGGCGACGCTTGACGCCGCCTTCATCGCCCTGCTGCCGGAGGAGCGGCGCCGCGGGCACGAGAAGCTGGTCATCCCGCCCCGGCCCGCGGGAGGCGAGGCAGAGGCCGCGATCGAGGCCGAGCACCTCTCCATGCGCTTCGGCGACTTCACGGCGGTGGACGATGTGAGCTTCCGCATCGGCCGCGGCGAGATCTTCGGCTTCCTCGGCTCCAACGGCTGCGGCAAGACGACCACCATGAAGATGCTCACGGGCCTGCTCGCCGCGAGCGAGGGCAAGGCCCGGCTCTTCGGCCGCGAGGTCGATCCCTCCGACATGGAGGTGCGCCGCCGCGTGGGCTACATGTCGCAGGCCTTCTCGCTCTATTCCGAGCTGACGGTGCGGCAGAACCTCGACCTGCACGCGCGGCTCTTCCGCATGCCGGCCGACCGCATCCCTGCGCGGATCGAGGAGATGGTGGCGCGCTTCGACCTGGCCGGCGTGATGGACAGCCTGCCGGACGCGCTGCCCCTCGGCATTCGCCAGCGCCTGTCGCTCGCGGTGGCGATGATCCATTCGCCCGAGCTGCTGATCCTCGACGAGCCGACCTCGGGCGTGGACCCCATGGCGCGCGACGCCTTCTGGCGCATCCTCTCCGACCTCTCGCGGAAGGACGGCGTGACGATCTTCGTCTCGACGCACTTCATGAACGAGGCGGAGCTCTGCGACCGCATCTCCCTGATGCACGCGGGCAAGGTCCTGATCAGCGACACGCCGGCCGCCATCATCGCGAGCCGGTCCGCACACACGCTCGAGGAAGCCTTCATCGCCTATCTGGAGGAGGCGGAAGGCCGGCAGGAGGAGGCGCCTCCCGCCGCGCTGGCTCCGGTCGCGGAGGCGGTGCAGGAAAACACCGGCACCGCGCGCATCTTCAGCCCGCGCCGGATGCTCGCCTATGCGCGGCGCGAGGCCCTGGAGCTCCGGCGCGACCCCATCCGCGCGACGCTCGCCATGCTGGGCAGCGTGCTGCTGATGCTCGTCATCGGCTACGGCATCAACATGGATGTCGAGAACCTGTCCTTCGCCGTGCTCGACCGCGACGACACGACGGTGAGCCGCGACTACACGCTGCAGATCGCCGGCTCGCGCTACTTCATTCAGAAGCCACCCATCACGGACTACGAGGACCTTGACCGCCGCATGCGCACCGGCGAGCTGAGCCTCGCGATCGAGATTCCGCCGGGCTTCGGCCGCGACGTGGCGCGCGGCCGCAACGTCGAGGTCGGCGCCTGGATCGACGGCGCCATGCCCTCGCGCGCGGAGACGGTGCGCGGCTACGTGCAGGGCATGCATGCCGCCTGGCTGACGCAGAAGGCCCGCGAGCTCCTGGGCGACGCCGCCGCGATCGGCGCATTCCAGATCCAGGTCCGCTACCGCTACAACCCCGACATCCAGAGTCTGGTCGCGATGGTGCCGGCCGTGATCCCGCTGCTGCTGATGATGATCCCGGCCATGTTCGCCGTCCTCAGCGTGGTTCGCGAGAAGGAGCTCGGCTCCATCATCAACTTCTACACCACGCCCGTGACGCGGCTGGAGTTCCTGCTCGGCAAGCAGCTGCCTTACGTCCTGCTTGCCATGCTGAACTTCCTGATGTTGGCGGGCTTCGCGGTCTTCGTCTTCGGCGTGCCGGTCACCGGCAGCTTCCTCGCCCTCAGCACGGCCGCGCTGCTCTACGTCATCTGCGCGACGGGCATGGGCCTGCTGATCTCGAGCTTCATGCGCAGCCAGATCGCGGCCATCTTCGGCACCTCGCTCATCACCCTGATCCCGGCCGTGCAGTATTCCGGCATGACCGATCCCGTCTCCTCGCTGGAGGGCGCGGGCGCGCTGATCGGCCGCATCTATCCGACGACCCATTTCATCACCATCGCGCGCGGCACCTTCTCGAAGGCACTCGGCTTCGCCGATCTCGGGGAGGCCTTCCTGCCGCTCCTGATCGCCGTTCCCGTGCTGCTGGGCCTGGCGGCGGTGCTGCTGCGCAAGCAGGCGCGCTGACCATGCGGCTCGCGAATGTCCTGCAGCTCGGCATCAAGGAGCTGCGCGGCCTGGCGCGGGATCCGATGCTGCTGATCCTGATCGCCTACGCCTTCACCCTCTCGATCTACACGGCCTCCCGCGCCATGCCCGAGACGCTGAGCCGCGCCGCCATCGCCATCGTGGACGAGGACCGCTCGCCGGTCTCGGGGCGCATCGCGCTCGCCTTCTACCCGCCCTACTTCGTCATCCCCCGGCTCATTTCGGCCACCGAGATGGACCGGCGGATGGACGAGGGCATCGATACCTTCGCGCTCGATATCCCGCCGAATTTCCAGCGCGATCTGCTGGCCGGGCGCGCGCCGGAGATCCAGCTCAACGTGGACGCCACGCGCATGACGCAGGCCTTCACCGGGGCCGGGCACATCCAGTCCATCGTCACGGCCGAGGTGAACGAGTTCCTCAGCCGCTACCGCTCCGGGGCCGCGCTTCCCGTCGACCTCACGCTGCGCGCGCGCTTCAACCAGGAGCTGAACAAGAGCTGGTTCGGCGCGATCACCAACGTCATCTCCTCCATCACCATGCTGTCGATCGTCCTGACCGGCGCGGCGCTGATCCGCGAGCGGGAGCACGGCACGATCGACCACCTGCTGGTCATGCCCGTCACGCCGGTCGAGATCATGCTGAGCAAGATCTGGTCCATGGGCCTCGTGGTGCTCGCCGCCTCGGCCTTCTCGATCGTCGTGGTGGTGCAGGGCCTGCTGGCGGTGCCGATCGAGGGCTCCGTTCCGCTCTTCCTGCTCGGCGCGGCGCTGCAGCTCTTCGCCACCACCTGCATGGGAATCTTCCTGGCCACCATCGCCGGCTCGATGCCGCAGTTCGGCCTGCTGCTGATCCTCGTGCTGCTGCCGCTCCAGGTGCTGTCCGGCGGCACCACGCCGCGCGAGAGCATGCCCGAGATCATCCAGACCATCATGCTGGCGGCGCCCAACACGCATTTCGTCATCCTGGCGCAGGCCATCCTCTTCCGCGGCGCCGGCCTCGGCGTCGTCTGGCCCCAGTTCGCGGCCCTCATCGGGATCGGCGCCGCGCTCTTCCTGTTCTCGCTCCACCGTTTCCGGCTCTTCCTGAGATGAGCCGCCGTACCCACGAAATGAGGAGGCCTTCCATGGAGATCGTTCCCGACAGATTCGCCGGCCGGACGGTCGTCGTCACGGGCGCCGGCGCGGGAATCGGCCGCGCCACCGCCGCGCGGCTTCTCCGGGAGGGCGCCCGGGTCATCGCCACCGACCTTGATGGGAAGCGTTTGGCAGCGCTCGGGCAGGGGAAGGTGGAGGGCGCCCTCCTGACGGTGACCGGCGACCTCTGCGACGGAGGAACCGTGCAGAGGATCGTCGAGGCCTGCGCCGGCCGCGCGGACGCGCTCGCCAATGTGGCGGGCATCATGGATGGCTTTCTGCCGCTCGCGGAGATCGACGACGAGACCTGGGACAGGGTGCTGGCCGTCAACCTGACGGCCGTGATGCGGCTGACCCGTGCCGTCCTGCCCGTGATGCTCGTGGCGGGGCAGGGCAGCATCGTCAATGTCGCCTCGATCGCCGCGCTGCGGGGCTCCGCCGCCGGCGTCGCCTACACCGCCTCCAAGCACGCCCTGCTGGGGCTGACGCGGAGCACGGCCTTCATCTACGGCCCGGACGGCATCAGGACCAATGCGGTGGCGCCGGGGGGCGTGCAGACCTCCATCGTCGCGACGCCCCGCTCGGAGAGCGCCTGGGCGCGGATCGAGCCGGTGATGCAGGCCAATGCGCCGCCCTCGGTCGATGCGGACACGCTGGCCGCCAACATTCTCTGGCTCATGACCGACGAGGCCCGGAACGTCAACGGCGCGGTGCTCTCGTCGGATGGCGGCTGGTCTGCCTGCTGACCATGGGGGAGGCACATCATGTCGTGATCCTGGGCGGCGGCGTTGCCGGGATCGAGATCGCCACGCGGCTGGCGGCGCGCACTGTAGGTGGGCGGCGCGTGAAGGTTACCCTCATCGACCGGGAAACCGCGCATGTCTGGAAGCCGATGCTGCACACCATCGCCGCCGGCACGCGCGACGTCCACCAGCAGCAGACGGCCTATGTGGCGCAGGCGCGGACCCATGGCTTCGTCTTCCAGCCCGGCGAGGTGCTGGGCATCGACCGCGGGGCTCGGCGCGTCCTGCTGGCGCCCTGGCTTTCGGCCCAAGGGCAGGAATTGCTCCCTGCGCGTGAGGTTCCATACAACACGCTCGTCCTCGCGCTGGGCAGCACGGCGAATGATTTCGGCACCCCTGGCGTGAAGGAGCATTGCCGCACCATCGACTCGCGCCGCCAGGCCATCGAATTCAATGACGAGGTGCGCCTGCGCATCCTGCAATCGGTCACGAAGAATGAGCCGCTCGCCATCGGCATCGTCGGCGGTGGCGCGACAGGGGTGGAACTCGCGGCCGAACTGGTCGAGCTGGCGACGCTGGCCGAGTACTACGGCGCGACAGGCATGTCGCGCAGGCTCGGCGTGACCCTCGTCGAGAGCGGCGACCGCCTGCTGGCGGCCTTCCCGGAGCGGATCGCTCAGGCGTCGCGATCCCGCCTCGAGGAACTCGGCGTCACCGTGAAGACCGGCGCCCGGGTGATGGCCGCCGAGCCGGAGGGATTCCGGCTGTCGGACGGCAGCCTGGTGGACGCGGGGCTCAAGGTTTGGGCCGCCGGCGTCAAGGCGCCGGACGTCCTGGCCAGCCTCGATGGGCTGGAGATGACGCGCACGCATCAGGTGGTCGTCGGGCCGACGCTCCAGGCCACGCAGGATGCGGATATCTATGCCCTGGGCGATTGCTCGAGCCTGACTCTCGCGGGGCAGGGGCGGCCGCTGCCGCCGACCGCGCAGGTCGCGCACCAGCAAGCCCGATACCTGGCGCAATGGCTGCCGGACCTGCTGGCGGGCCGATCCGTGCCCGATTTCAGCTATCGCGACTTCGGCTCGCTGGTCTCGCTCGGCGGCTTCGATGCCTATGGATCGCTCGGCAAGTTCGGCTTCTTCAAGGGCGGGTTCATCCGTGGCCGCGTCGCCCAGCTTGGACACGCGATGCTGTACCGCAGCCATCAGGCCCGCCTTCACGGCTTCTGGCACGGCAGCCTGCTCTGGCTGGTGGACCGCATCAATGCGCGCGTCCGTCCGGCGATACGGGTGGACTGAACCTGATCCGTTCCCGGGCGCGAACCCGCCATGGAGATTGGCATAACGATGCGAGAGGTCGACCACCTGATTCTCGGCGGGGGCGGCGCCGGCGCGGCGGCGGCGGCGACCCTGAGGCTGGAAGGAGCGGCGGGCTCTGTCATGATCCTGTCGGCCGACCGGGCCCCACCCTACCACCGCCCGTCGCTGTCGAAGCAGCTGCTGCTCGGGACCGCCGATGAAAGGCGGATCCTGCTGCGGCCGGAGAGCTTCTACCAGGACCAGGCGATCGAGCTCGCGCTGAATGCCCGCGCTGCCGCGGTCGATCCGGGGCGGCAGGTCGTCACGACCGCGGCGGGTGAGGAAATCCGCTACGGGCGGCTGCTGATCGCGACCGGCTCCAGGCCGAAGCGCCTCCTGGCCCCGGGGGAGGAGCTTCCGGGCGTGCACTACCTCCGCCGCAGGGCCGATTGCGACGCGATCCGCGCCCGGATCGCGTCGGGCGCGCGGCGGGCCATCGTGCTGGGCGGAAGCTTCCTGGGGCTGGAGATCGCCATGTCGCTCATCGAGCTCGGTCTCGAGGTCACGATCGTCGAATGCGAGGGCGTCGTGTTGCCGCATGTCGAGGCGCCGGAGGTCTCGGCGTACTTCCGGCGCCATGCCGAGGAGCGCGGCGCCCAGATCCTGCTGGGCGAGACCATCGCGGCGATCCATGGCGGGGACCGCATCCGGGAGGCGGAGCTGGCATCGGGGCGCCGTCTCCCCTGCGACATGCTCGTCGTCAGCATCGGCGTCGAGCCGGATACGGGCTTCCTGGAGCAAAGCGGGATCGCGCTCGACGAGGGGCTCGTCCTCGTCGACGAGCTGCTGCAGACGAGCGCGCCGAACGTCTTCGCAGCGGGAGACGTCACCAGCTTCTACGACCCCGTCTTCGCCCGCCGCCGGCACATCGAGCACTGGGACAACGCGGAGAAGCAGGGGCACCTCGCGGCCCGGAACATGCTAGGGCAGCGGCGCCGCTACGACGAGGTCTCCTACTTCTTCTGCGATGTCGGGGATGTCAGCTTCAGCATGCTCGGCGCCCCGGAGGAGGCGGAGGAGCGGATCGGCCGCGGCTCCCTGGAGGAGAAGTCCTTCGCCCTCTTCTATCTGAAGGGCGACCTCCTCCGCGCCTTCTTCACGATCGGTCGGCCCGTCGAGGAGACCAGCGGCGCCAAGGGGCTGATCCGCTACCGGGTCAATCTCCGCGATGCGAAGGGACGGCTCCACGACCCGGCCTTCGCCCTCGACCGCCTCCCGACCCAGACCGTCCTCGTCCTGCAGGGCGGCGGCGCGCTCGGGGCCTTCGAATGCGGCGTGGTGAAGGCGCTGGAGGAGGAAAGGATCTTCCCCGACATCGTCGCCGGCATCTCCATCGGCGCGCTGAACGGTGCGATCATCGCAGCCCATCCGCGCCATGCCGCGGAGGCGCTGGAAGCCTTCTGGTCGGACATCTCGGTGCGGACCCCGCCCGCGGCCTGCGAGGAGGTGGCGACGGCGGCGGCCTCCCTCGGCATCCTGATGTACGGCGTGCCGAACTTCTTCCGCCCGCGATGGCTGCCCTCCTTCTCCGCGCCGATGACGCCGCCGATGAGCTGGACCAGCTTCTACGACATCGGCCCGATGCGGGAGCTGATCGCGAAATACGTGGACTTCCCCAAGCTCCGGAACAGCCCGGTCCGGCTCATGGTCGGCGCGGTCGACGTCGCCACTGCCGAGCTCGAGATCTTCGACAGCTATGTCGACGGGCTGACGCCCGACCACATCCTGGCGAGCGGCAGCCTGCCGCCGGGCTTCCCCTGGACGGAGATCGACGGCAAGGCCTACTGGGACGGCGGCGTCATCAGCAACTCGCCGCTCGACATCGTGACCGACCGCTGCGGCCCGGACGGGAAGCGGGTCTTCATCGTGGACCTCTTCTCGGGGCAGCGGCCGCTGCCGGCGAACATGATGGAGGTGATGGCCCGGCGCGACGAGATCGTCTACTCCGAGCGCGTGCGCAGCGACCTGCGCCTGCGCGAGCTGGTCGGCGCCTATCGGGGACTGGTCAGCGGCATCCTCGGCCTGGTCGACCCGGCGATCCAGGCGAAGATCCGGCAGCGGCCGCTCTACCTGGAGCTGATGGGCGACGGGGCGCCGACGCGCATCACGCGCTTCGTCCGCCCCGGAAGGCCGGGCGAGCCCGCCTCGCGCGACTACGATTTCTCGGACGTCTCCGTCCGCTTCAACCAGAAGGAGGGCTATGCCCTGGCCAGGCGGACCCTCGGCACCAGCAGCGAGCAGCAGCTCAACGCCGGCCCGGTCCCGGGTCGCCATGTGGTGCCGAGGAACCGTTCCCTTCCGAAGTTCGGCGACAGCGACGGCCTCTCGGGGCCGGAGCCGCAGCCTGCTGGTCCCGGAAGCAACGGTGCGGCGAAGGGTGCCCGGCGCGTCAGATCAGGTACTGGCCGCCGTTGACCGTCAGCGTCGAACCGGTGACGAAGCCGGCCTCCTCCGAGGCGAGGAAGAGCACGCAGCGCGCGATCTCCTCGGGCTGGCCGAGCCGGCCGACGGGAATCTGCGACAGGACCGACTTCTCCAGCACGTCCTGCGGCACGGCGCGCACCATGTCCGTCTCGGTATAGCCGGGGCAGACCGCGTTGACGGTGATCCCCTTCCGGGCGTTCTCCTGCGCCAGGGCCTTGGTGAAGCCGAGGTCGCCCGCCTTGGAGGCGGAGTAGTTCGTCTGCCCGATCTGGCCCTTCTGCCCGTTGATCGAGGAGATGTTGACGATGCGGCCGAAGCCGCGCTCGCGCATCCCCTCGATGACCTGGCGGGTCATGTTGAAGAGCGAGTTCAGGTTGGTGTCGATGACGGTGCGCCACTGCTCCAGCGTCATCCTGTGCAGCATGGCGTCGCACGTGATGCCGGCGTTGTTGACCAGGATGTCGACGGCGCCGAGCTCCTCCGTGACCTGTCGCACGCCGGCAGCGCAGGCCGCGAAGTCGGAGACGTCCCACTTGAACACGGCGATGCCGGTCTCGCGGCGGAAGGCCGCGGCGGCCTCCTCGTTGCCGGCATAGTTGGCTGCCACCCTGTGGCCTTCCGCGTGGAGCGCCTTCGAGATCGCGGCGCCGATGCCGCGCGTTCCCCCCGTGACGATTGCCGTTCTGGACATTATATCCATCCTTCGATAACGCGCCGATGCATCTTCGGCGCCGGCCCAGGAAAGTGGACAACTGGACCGCCGGCCATGATCCATGTCAACAGCTGTTGATATGCGCGCAGGTGGATCGAATCGGCTGTTGAAGTCATGTCGCCGGCGGAAGCAGGATGAGGAATGTCACCGCAACTGGACGTTCAGGGTTCGAAGCAGGACACGCGAAGCCGGATTCTCGAAGCCGCGCTGCTTCGCTTCGCCCAATGCTCCTATGAAGAGACCAAGCTTCGGGATATCGCCGCCGATGTCGGCGTGGACGTGGCCCTGGTCCACCGGACCTTCGGCTCCAAGGAGAGGCTTTTCGAGGAAGTCGTCGCCGCGGCCTGCCAGTCCCGGCAGCTTTTCTCTGCCGAGCGGAAGGAATTGCCCGCCCGCCTCGCCGCCAGGCTCCTGGAGCCCAGCCTCGACCGGGTGATCCGGGTGGTGGATCCGCTCGACATCTTCGTCCGCAACCTCCTGAGCCCTGAGGCGATCCCCATCCTTCGGGCGGCGTTGGCCCGGGACGTGGTCGAGCCGCTGGTTCCCAAGCTGGGCGATCCGGCGCCTCAGCGCGCCGTGCTGCTTGCCGCCTGCCTGGCGGGCATCGGCATCTTCCGCCATGTACTACACGTGGAGCCGCTTCTGGAGGAGTTCGATGGCGATATCGAGCCTCTCATCATCCGCATGATGGAGACCGTTGTCGGCGCCGGGCCTTCTGCCGGCGCCCGGGGAAGCGCCACGCGAAACGGCAAGACGGCTCCGCGTGCCGGCAAGGCGGGCCCTGCCGCGCGGCCGCGGCAGCGGAAGCAAGGCGCTCGCTAGCCTCTTCGTTGTGGCCGCTCATTCAGGTGACAGAGTGCGGCCGGCGAGCGCAAAGGGGCTCGAAAGGGCGGTTCCGACCGTGGTGAAGACGAAGGCCCCCGCCCGCCGGCGCTTCGTCCGTCTCCGTCGCGCCGGGCGCGCCACCCCCGCCAACCTCCGGCTGATCCGCCTCCCCGGGCGCTTCGCCATCGGTGACGGCGGTCTCTGCCGCCGCGAGGATTGCGCTCAGCTCGTCGGCCGAGAAGCCGAGCATGGCCAGGTCGATCTCCGCCGCGGCTTGCACGCTGGCCAGCGCCTCGCGCAGCAGCGCCTGGTCCCAGGTCCCGTTCTCTGCGATGCGGTTGTCGGCGAGCCGGAGCGCGTCCTTCTGTGCCGACGACAGGTGGCGCAGCACGATCACCGGCACCCGCTCGATGCCGAGCGCCACCGCCGCCTCGAGCCGGCCATGGCCGGCGATCAGCACGCCGGCCTCATCCACCAGCAGCGGGTTGGTGAAGCCGAAGGCCAGCATGCTGGCCTTGATCTGCTCGAGCTGCGCCGCGCCGTGCACCGTAAGCGGCAGCCGATCCACGCCTTGTGGTGATCACGGCGGGTGGTCGATGTCGTGGGCATGACCGACGACACGACGACGCCAGCACCACTCGTGAGCCGCTCATATGAGCGTCGTAAGAGCGGTTCCGGAGCAGGCTCTGAGCCTGCAGTCGAGGTCCGCGTGCGCGCGGTGCGGCGGCGGAGCTGGTCCACTGAGGAGCGGTTGCGGATCGTGCGGGAGACGCTCGAGCCTGGCGTGATCGTCCAG
>NZ_JAMZIK010000207.1 GCF_024178315.1 Siccirubricoccus soli | reverse complement strand
CGCGCGCCGATGGCCCCGCCGATGCGCCGGCTGGAGGAGCGCCCGGCGACGGCTGCTGCGCCGCGCCCGGCGCCCGCGGCCCCGCAGGCCCCTGCCGCGGTGGTGCGCCCCTTCCCCCGTGCCACCGGGCGGAGCTGCTGCTGGCCGATCGGCGAGCCTGGCACCAGCGGCTTCCGCTTCTGCACCGAAGGCGCGATGGCCGGCAAGCCCTACTGCGCCGAGCATGCGGCGCTGGCCTATGTGAAGGTGCGCGACCGGCGCGAGGACGCGGCGTAGATTTTTCCCCACGAAACCGCTGCGCGGCTTCGTGGGGCCCCGGAAAGCCGCTCGGTGCCAGAGAGCCGGCACAGCCTTCCGCGGCAAGGCCGCGGAAGGGCACCAGGCTACCCCCGATACCCCTCGACGATCGCCACATCGCCCTCGCTCGCCGCCTGCCGCAGCGCGATGAGCGGCGCGTACTCGGCGCTGTCGTAGAAGCCGCGCAGCTTCGCCATGTCGGGGAATTCCAGCACCACCATCCGGGCGAAGACCGGCGCGCCCTCCAGCGGCGTCACCGCCCCGCCGCGGATCAGGTAGCGGCCGCCATGGGCGGCGATCAGCGCGCGACCTTGTCGCGGTACTCGGCGAATTTCACCGGGTCCTTCACCCGGAGATTGGCGACCAGATAAGCGGGCATCGGCGTTTCCTCCCATGGAGCGTGACCGGTCGAGGCCGGATCGGCCGGAGCCGTGACTCACGCGACCGGACATTGCACCGGAGCGGGATGGATGAGCGAAGCTCAACCGCTCCAGCCTCTCATTGCAGCGCGGCCTGCCAGGCGCGGGCCAGCCTCTCCAGCTCCGCCGCATTCTCCTGGCTGCTGCCCGGCCGGTCGAAACCCGTGAGGCCGGCGGCGGCGATGTCGCGCCGCACCGCCGCGTTCAGCACCCAGGAGAGGGGCGGCTTTACCCCCTCCGTCCCCGCACCGAGCGCGAAGAGCGCGAAATGCTGTCCTGCCCCGCCGCAATAGCGCCGCGCCATCTCCAGCGCCCCGCCATTCGCCCGCTCCCCCCGCACCGCCGCCAGCGCGCCGACCGGGGAGGTGAGGAAATCCAGTGGCGAGGGCCGGCTGTGCGCCACCGCCGCCGGCTGCACCACCGGCTGGAAGCCGGGCGGCAGCGGGCCGCAGCGCGGCAATTCCTCGCGCGCGATGTCCGGGTCGCTCACCACCTGGATGACGAAGAGCTCGAGCCGCGTCCCCGCCAGCCTTCCGGCCTGCAGCAGCCGCGCATGCGCCTGGGCCAGCGCCTCCGCCGCGGCGCGGGCGGCGACGGCGCCCTGGTTGTCGTGGTAGCCGCCATCGACGAGCTGGCCGAAGCGCCGCCCCTCCCGGTCCCGCAGCAGGCCGGGGGCGGTCACATAGGGGAAGCGCGCGCTGTTGCTGGCGGCGACGGAGAAGGGCAGGTCGGCGCCCAGCGTGGCGATCACGTCGATCGCCTCCGGCAATGCCCCGCGGAGATCGGCCGGCGCCGTCACCGCCAGCCGCCCGCTTTCCTGATGCGTGCCGCCGGTGAGCAGCAGCGGCAGGCGGAGCGTCCCGTCCGGCGCGAGGCTGCGGGCCAGCAGCGGCGCCGCCAGCCCCCCCTCCCCTGCCCCGGCGAAGGCGGCTTCCCAGGCGCGCTCCAGCCGCACGCTGCGATCCGCGGGCCAGAGCCCGGCCCAGCCCGCCACGGCCGAAACCGGGCCGAACACCCGCCATACGCCATCGCCGAGGAAGAGGCCCGCCAACGGCGGCGCCAGGAAATCCTGGCCGAGCCCCTCCCGCAGCCGCTTGAGCCGCGCATCGCGCGCCGCCGCCTCCTGCACCGCGCCGCAGCGCAGGCCGGACTGGTCGAGCGTCGCCACATAGGCCGCCGAGCCGAGCGCCCCGCCGGAGATGCCGCTGATGGCGAAGAGATGCCGCCCCGGCTGCAGGCCGAGCTGCGTCTCCAGCGCCTCCATCACCGCAGCAGTCCAGAGCGCGGCGCGGCTGGCGCCGCCGGCATTGGCCACCACCACGGCGCGGATCGCCTTCTCCGCCCCCTCCCCTTCCGGCACCGCGCAATGCTGCAGCCAGTGCTCGGCAGCCGCGGCGAGCTCCGGCCGCGCCGGGGCGGGCGCCGCCGCGTGCCGCACCAGCGTGTTCACCGTGACGCCGGCGGCGCCGAGGATGAGGAGCAGCAGGAAGAACATCGCCGGCCAGCGCCAGGCCGCCGCCACCAGCCCCACCGGCGCCGCCAGCAGCGTCAGCAGCGCGGCCAGGCCGAACAGCGCGGTGGGCGCGGCGCCGAAGGTCTGGGCGAGGATGCTGGGCCACTCCGCGCCGATCAGCACGCCGATGATGGCCAGCAGGAAGGCGGCCAGCAGCGGCCGGATCAGCGGCAGGTCGAAGGGCAGGCAGGCGCGGGCCAGGGCCAGCCAGGCGCGGGTTCCCACCGGGCGCTGCGGCTTGCGGAATTGCAGCGCCTCATCCGCCAGCACGCCCTCGAGGTTGAGGAAACGGCCCATCCGCCGCGCCCGCCGTCCCCGCAGCACGCTGCGCCGGAAGGCGGCCAGGGCGACGAGCGAGGCCCCGACCAGCAGCAGCCCGACCAGCAGGGTCAGGGCGACCCAGAGGGGCAGCATCCGCCGGGCCAGGAACAGGCAGAGCAGCGCCGCGACGGCCGGCGCCACGGCGACGATGCGCGGCAGGGCGCGCCACCACCAGCCGGCGCAGACCTCCTCCACCCCCGGCAGCGCCGCCTGCCAGGCGAGGTTGAGCGACCAGCGCGCCCAGAACCAGGCGCCGATGCCGGTGAGGTGGACGGCGACCAGCAGGGCCAACACGCGGCCCGGGCCATCGATGCCGGCCAGCAGGAAGCGCGTCTGCTCCGGCCCCGCCAGGGCGAAGCAGGCGATGATGGCGAAACCCGCCGGCACCCGCGCATGCCAGAGGGCGCGACGCAGCCCGACCGAGGCGGCAAGGCCGCCGACGAGGATGAAAGAGCCGAGCAGCCAGAGCAGCGGCCCGTATTCCACCAGCCAGCTTGTCCTCGCCTCAGGCATTGGCCGGCCCCCCTCCCGCCGTGTTGCGGGCAGGATAGGCGGAACCCGCGGCGGGCCGCCATCGGCCGCGACGGCGCAGCGCGACCGGACCCGGGCCTCCGGTATCTTCGCCCTCCCGGCGGAACCCGGCCTGCCCGTTGA
>NZ_JAMZIK010000206.1 GCF_024178315.1 Siccirubricoccus soli | reverse complement strand
GGGCCGCCATCGGCCGCGACGGCGCAGCGCGACCGGACCCGGGCCTCCGGTATCTTCGCCCTCCCGGCGGAACCCGGCCTGCCCGTTGACCTTCCGCGGCTTTGCCGCGGAAGGCTGTGCCGCACCCTGGGTGTCGAGCGAGGCCGGGGCCCCGCGAAGGCGCGCAGCGGCTTCGTGGGGACCGCTAGAGCGTGGGCTGCACCGCCGCGGTGGACATCTGCCGCGGCATCTTCCCCAGCGCGTTCCAGCCGCGCTCATACTGGGGCGGGGTCGGAACCGCGTCCGGCCGGCCCAGCGCGGCGGCGGCGTGCAGCGGCCAGTAGGGGTCGCGCAGCAGCACGCGGCCGAGCAGCACGAGATCCGCCTTGCCCTCGGCGACCACGGCCTGGGCCTGCGCCGGCTCGGTGATCAGCCCGACGGCGGCGACCGGGACCTTCGCCCCCTCCTTCACCGCAACGGCGCCCGGCAGCTGGTAGCCCGGGCCCAGCGGGATCTTCTGCCGGTGATCGAGCCCGCCGGAGGAGACGTCCACCATGTCGACGCCCAGCGCCTTCACCCGCGCGGCGAGCTGCACCGTCTCCGCCGTGTCCCAGCCGCCCTCCACCCAGTCGGTGTGGGAAACGCGGATGAGGAGCGGCACCTCCTCCGGAATGGCGGCGCGGACCGCCTTCACCGCCTCCTCGGCCAGCCGCGCGCGGCCGTCGAGATCCCCGCCCCAGGCATCGTTGCGCTGGTTGGAAAGCGGCGAAAGGAATTGGTGCATCAGGTAGCCATGCGCCGCATGCAGCTCGATGACCCGGTAGCCGGCCGCGATGCTGCGCGTCGCGGCGGCGGCCAGGTCGGCGATCGCCTGGGCGATCTCCGCCTCGCTCATCGCCTGCGGCACCGCATAGTCGCCGAAGGGGAGGGCGGAGGGGGCGAGGGGGGTCCAGCTCGGCTCGGAGGGGCCATGCTCCTCCCAGGGCGCGCGGCGGCTGGCCTTGCGCCCGGCATGGGCGAGCTGGATGCCGGGGACGGAGCCCGCGGCCTCGATGGCCGCCGTCAGCCGCCGGTGCCCGGGGATATGCGCATCCGACCAGATGCCGAGATCGCCGGGGGAGATGCGGCCCTCGGGGGAGACCGCCGCCGCCTCGGTGAAGGTCACCGCCGCGCCGCCGATGGCGCGGGCGACGAGATGCGCCAAGTGCCATTCGGTCGGCATGCCGTCCGGGCCACAGGAATACATGCACATGGGCGAGACGCCGATGCGGTTCCTTAGCGTCACGCCGCGCAACGTCAGCGGCTCGAACAGATCCGTCATGAGGTGGGTCTCCAGGGGCCGAGGCGGCCCAGGCGGTTTTCGAAGATGGCGAAGAAGATCGGAGCGCCGGCGGGAACCGGCAAGAGCCGCCCGACGGCATCGGCCGCGAAACGGGTGCGGGTGACGGCATCCCGCACATTGCCGCCGATCGCCTCCACCGCGCCCGGCACCGTCGCCACCACGATGTCGCAATGCATGGGGCGGAAGGCGCCGGCATCCGCCGCGCGCTCCTGCCAGTGGCGCAGCGGCCGGGGGCTGCGGTCGGCGCAGATCAGGTCGCCGGGCTGCGGCGCGTACGCCTCCGGCGCGTGCGGCAGGAAGGGGGCGCTGGCGGGAAAGGCCGCGGCATCGGCGATCAGCGCGTCCACATAGCGGGAGTGTGCGGCGGAAGGCGGGAATTCCCGCGCATCCACGCCGGCGCCGCGCAGGACGAAGCTGATGAAGGCGGCGGACCAGGCGGGCTCGTGCCACAGCGCCGCGCCCTCCGCCTGGCCGGCCAGGGCGGCGGCGTAGAGCCGGCGGTTCAGGGCGATGGCGCCCTCATCCTCCGGCACGGCGCGCCAATAGGCGAGGACGCGAGGGAAATTCTCCGGCGCGCCCTCCGCCCCGGTGGTGCGGCCGCCATCCCCGGGCGCGACGGTCATGCCGCCCCACTCGGCCCATTCCGCGAGGGCGATGCGCAGCATTCGCGCCTTGGCCGAAGGCGGGTAGGGCAGGGGCGGGGCAGGGGGCGGCACCGGCGCGGCGCAGGCGCCGAGGAGCAGCAGGATCGAGAGGGGCGCTGCGGCAGTGCCGCGACCCCCTCTCAAACTCACCCCGCAAAGGGCCGAAGCGCCCTTCGAACCCCTGGGTCTGGCATTGCGCCCAACGCCGAGCCGGGCAGCCAGCGCGCCAAGCCACCGCCCGGATCGCCCGTTGCCCTGGCGCGGCTTTGCCGCGACAGGCTGTGCGGAGCCTCGGCCCTCCGGCGTGAACGGGGCCCATGGCGGCGCGTAGCGCCTGCCTGGGCCGAAACCCGGGGCCCCCACGATGGCGCGCAGCGACATCGTAGGGATCTAATTCCCGTCCTGCGGCGCCAGCAGATGGCCGAAGCGCGCAGCCTTGGTGGCAAGGTAGCCGTCATTCACGCCATTCGGCGCGATCTCATGCGCCACCCGCCCCTCCACCACCACGCCGCAGGCGGCGAGCCCGGCCAGCTTGTCCGGGTTGTTCGTCATCACCCGCACCCGGCCGATGCCGAGCTGCTCCAGCATGGTGGCGGCGACGAGGAAATTCCGCTCATCCGCGCCCCAGCCCAGCGCCCGGTTGGCGTCCAGCGTATCCAGCCCGGCATCCTGCAGCCGGTAGGCGCGCAGCTTGTTCACCAGGCCAATGCCGCGCCCCTCCTGCGCCAGGTAGAGCAGCACGCCGCCGCCCTCCTCCTGCGCGATGCGGGCGATGGCGCGGCGAAGCTGCGGGCCGCAATCGCAGCGCAGCGAGCCGAGCAGGTCGCCGGTGAAGCATTCCGAATGCAGCCGCACCAGCGGCGCGCCGCCCGATGCGGCAAGCTCCTCCGGCCGGCCGATGACGATCGCCAGATGCTCGATCCCGCCATCCGCGGCGCGGAAGGCAATGATGCGTGCATCCGCCGCATCCTCCAGCGGCACCGCCGCCTCCGCCACGCGGCGCAGGCTGGTGGCGGCATCGACCGGGTAGGCCAGGACATTCGCGGCGGCGACGGCAAGCAGGTCCGGGCTCCCCAACCCCTCCCGCAGCGGCGCCATCACCACCGCCGGCAGCAGCCGGGCAAGCTTCGCCAGCGCCAGCGCCGCCGGGGCAAGCGGCGGGGCGGGGGCGCGGTCCGGCCGCTGGCCGGGGGGGAGAAGGCTTTCGAAGGTGGGGTCGGCGTAGCTGCGCAGCGCCGCCGGCTCCAGCAGCGCGGGGGGCAGGCGCAGCGCCACCGCCGCCGGCTCCTCGCCGGCCGGGCGCAGGGCAGGGGGGATCAGCGGGGCGATGGCGGCGGCACGGCTCGGCGCCAGCAGCAGCAGGGGCGCGACCCTGGCCAGGGCGGCGATTTCCGCCAGCCCGCCGGCGCCGACGGTCTCCGCCGCGGCCATCACAACGCCGTGACTCTCATCCCGCAGCAGAACCGGCGTACCGCGGCGCAGTTCCGCCACGGCCCGATGGACGGCGCGCAATCCTGCCACCAGGGGGTCGGCTGGCGTGTCTGTCTGGCCCATCCAGGGGTCGTCGGCCGTCATCCGGTGCATGGGCATGCATATAGGTCCATCGGCGCGGTATGGCGCCCCCGGAATGTGGCGTGCGGACGGCATCCGCCAGAGCCGCGGATGAAATATTCGACAAGCGTCATTCTGCAGCACCGCACCGGCTGCGGAACCGTGTAGGCTTGACAACCTCGCCATAGCTTCGCCATCGGAAGCAGATAAGGCTGCCCGCATTGCGGGAATTCCTGGGAGATGGCATGGCCGGTCCGCGCCCACTGCTGATCGTCGACGATGACGTTGCGTTGCGCCAGACATTGGCGGAGCAGCTTTCGCTGGACGGCGAATTTTCGCCCGCCGAGGCCGCGACGGCCGAGGAGGCGCAGCGCATGCTCGCCGGCGCCGATGCGCGCTTCGATGCGATCCTGCTGGATATCGGCCTGCCGGATGCGGATGGCCGGGACCTCTGCGTCCAGCTCCGCCGTCAGGGGCTGAAGGTGCCGATCATCATGCTCACCGGGCATGGCGAGGAGCAGGACGTCGTGCGTGGCCTGGATGCCGGGGCCAACGACTACATCGCCAAGCCCTTCCGGCTGAACGAGCTGCTGGCGCGGCTGCGCGCCCAGCTCCGGGTCTATGACAATTCAGAGGATGCGGTCTTCCTCATCGGTCCTTACACCTTCCGGCCCTCCGCCAAGCTGCTGCTGGAGCAGGCGCGCAACCGGAAGATTCGGCTGACCGAGAAGGAATGCGCGATCCTGAAGTATCTCTACCGCGCCGGCGGCCGGCCGGTGGGGCGGCAGATCCTGCTGAACGAGGTGTGGGGCTACAACAGCGCCGTCACCACGCACACGCTGGAGACGCATATCTACCGGCTGCGGCAGAAGATCGAGCCGGATCCGGCCAATGCGAAGCTGCTGCTGACCGAGGGTGGCGGCTACCGGCTGGACGCCAAGGCGGGGCAGGTCGCGGCCTGAATTCCCCATGACGTTGCTGCGCAACGCCATGGGGACACCGGGGTACGGCCCAGCCGGGCGCTGCGCCCCGCCATGGGGCCCCTGCAGGCTGGAAGGCCGAAGGTCTGGCGCAGCCTGGCACGGCAAAGCCGCGCCAGGGCAACGGGTGGTCCGGTTCGGGTGGGCGCCTCGGCGCCCCGTGCCGGTCGCGGCTATTCGAGGCGGACCGCCTCGTCGAAGCTGAGGCGCGGGCTGCGCGGGAAGAGGCTGGCGGGATCGCCATGGCCGAGATTGACCAGGAAGTTGGACTTCCACCCACTCTCGGCGAAGAAGGCCGCATCCACCTTCGCATTGTCGAAACCGCTCATCGCGCCGGCATCCAGCCCGACCGCGCGGGCGGCGAGAATGAGATAGGCGCCCTGCAAGGTGCCGTTGCGGAAGGCCGTCACCTCGGCCAGCGCCGGGTTCTCGGCGAACCAGGACCGCGCATCGGTATGCGGGAAGAGCTTCGGCAACTGCTCGTAGAAGGCCGGGTCATGCGCGACGATGACAGTCACCGGCGCGGTCATGGTCTTGGCGATGTTGCCCTCGGAGAGCGCCGGCTTCAGCTTCGCCTTGCCCTCCGCGGTGCGGATGAAGACGAAGCGGGCGGGCGAGGAATTGGCGCTGGTCGGGCCGTATTTCAGCAGGTCGTAGAGCTCCTGCAGCTTGGTGTCCGGCACCGGCCGGTCCTGCCAGCCATTATAGGTGCGGGCCTCGCGGAAGAGCTGGTCGAGGGCGGCGGGGTCGAGGGTCTGGGACATGGATCGGTCTCCTTCGGCCGCCGGCTTACCGCCGCGGCAGCGGGCGGGCCAATCGGCCGCAGGGATGCCGGCCATCACCAGATGCAATGAAGGAGAACCATTCCGGCCCGGCGGCCGGCGCAGGCGGCGGCGCCTCGCCAGGGGGCCAGCCTGGTGGATCGGGCAGGCAATGCCGCACCGGCCCGGGCTTCGGCCGGGGCTGGACGCGGCGCGGCCTGCGGCCGCTTGCGGCGGAGACGCCCGGGGGGCAGCGCCGCGGCGCGCCCCTCGCCAGGTCGCTCAGACCTCTTCCACCTGTTCCACGGCGACCACTTCGGGAACGTAGTGCCGCAGCATGTTCTCCACCCCATGCTTCAGCGTGGCGCGGGAGGAGGGGCAGCCGGAGCAGGCGCCCTGCAGATGCAGCCTCACGATGCCGTCGCGGAAGCCGCGGAAGACGATGTCCCCGCCATCCCCGGCCACCGCCGGGCGCACCCGCGTGTCCAGCAGCTCCTTGATCTGCTCGACGATCTCGGAATCCTCGGGATCGTAATCATCCTCGCCATCGGCGTCGCTGCCCTCAATCACCGGCAGGCCGGACATGTAGTGGTCCATGATGGCGCCCAGCACCTGCGGCCGCAGACTGGCCCATTCCGCCTCCTCATCCTGGGTCACGGTGATGAAGTCGGCGCCGAGGAAGACCCGCGCCACCCCCGGCAGGGCGAAGATGCGGCTGGCCAGCGGGCTGCGGGCGGCGGTCTCGGCGCTGCGGAAATCGGCAGTGCCGCCGCCCGGCATGACATCCCGTCCGGGCAGGAATTTCAGCGTGGCGGGGTTCGGGGTGCCTTCGGTTTCGATGAACATGGGCGGATCCTGAGTGCTGCCGCGGAATACCGTACCAAGGTGGTCGGTTTTAGGCCTTTTCGCAAGACGCCGCCCTCGCATGGCGGCAATGCCGCCAGCAAGGCGCAGCGGTGCCGGGCCGGGCGACGACCGCCAGCCGCGGCAGGCCGAGCGAGACCCAGGTCTCCCGAGACCCACGGCGTCGCGCCGCCACGTCGCGGGAGGTCAGTAGCTGAACGGCACCCGCAGCCGCGCGCCGGGGGCGGGCTCGAACAGCTTCTCCTCCAGCCGGCTGGGATTGCCGTCGGCGGCGACACCGCGGCTGGGCAGCGGCCGGGTAATAAGGCTGGGGTCGAGGCGCGGCCCCTGCGCCGCCCGGGCGGCAGGCGCCTCCAGCTCGCGGTTCGGGATCGGGGCCGGGCCGCTGCCCGGGACGGCATCGCGCGGCGGCAGGGGGGCGGGGGGCAGCTTCACCACCTCCAGCGCCGGGGGCTTGCGCGACCGGCGCGGCGCATCCGTCGCGGCAGCAGGGGCGGTCATGGTGGCAACCAGGCCCAGCCCCAGCAGCAGGGCGGGCAGGCGGTTCACAGCCCGCTCCCCTGCGGCAGCGGCACCGTGCCGCGGGCATCCTCGGGCGGGTTGCTGGCCGGCGCGCCCAGCGGCCGCCCCGCCGCCGCCCGCCAGGCGCGCAGCGCCCAATGGACGGAGGGGAAGGCGATCTCCGCCCAGGGGATCTCCGCCCAGTCGAACAGCGCCACCTCCTCGCTCTCCGGCCCGGCGGCGAAGCCTGGCGCGGCGAAGCCGGCGCGGAAGATGAGCTGCACCTGGCCGATCCGGGCGATGGAGAAGACGGCGAGCAGCCCCTCGATGGCGATGCGGGCCTGGGCTTCCTCCCAGGCCTCGCGGCGGGCGCCTTCCTCTGCCGTCTCGGCCATTTCCAGGAAGCCGGCAGGCAGGGTCCAGAAGCCGCGCCGCGGGTTGATGGCGCGGCGGCAGAGCAGCACGCGCTCGCCTTCCGAAACCACGCTGCCGACGATCAGCTTGGGGTTCTCATAGGCAATGAAGCCGCAGTCCCGGCAGACCAGGCGTTCCTTGTCGTCGCCCTCCGGGATGCTGCGGTGGAAATCGGGCATGGCACAAAGATCGGCGGCGCCGCTGCCCGGTGCAAGGCCGGTGTGGCGACGGCGCGCGATTGCTGCCATGCGTGGCATGGCGGCCAGCACCAGCCCCGGGGCCGGCCGCGCGTCCGCTCCTGGAAGGTGGCCCGGAGCGGGCGGTTTTACACCCGCAGGTCGAGCAGCGAGCCGCGCGGCATCGGCTTGCTGGGCGGCGGCGGCACGGCCTCCAGCGTCCGCTGCTGCGGCTGGCTGCCATTGCCGCCGATGGCGGCGCCGGGCGTCACGCCCCGCACCGGTTCCACCCCGCCCGGGCCCGTCACCGGCCCGGGGCCTGCCACGGGCCCGCCGCCGGAGACACCGGGGGTGAAGGCCGCCAGGGAATTGGTTGCGATCATGCGTAGCACCATGCCGCGGATATCCGAATTTCCGGTTAAGGCCAGCCGCGTCCAGAAGCCGGGGCGGCGGCGCTGCAGCGAGCTGCGGAGGATGGGCAGGGTGGCGGGGCGCATGGCGCAGGGTCGCGCCGATCGGCATTCGCGATCCAGCAACTAATGGTTGTGTTTATCGCATTTATGTACGAATCCCTAAAACGTGCCTCGCCCGGGTCCGGCCCGGTCGTGCTTCCGCCGCCGCCGCTTTTCCGCTAACCCCGGCCTCACTCGGGTCCCGAACCCGCTGGCCCTTGGCTGGCGGCGCTGGGGATCCTTCGCCGTGTTTTCAGCGGCCTGCCGAGGCCCGGACCCTCCGAGGCAAGCCGCCAGGGACAACCGATGCGCCACTTCCTCGATTTCGAAAAACCCATCGCCGAGCTGGAAGGCAAGATCGAGGAGTTGCGCCGCACCACCGATGCCGGCGGCATCGACGTGGCGGAGGAGGTGGCGAAGCTGCGCGACAAGGCGCAGGCGCTGCTGAAATCCACCTATGCCAAGCTGACGCCCTGGCAGAAGACGCTGGTCGCCCGCCATCCGGACCGGCCGAAATGCCTGGACTACATCCGCGCCCATATCGAGGAATGGACCCCGCTGGCCGGCGACCGCGCCTTCGCCGATGACGCCGCGGTGGTGGGTGGCCTCGGCCGTTTCCGCGGCCGTGCCGTGGCGGTGCTGGGCACCGAGAAGGGCAGCGACACGGAAACCCGCGTCCTCCACAATTTCGGCATGGCGAAGCCCGAGGGCTACCGCAAGGCGCGGCGGATCATCGAGCTCGCCGGCCGCTTCGGCCTGCCGATCCTGAGCTTCGTCGATACCGCCGGTGCCTTCCCGGGCATCGAGGCGGAGGCGCGCGGCCAGGCGGAGGCCATCGCGCGCTCCATCGAGGCCTGCCTCGAGGCGCCGGTGCCCTTCGTCGCCACCATCATCGGGGAGGGCGGCTCGGGCGGCGCCATCGCGCTGGCCGCCGCGGACCGGGTGCTGATGCTGGAGCACAGCATCTATTCCGTCATCTCGCCCGAGGGCTGCGCCTCCATCCTCTGGCGCGACGCCGCCCAGGCCCCGACTGCGGCCGAGGCGCTGAAGCTGACCGCCGAGGATCTCCGCCGCCTCAACCTGGTGGATGCGGTGGTGCCGGAGCCGCTGGGCGGCGCCCATCGCGACCCCGGCGCGGCGCTGACCGCCGTCGGCAACCGGGTCTGGGACAGCCTGGAGCCGCTGCTGGCGCTGGACGGCGCCACGCTGCGCGCCCGGCGGCGGGAGAAATTCCTGGAAATGGGCCGGCACAGCGTGATCTGAGCCGGTGAACGCCCCAATCCCCGGCGCACCCGCAGGGGCGCCCCAGCTTTCCCCCGCCGAGCTGCGCGCGGCCTTCTTCCGCAGCTTCCCCGGCGTGGCGCCGGCCATCATCCTCTCGGCCATCGACCAGACCATCGTGGCGACGGCTCTGCCGGACATCGCCGCCGATCTCGGCGCGGTGGAGAGCCTCTCCTGGGTCGTCGTCGCCTACCTGATCGCGGCCACCGTGGCGGCGCCGGTCTTCGGCCGGCTGGGCGATGTGTTCGGCCGGCAGCCCCTGCTGCTGGCGGCGCTGGCGGTGAATGCGGTGGGCTCCTCGCTTTGCGCCCTGGCGCCGGATTTCGGCGTGCTGGTGGCCGGGCGGCTGCTGCATGGCTTCGGCGGCGGCGGCCTCGCCACCATGGCCATGGCGCTGATCGGGGAGGCGGTGCCGCCCCGGGAAAGGGGGCGGTTCCAGGCCTATATCGTCGCCGCCTTCACCACCGCCTCCTGCCTCGGCCCCATCGCCGGCGGCTGGTTGACCCAGCATCTCGGCTGGCGCTCGGTGTTCTGGGCGCTGCTGCCGGTGATGGTCGCCACCGTGCCGCTGGCCCGCCGCATTCCCCGCCGCGCCCCGCCCAGCCGGGGCGGCGCCGGATTCCGCTTCGACTGGCCGGGGGTGCTGCTGTTTGCTGCCTTCGTCGCCCCGGCGCTGCTGGCCCTCGGCCAGGTGCAGAAGGCGAATTGGGGGGCGCTGCCGCTGGCCCTGCTGCTGCTGGCCGGCGCCGCCATCGCGCTGTTCGGCCTGCTGCGCTGGGAGGCGAAGGCGCCCGACGCCCTGCTGCACCTGCCGCTGCTGGCGGACCCCACGGTGTGGCGCGCCAATACCCTGACGGCCTGCGCCCATGGCGCGCTGGTCTCCCTGCTCACCTTCCTGCCGGTCTATCTGCAGGGCGTGCGCGGCCTGGCGCCGACCGAGGTGGGGGCGCTGCTGCTGCCGCTTTCGGTCGGCGGGGCGGTGGGCGGGCTCACCGCCGGCTCCCTGATGACGCGGCTCGGCATCGCCATGCCCTTCGCCTGCGGCGGGCTGGGGGCGGCGGCCGCGGTGCTGCTGGCGATCGCCGCGCTGGCGCCGGTGCTGGGGGATTGGGCGCTGGCCGCGCTGCTGGGCGTGGCGGCGGCGGGCATCGGCTGCTCCTACCCCGTGGTGCAGATCACGGTGCAGGTGGCGGGGGGCAACCACCGGCTCGGGGCCGCCGCGGCCTCCGTGCAATTCTTCCGCACCTTCGGCGCGGCCATGGCGACGGCGCTGCTGGGCACCCTGCTGTTCGGCACCCTGGCGCTGACGGATGCCACCCTGGCCGCGCTCTTCGCCCGGCTGGTGCGGGAGGGCAGCAGCGTGCTGGCGGCGCTGGAGCCGGGGGTGCAGGCGGCGCTGCGCGAGGCGCTGGGCTGGAGCTTCCGCGCCGCCTTCCTGGGCGCCGCCACCCTGCTGGCACTGGGCAGCTACCTGGCGATGCGGGTGCCGTTGCAGCGGCTGTAGCGCGCCCGGGCCTTCCCCGACCGGCCAGCCGCGCCGCCGGGCCTGGCCTGCCCGCGGCGCCGGATCGGCGGGTGGCGCCCCCGCTCCTGCTCCGGCCTGTTCTCCGCTCCCGTGCGGCATGGCCGCGGTCGGTCCGGCCTCCACCGATCGCGCCCGCCGCGAAGGGTCCGCAGATCGCGCCGCGGCCGGGCCGCATCGGTCCCTGGCCGCCGCGCGACCGCTTTCACGCGCCCGGCTATACTGGTATCGTACCATTCTGCGCGTAGGGGATCATGCCGCGATCCGATCCTCGGGCCCTGCAGAAACGAACCGGAAGCCTGGCCGCCGATGATCTCGGCAGGGTCGTGATGCTTCGCAGAAGGTGAGCAGCTTCCATGCCCAGCGCGCTGTCGATCTATCTGGACGCCATCCGCCTGGCCGCCGCGCTCGTCGTCTTCGTCGGCCATATCTCGGGCGCACGCTTCACCGGCGGGCTGTTCTGGCAGGTAGGGCCGTACATGGACGAGGCCGTCACGATCTTCTTCGTGATGTCCGGCTTCGTCATCGGCCATGTGGTGTTCGACCGGCGGGAGTCCGCGGCGGCCTACGCCATCAACCGGGCGGCCCGCATCGCCTCCGTCGCCGTGCCGGCGCTGATGGCCACGCTGCTGCTGGACACGCTGGGAAGGGCGGTCAACCCCGGCCTCTACGGCGCCTGGTGGGGCTTTTCCGATCAGGATCTGCCCCTGCAATACCTTACCTCGCTGCTGTTCGTGAACCAGATCTGGTACCTGAAGCTCATTCCCGGGTCGAACCTGCCCTATTGGTCGCTCGGCTACGAGGTCTGGTACTACGCGATCTTCGGTGCCGCCGTCTTCGTCCGTGGCCGGGCGCGCTACGCGGCCGTGCTGCTGCTTTGCGCCGCCTGCGGCCCGGCCATGCTGGCACTCTTCCCGGTCTGGCTGCTCGGCCTGCTGGCGCAGCGGCTGGCGGCCGCGAACCGCCTGCCGGCCGGGCCTGGCCTCGCCCTGTTCCTTGCCACCCTGCTTGGTCTCGGCCTCTACCTGCCGTACCAGAACGGGCATCCCGGGCTGATCCCCACCCTGCCGGAGGTCTTCGCCCAGCCCCGCGCGACGCATGACTACCTCACCGGCCTGCTCGTGGCGGCGAACCTCGTCGCATTCAGGGCCGCCGCCGCCTGGCTCGGCCCGCTGCTGCTGCCCTTCGGCCGCGCGATACGCTGGGCGGCCGGTGCCACCTTCACGCTCTACCTGTTCCACCTGCCGGTGGCGCAATTCCTGGCCGCCCTCATACCCCTGGCGCCCGACCACAAGGTGACGCGCCTGGCGGTGTTCGGTCTGTCCCTGGTCGCCTGCTTCGCCATCGCGGAGGTGACCGAGCGCCGCAAGGAGGGTTGGCGGCGCCTGCTGCAACGCCAGATGCAGCGGCTGCAACCGAGGCTGGCCAGCCGCGCCTGAACCCCGCCGGCAAGGTGGGGAGGCGTACCAGCCCCTGCCCGGAGCATGATCGGGTGCGTGAAGCCCCGCGGATCGGACCCTGGAGCAGGCTCCGGCCTGACGGACCACGCCCCCGATCCAACAGGCCGGAGATAAGCTGCCCCGGCTCCCATGTTTCCGGGGCAGGACATCCGATCGGGCGGGTCCACCCGACCAGGTATGGCTAATTGCCCGGCCGCCCGATCCGCGATTCCGGCGTATGCGAGGGCGGGTCGCTGGCCGGGAAGCTCTCCTCCACCGTCTCGTCCACCGGGTCCGGCTCCGCCGGGCCCAGCTCCGCCACCAGGGTCGGCAGCAGCTCCGCCACCGTCGGGTGGATCGGCATCATCTCCCGCAGCACCCTGGCCGGGGCGCGGGCATTCATCAGCGCCAGCACGGTGTGGATCGCCTCGTCGCCGCCCGGGCCCAGGATGGCGGCGCCGAGGATCGCATCGTTCATGTCGTCGATGACGATCTTCATGAGGCCCGCCGTCTCGCCCTTCTCCCGCGCCCGCGCCACCCGGCGCATCGGCCGCATCCCCACCCGGATCCGGTGCCCGGCCGCCCGCGCCGCCGCCTCCGTCATCCCGGCGCGACCGAGCGGCGGGTCGGTGAAGAGCGCATAGCCCATCACCCGGTCCGCCAGGCTGCGCTGCGCACCGTCCAGCAGGTTGGCGGCGAGGATCTCGTAATCGTCCCAGGAGGTGTGGGTGAAGGCGCCGCGGCCGTTGCAATCGCCCAGCGCCCAGATGCCGGGGATATTGGTTCGCAGCCCGTCATCCACCGTGACATAGCCCCGCGCATCCCGCGCCACCCCGGCCGCCTCCAGCCCAAGGTCGTCGGTGTTGGGCGTCCGGCCGGTCGCCACCAGCAGATGGCTGCCGAGCAGCGCCCCGCCCTGGTGCGCCAGCCGCACCCCCTCCGGCGCCGGGGCCAGGGAAAGGCCAGTGACGCCGGTCAGGATCTCCACCCCCTCGGCGCGGAGGAACTCGGCGACCGCCGCCGCGATGTCCGCATCCTCCCGCGGCAGCAGGTGCGGCGCCGTCTCCAGCACCGTCACGCGGGCGCCGAAGCGGCGGAACATCTGGGCGAATTCCAGCCCGATATAGCTGCCCCCCAGCACCAGCAGGTGGTCCGGCAGGGTCTCCAGCTCCTGGATGCTGGTGCTGGTCAGGTGCGGCACCGTCTCCAGCCCCGGCACCGGTGGCAGGGTGGGCCGGGCGCCGACATTCAGCATGATCCAGGGCGCCGTCAGCGCCTCGCCATTCACCTCCACCCCGTGCGGGCCGGTGAGGCGGGCATGGCCCTCGATGACCGTGACCCCCTCGGTCCCGCGCAGCCAGGCGGTCAGCCCCTCCCGCGATTCCGCCACCACCGCGTCCTTGCGCGCCTTCACCCGGGCAAGGTCGACCTTCACCTCCCCCGGCGGCAGCACCACGCCATACTCGGCGGCGCGGCGCGCCAGATGCGCCGCCCGGGCGCTCGCCACCATGGTCTTGGTCGGGGTGCAGCCGGTGTTCACGCAGGTGCCGCCCAGCGCCCGCCGCTCCACCAGCGCGGTGCGGCGGCCGGATTTGGCCAGGCGCACGGCGAGCGACGGCGCCGCCTGGCCGCTGCCGATGATGATGGCATCGAATTCCCGCATCGCGCTCTCCGTCCTGCCCCGCCCGCACCGTCCGGTCCGGTTCGGTCCGTGGCGGGACATGGCAGGAATCGGCGGGTTGCCGTGAACACAGCCTGGTGTCCTGCCCGCGAAGTTCGCGGGATTTCCCACGAACCCAGCGGAACAGCAGGCCACTGGTGTCCCGGCCGGGAATTCCGCCGGACCGCGATGCCGGTGACGGCGCCGGCCACGCCCCCTGGCTTGCCGGATCGCCCGACGCCCCCTTCAGGCCGGGGCCGGCGCCATGCCGGGCGGTCCCTCCGCCGCGGCGGGCGCCTCCGCCTCCCCCTCGGCCGGCGCCGGGCCGGCCAGCTCCGCCGCCCGCTCCAGCAGCTCGGTCAGGCGATGCGCCAGCAGGGGCGGCGCCCCGCTCTCCGCCCGCAGCGCCGCATCCAGCACGCCCGGCCCCGCCGCCGACCAGGCGAGCACCAGGCAGGGCACGCCCGGCAGCCGGCGCCGCGCCCGCCGCAGCAGGTAGCGCGCCGCCGCCGCGCTGCCCCCGCCCTCCATCAGGCAGAGGCAGACCAGCCGCGGCCTGACCCCTTCCGCCACCTCCCCGCCCAGCCGCACGCCGAAGCCGCGGCGGGTGAGCAGCAGGGCCAGCAGCATCGCCGCCTCGGCATCGAAGGGGCCGCGCCCGGGCAGGCAGAGCACCGTCCCCGGCGCCTCCCAGCCCGGGGGCAGGGGCGGCGGCGCCCTCTCCTCGTCCTCCTCCGCCTCCGCCAGATCCTCGGCCAGCAGGCCGAGGCTGCGGGTCAACGCCGCCCGCCGCTCCGGCGCCAGGGCGCCGCGCGCCACATCCTCCTGCGCCAGCACCAGGGCAGGCAGCGCCACGGCGTCCAGGTAGCCGGCCAGCTTGTCCTCCCGCAGGCAGCGCTCCGCCTGCTCCGCCAGCGCATCCGCATCCCCGGCGAGCGCCCGCTGATAGAAGGTCTCCTCCGGATCGAGGGGCGGGGCGTCGCCCAGCATCACCTCAAGGAATTCCAGCCGGTCCACATGCCGCCCCAGCACGACGAGGCAGACCGTCAGCGGCACCGCGAGCAGCAACCCCACCGGGCCCCAGAGCCAGGTCCAGAAGCTGGCCGCGGCGATGACGGCAATGGGGGAGAGGCCGGTGGAGTGGCCGAAGACCAGCGGCTCGAACACCTGGCCCATCGTCGCCTCGCCCACCCCGAAGAGGATGGCGACGGCGATGAGCATACCCCAGCCGGGATCCACCGCCAACGCCAGCAGCAGCGGCCCGGCCACGGCGACGAAGGTGCCGATGAAGGGGACGAAGCGCATCACCGCCGCCACCACGCCCCAGAGCAGCGGGTTGGGGATGCCGATGCCCCAGAGGGCGAGGCCGATCACCACGCCGAACCCGGCATTCATCGCCGTCTGCGCCAGGAAGAAGCGGGAGAGGCGCCAGGCCGCGTCATCCATCGCCGCCATGGTGCGGTGCAAATCCCCGGCGCCGGCCAGGCGGATCAGCCGATCCCGCAGATCCTCCCGGTAGAGCAGGATGAAGATCAGCAGGATGACGACGATGCCAGCCGTCGCCAGCGGCCCGAGCAGCGGCTCCGCCACGCTCCGCAGCATGTCGAAGGGGGTGGGGTCGGGGCTGTGCAGCTCCACCGGGATGGGCCGGCCCGCCGGGGCGGCGGCAGGGCCGTGCGGCGCGGCCTGGCGGCTGACTTCCGCCACCAGCCCCTGCAGCCGCTCGAACCAGCCGCCGAGGCCGGCGAGCTTCTGACTGATGGTCGTCTGGTAGGAGGGCAGGTTCTCGGCGAGGCTGGTCGCCTGGCTGCCCACCACGGTGCCAAGGCCGATGAAGAGCGCGCCCGTGGCCAGCACCACCAGCAGCACGGCGGCAATGCGCGGCACCGCGATGCGCCGCAGCGCCCGGACCAGCGGCGCCAGCACGAAGGCCAGCAGCACGGCGAGGGCGAGGGGGATCAGCAGCTCCCGCGCGAAATACAGCACGGCGACGAGGAGGATGGCGCCCTGCAGCAGCGGCAGCGTCGGGCCGGCGGCACCGGCGGCCAGGGCGCGGCGCGGCGGGCGGGCGGGTTCGGGCATGGGTGACAGGCGGCCTCCCGGCCGGGGATCGGCCGCCGGTTCGAAACGCCGCCGGCATGCCGCGGTTCATGCCGGGCGCCGGGGCGGGGCGGCACCGGCAGCCCCCCGGCTTTCCGCCTGTTTCCCTGGGGCTTCCCGCGGCGGGATGGCGGGCGGGGGCATCACGGCAGGTTGCAGGACCGTCCAATGCTTGACCGGGGCCGGCCGATCGGGTTGCTCCCCGGACCATGACCCTTCCACGCCTCCTCTTCTGTCTCCTGCTGCCGCTGTTGGCCCTGGCATCGCCGGGCCTGGCGCCGGTGGCCGGCGCCCAGACGGCGCGCCCGGCCAGCACCCTGACCGCCGCGGATATCGAACGCCTGACCTCCCTGCTGGAGGATGAGGCACGGCGGGCGGAATTCCTCCGCACGCTGGAGGCCCTGGCGACGGCCAGCAGCGCCCAGGCCGGGGCGGTGGGGGAGGGCACCGCGCCGACGCCCCTGCCCGTGCAGGTGCAGATGCGCGGCCCGGCGGCAGCCCCGGCCGGCCATGGCGGCGCGCCGGCGGCGGAGGGCGCCGAGGCG
>NZ_JAMZIK010000205.1 GCF_024178315.1 Siccirubricoccus soli | reverse complement strand
ACGGCGGCCAAGCGCGCCACCGGCGCGACCGCCAAGCGCAGCACCGCCGCGGCGAAGCGGACAAGCGGCACGACGGCCAAGCGCGGCAGCACGCGCGGCGGCAGCAGCAGCGGCAGCAAGGGCCGCGGCACCGGTTCCCGCAGCCGCAGCAAGGAATAGGCACGGCCCGGGGCGCCGCGGCGCCCCGGGACCGGCATGGCGCCGCCCGCTTGCGCCCGCGGGCGGCGCCGCCTGCTTCAGCCTTCCTTCATCTTTCACGGGCAGGCTGCGCCATCCGTCGTGGATGCGAGGCCTGCCAGGATGCCCTCGGCAAAACCCCAGCCCTGCCCGCGCGCCGTGCCGCGCCGTCATTTGCCGCCATGCAGCTGAGCGCGATCCTGGCCAGCGCCCTGTTCGGCGGCAGCGCCAGCAGCACCGCCAGCGGGGATGCCACCTCCGCCCTGCTCGCCCTGAAGCGGGCCCAGACCGACACGGCCGAGGCCAAGGGGATCGCGGCGGAGCAGAAGGACCCCGTCACCATCACCGCGCTGAAGCAGTTCGACACCGCCCTGGCCAAGGCGAAGGACGTCAACGCCGCGCTGAAGGACCCGCGCATCCTCAAGGTGCTGCTGCCGGCGCTCGGCCTCTCGGACCAGCTCGCCTATCCCGGGCTGGTGCAGAAGGCCCTGACCGCCGACCCGAAGGACACCAAGGGGCTGCTCGCCAGCCTGGACGGCCGCTTCAAGGCCGCGGCCCAGACCCTGGACCTGAAGGCCAAGGGCCTCGACGGGCTGAAGGACCCCGCCACCATCCAGAAGCTGAAGGACGGCTTCCTGGAATACCAGTACAAGGCCGGGCTGGACGAGCAGAACCCCGGCCTCTCGGATGCCCTCTACTTCATCGAGAATGCCGGGGCGGAGAGCAACATCTACAACATCCTGGGCAACTCGGTGCTGCGGCGGGTGGTGACCGGGGCGCTCGGCCTGCCGGATGCCATTGCGGTGCAGTCGGTGGAGGCGCAGGCGCGCGCCATCACCAGCCGGCTGAAGCTGGCCGATCTGCAGGACAGCCGGAAGGTCCAGCTCCTCGCCCAGCGCTATGTCATGGCGCGGGCAGATACCAGCGCCGGCACCGCCTCCAGCCCTCTGCTCTCGCTGCTGGCCTGAGAGAAGACGCGGCGGGTCCCGACGTTCCGCGCCGGGTCGGCGTTGCGGCTGCGTGCCTGAGCGCCGGCACCATACCGGCCGCGCGAAATGCTGACCGATGTCGGTCCACGGGCGCGCGGCCGATATGTCCCTGATTCCGGCGCGCCGCCGCCACACCAACCCTGCGCGCGATACCCGGTTGGGAGAGTCAAGACTCTCCGAGCCGGGTATCAGTCGGCATCCGCACGGCCGGCATGTCCTTCCGCCCGACTCATCGCGCTTGATTCCCGTGATAGGCTGGCCTAGCTCCTTCCCCGGGCCACGCCCCCCCACCGGGGCGCATTCGCTTCTGGAAGGGAGCATCGCATGGCAATCGCCACGAAGCCGGAGCTGCGTCCGGCCAACCCCTGCTTTTCCTCGGGTCCCTGCGCCAAGCGTCCGGGCTGGACGCTGGAAGCCCTCTCGGGCGCGCTGCTCGGCCGCAGCCACCGGGCCAAGGAGCCCAAGGCGCGCCTCGCCGAGGTGATCGAGCGCTCCAAATCCATCCTCCGCATGCCGGAAGACTGGCGCCTCGGCATCGTTCCCGCCTCCGATACCGGCGCGGTGGAGATGGCGCTCTGGTCCCTGCTCGGCGAGCGGGGCGTCGATATCCTCGCCTGGGAAAGCTTCTCCAAGGAATGGGCGACGGACATCACCAAGCAGCTCAAGCTGCCGGATGCCAAGGTGATCGCCGCGCCCTATGGCCAGCTGCCGGACCTCGCCGCCGCCGACTGGTCGCGCGACGTGGTCTTCGTCTGGAACGGCACCACCAGCGGCGTGCGCATCCCGAATGGCGAGGCCATTCCGGCGAACCGCGCCGGCCTCGCGATCTGTGACGCGACCAGCGCGGCCTTCGCCATGGAGCTGCCCTGGGACAAGCTCGATGTCGTCACCTGGTCCTGGCAGAAGGTGCTGGGCGGCGAGGCGGCACATGGCATGCTGGCGCTCTCCCCCCGCGCCGTCGCCCGGCTGGAGAGCTACACGCCCGACCGGCCGCTGCCGAAGATCTTCCGCCTGACCAAGGGCGGCAAGCTGATCGAGGGCATCTTCAAGGGGGAAACGATCAACACCCCCTCCATGCTATGCGTCGAGGATGCGCTGGATGGCCTCCGCTGGGCCGAGGGCATCGGCGGGCTGCCGGCGCTGGTCACGCGCTCCGAGGCCAATCTCGCCGCCGTCGCCGCCTGGGTGGCGAAGACCCCCTGGGTCGATTTCCTGGCGGAGGTGCCGGAGACCCGCTCCTGCACCTCCATCTGCCTGAAGATCGTGGCGCCCTGGTTCCAGGCCCTGGACGCGGACGCCCAGGCGGCGGTGGCGAAGCAGCTTGCCACACTGCTGGAGAAGGAAGGCGTGGCGCTGGATGCCGGCGCCTATCGCGACGCACCGCCGGGCCTCCGCCTCTGGGGCGGCGCCACGGTGGAGACCCGGGACCTCGAGGCGCTGCTGCCCTGGCTCGATTGGGGTTTCGCCCAGGTCGCGGCCGCGCATGGCAAGGCGGCCGCCTGATGCCGCGCGTCCTCATCTCCGACAAGCTCTCCCCCGCCGCGATCGAGATCTTCCAGCGGCGCGGGATCGAGGTGGAGTTCAAGCCGGGGCTGGCCCCGGCCGAGCTCCGCGCCATCATCGGCGAGTTCGACGGCCTCGCCGTCCGCAGCGCCACCAAGGTGACGCGGGAGCTGCTGGAGGCGGCGCCGCGGTTGAAGGTGGTGGGCCGCGCCGGCATCGGCGTGGACAATGTGGATGTCACCAGCGCCACCGCCCGTGGCGTGGTGGTGATGAACACGCCCTATGGCAACGCCATCACCACCGCCGAGCACGCCATCGCGATGATGTTCGCGCTCGCCCGGCAGATCCCGGAGGCGAGCGCCAGCACCAAGGCGGGGAAGTGGGAAAAGAACCGCTTCATGGGCGTCGAGCTGTTCGGCAAGACGCTCGGCCTGATCGGCTGCGGCAATATCGGCTCCATCGTCGCCAACCGGGCGGTCGGGCTGCACATGAAGGTGGTGGCCTTCGACCCCTTCCTCTCCGACTCCCGCGCGCTGGAGCTGGGGGTGGAGAAGGTGGAGCTGCCCGCGCTGCTGGAGCGGGCGGATTTCGTCACCCTGCACGCGCCGCTGACCGAGCAGACGCGCAACATCCTGAGCCGGGAGAACCTGGCGAAGCTGAAGAAGGGCGCGCGGCTGATCAACTGCGCCCGCGGCGGGCTGGTGGATGAGGCGGCGCTCTACGACGCGCTGAAGTCGGGCCACCTGGCCGGCGCGGCACTCGACGTGTTCGAGGTGGAGCCGGCGACGGAGAGCCCCCTCTTCACGCTGGAGAATGTGGTCTGCACCCCGCATCTCGGCGCCGCGACGGCCGAGGCGCAGGAGAACGTCGCCCTGCAGGTGGCCGACCAGATGGCCGACTACCTGCTGACCGGCGCCGTCTCCAACGCCATCAACATGCCGAGCGTCACCGCCGAGGAGGCGCCGCGCCTCAAGCCCTATATGGAACTCGCGCGGCTGCTGGGCGGCATGGCCGGGCAGCTCACCCTGGCGCAGGACAGCTCGCTGAAGGCGATCCGCGTGGAGTATGAGGGCGCGGTGGCGGAGCTGAACCGGCGGCCGCTGACCGCCGCGGCGCTCGCCGGCGTGCTGGGGCCGATGCTGGGCGCGGTCAACATGGTGAATGCCCCGGTGATGGCGAAGGAACGCGGCATCGCCGTGGCCGAGACGGTGCATGAGCGGCGCGGCGACTATGCCTCCCTGCTCCGCATCACCGTGGTGACGGACCGGCAGGAGCGGAGCGTCGCCGGCACGCTGGTGGGCGACGCCAAGCCGCGCCTGGTGGAGATCAAGGGCATTCCGGTGGAGGCGGATTTCGCGCCGGACATGCTCTATGTGACGAACCAGGACAAGCCGGGCTTCATCGGCCGCTTCGGCATGGTGCTGGCGAATGCCGGCATCAACATCGCCACCTTCCACCTCGGCCGCGCCGCGCCGGGGGGCGATGCCATCTGCCTCGTCGCGCTGGATGGGCCGATGCCGGAGCCGGTGCTGGCGGAAGTGCGGACGCTGCCCCTGGTGGTGCAGGCGGCGCCGCTGCGCTTCTGATGCACGGCCCGGAACGTCCCGACGTTCCGGGCCGGCTGTCACGCGCAGGCTGGCGTGCCGGCTGCGCGCCAGGAGGACATGCCGGCGGGCGCCCCTTGCCCGGCCTTCCGTGACGCGTAAGCTCCTCCCCGGGCGACAGACCCGGGGAGGAAGCGCATGCAGCGACGCATACTGGCCGCGGCGGCGGCGGGGTTGCTGCTGCCGCGCGGGCTCAGGGCGCAGGCCCTGGGCGGCGGGCGGACGATGCGGATCATCGTGCCCTATTCGCCGGGCGGCGCGACGGATGCCCTCTCCCGCTTCCTGGCGCCGCGGCTGAGCCGGCTGCTCGACCTGAATGTCGTGGTGGAGAACCGCGCCGGCGGCAACAGCATCGTCGGCACCGAAGCGGCGCTGCGCGCGGCGCCGGACGGGTTGACCCTGGCGATGATCGACCTCGCCTTCGTGGTGAACCCGGCCATGTATGCCAGCCTGCCCTATGACGCGCAGCGCGACGCGGCGCCGGTAGGGCTGGTGGCCAGCGCGGCGCAGGTGCTGCTGCTGCACCCCTCGGTGCCGGCCCGTAACCTGGGCGAGCTGGTAGCGCTGGCCAAGGCGCGGCCGGGGCAACTCTCCTTCGGCTCGGCCGGGGCCGGGACCGCGGTGCGCATCGCCGGCGAGCAATTCCGCATGGCTGCCGGCATCGAGATCCTGCACGTCCCCTATCGCGGCGGCGGGGAGGCGCAGGCGGCGATCGCCTCGGGCGATGTCAGCATGATCTTCTCCGGCGAGGCCCAGGCGAAGGTGATGGCGGAGTCCGGCCGCGTCCGGCCCGTCGCCATCACCGGCCCGCGGCGCGGCCGCCGGATGCCGGAGGTGCCGAGCTTCGCCGAGGCGGGATTCCCCGAGGTGGATGTCGTGACCATCAACGGGCTGATCGCCCCCGCCCGCACCCCGCCCGCCGTGGTGCAGCAGATCAACGCCGCCATGCTGCAGGCGCTGCGGGAGCCCGAGCTGGAGCAGCGGCTGCTCGAGCTCGGCTTCGAGATCGTCGCCAGCACGCCGGAGGAATTCGCCGGCTGGACCGCGCAGCAATTGCCGAAATGGGAGGCGCTGGTGCGCAGCGCCGGCATCCGGCCCGAGTGAAAGGATCCTGCCCCGATGACGATCAAGTCGGTCACCGCCCTGCCGCTCGCCCTGCCCCTGCTGCCCGGCAGTTCCCGTCCCAATTTCGCCGGCCGCCTCCTGGACGAGGCGCGGATGATCCTGGTGCGCGTCGAGACCGCCGACGGGGTGGTGGGGTGGGGCGAGACCTTCAGCCACCTCGCCTGGCAGCCGGCCCATGCCGCGCTGCGGGAGGTGGTCGCGCCGCTGGCGGTGGGGCGGGAGGAGGGCGACATTGCCGGGCTCTCGCTGGAATTGCAGCGGATCCTGCATCTCTTCGGCCGCAGCGGCGCCATGCTCTACGCGCTCTCGGGGCTGGAGATCGCGCTGTGGGACATTGCCGGCAAGCGCGCCGGCAAGCCGATCGCCGAGCTGCTGGGCGGCGCGCGGCGCCGCAGCCTGCCCGCCTATGCCAGCCTGCCGCGCTATGGCGACCCGGCGACCGTCGCCCGCTACGCGGCGGAGGCGGCCGGGCGCGGCTATGGCTCGGTGAAATTGCACGAGATCGGTGCCGCGCAGGTCGCCGCCGCCCGCGCCGCGGTGGGGCCGGCGGTGGCGCTGATGATGGACACCAACTGCCCCTGGACGGTGGACCAGGCCCTGGCGGTGGCCGAGCAGGTGCGGGGGCAGAAGCTGCTCTGGCTGGAGGAGCCGGTCTGGCCGCCGGAGGACCGCGATGGGCTGGCGGAGGTGCGGGCCAAGGCCGGCATCGCCATCGCCGCCGGGGAGAATGCCGCGAGCCCGGAGGAATGCATCGCCATGATGGAGCGCGGCGCGGTGGACACCATCCAGCCCAGCGTCACCAAGATCGGCGGCATCGGCGCCTGGATGCGGGTGGCGCGGGCGGCCGAGGCGCGCGGCATCGGGGTGATGCCCCACTGCCCCTATTTCGGCGCCGGCTTCCTCGCCACGCTGCACATGGTGGCGGCGCTGGAGGGCGAAAGCCTGGTGGAGCACATGTATTACGACCTGGCCGCCAGCCCCTTCGCCGCCGCCATCCAGCCGCGGCAGGGCAGCTTCGCCCTGCCGGAAGGCCCGGGCCTCGGCTGCGAGCCGGACCCGGAGGTGCTGCGCCGCTACGCCGCGGCGTGAGGTCAGCGCCCCTTGAACACCGGCGGGCGCTTCTCGACGAAGGCCCGCAGCGCCTCCTTGTGGTCCTCGGTCTCGCGGCAGCGCATCATGCCGAAGGCCTCGGCCTGCAGCGCCTCGGCCAGGGTGCCTTCCTCCGCCACCTTCATGTTGCGCTTCATGTAGCGCCAGGCGACGCGCGGGCCCTGGCCGAGCTGCCGGGCCAGCGCCAGCGTCTCCTCCCGCAGCCGGTCGTCGGGCACCAGCCGGTTCACCAGGCCGAGCTTCTCCAGCTCGGCGGAACCGAGCTTGGCGCAGGTGAAATACAGCTCCCGCGCCTTGGCCGGGCCGACCAGCCGGGCGAGGAAGTAATGCCCGCCGAAATCGCCGGAGAAGCCCATATTGGCGAAGGCAGTGGTCATCCGCGCGCTCTCGCCGGCGATGCGCATGTCGCAGGCGAGCGCGAGCGACATCCCCGCCCCGGCCGCCACGCCGTTCCACATCGCGATGGTCGGCTTCGGCATCTCATGCAGCAGCCGGCTGCATTCCATGCGGCCCAGCAGCTCATCCGCCCCGGCCTCGGGCGTGGCGGGCGGCGGCCTGAGCCCGCTGGCCCGGGCCTTCATGTCGCCGCCGGCGGAAAAGCCGCGCCCCGCCCCGGTCAGCACCACGCAGCCGATCTCGGGATCGGTCGCCGCCGCCTGCAGCGCCTGCACCATCTGCCACATCATGTCCATGCCGAGGGCGTTCAGCACCTCCGGCCGGTTCATGGTCAGCAGCAGCACCCCATCGAAGCGCTCCTGCAGCAGCTCCTCGGCCATGGCGTTCCCCTCATTCCTCTCGTCGCGCGGATGCTAGGTGGTAAGCTTTCCCGAACCAAGAGGGAGAGACCGCCATGAAGGCCGCCGTGCTGCACGAAGCCAACCAGCCTCTGACCATCGAGGAGGTGACGCTGCAGAAGCCGAAGGCGCGGGAGGTGCTGGTGCGCACCGCCTATGCCGGGCTCTGCCATTCCGACCTGCATTTCATCGAGGGTCTCTACCCCCATCCCATGCCGCTGGTGCCCGGCCATGAGGTGGCGGGCGTGGTCGAGGCAGTGGGCAGCGACGTCACCTATCTGCAGCCTGGCGACCATGTGATCGGCTGCCTCTCGGTCTTCTGCGGCGCCTGCCAGCAATGCACCTCCGGCCGCACCGTGCTGTGCGAGAACACCGAGGTGAAGATGACGCCCGGCATGTCCCGCCGCCTCTCCTGGAAGGGGGGCGAGGTCATGCACCAATTCCTCAACCTTTCCGCCTTTGCCGAACAGATGCTGGTGCACGAGAACGCGCTGGTGAAGATCGACAGGGAGATCCCGCTGGACCGCGCGACGCTGGTCGGCTGCGGCGTCATCACCGGCGTCGGCGCCGTCATCAACACGGCGCGGGTGCCGGCGGGTTCCACCGTCGCGGTCATCGGCTGCGGCGGCGTCGGGCTTTCCGCCATCAACGGCGCGGCGCTGGCCGGCGCCTCCCGCATCATCGCGCTCGACACCCTGGCGGAGAAGCTGGAGCTGGCGCGCGAGCTGGGCGCGACCGACACCATCCTGGTGGGCAATGACGACCCGGTGCAGGCGGTGCGGGACCTGACCCAGGGCGGCGTGGAATACAGCTTCGAGGCGCTAGGGCTGAAGAAGACCGCCGAGCAGAGCTTCGCCATGCTGCGCGCCGGCGGCACCGCCACCATCATCGGCATGGTGCCCTTCGGCCAGAAGATCGAGCTGCACGGCTTCGACTTCCTGCGGGAGCGGAAGATCCAGGGCTCCTCCATGGGCTCCAACCATTTCCGCACGGACATGCCGCGCCTGCTCACCCTCTGGCAGCAGGGGCGGCTGAAGCTGGATCACCTGATCAGCAGCAAGCTGACGCTGGCCGAGATCAATGAGGGCTTCGCCCGGCTGAAGGGCGGGCATGTGGTGCGGCAGCTCATCGAATTCGCCTGAGCCGCCGCCCGAGCGTTACCGCCGGCGGTTCTCCAGCCGGCGGAACTCGGCATAGACCGCGTTGGCCGCTTCCGCTGTGCGGGGCAGGCGCGGCAGCGCCGCCAGGCGTTGCAGCGTCACCAGCGGCCCGGCGGCGAAGGCCGGGCTGCTCAACGCCGCCTCCGCCGCGGCGCGGCGGCCGCCGCGCAGCGCATCATGGACGCGGCGCATGGCGGCGATGACGAGCTGCGGCGCCGTGCCGGAGGCGATGCCGAGGAACCCGCGCATCTCCGTCCGCGCGGCATCGAGCTGAACCTGCACCAGCGGGTCGATCTCCGGCGCGTAGATCGGGTTGGTCGCAACCTCATTCGCCAGGAATTCGAGCTGCTCCACCGCCAGCGCCGCGCGGGCCGGCTGGCCCTGCCAGCGGCTGGTGTCGCCCAGGTTCTGCGGTGCGTAAAGCGCGGCGCCGCGCACCGGATCGCCGAAGCCGTACAGGTAGTCGCCCACCGGATCCGCGGCGCAGGCCACGAGCAGCAGCGGCAGGGCGAGGAAACCGCGCCGGGCATGCCAGCGTTCCGGCGGCAGGTCATTGCAACGGAGTGTGTCCATGCGTGGTATCCTGCTGTGGCTGCTGGGCCTGCCGATCCCGATCATCATCCTGCTCTACCTGTTCCATGTGATCTGACGGCAGCGGCCGGACGTGAAAAGGGGGCGCCGCGAGGCGCCCCCTTCCAATTCTGCCGAAACCCTTCCCGCGGCGCCAAGCCCGCGGGAAGGGTTTCGGCAAGCCGGTGACCTGCTGATCCGCTCCGTTCGCCGGAAGCCCGGCGAACGGAGCGGGCAGGACACTACCGCAGCACGAACTCGACGCGGCGGTTCTGCGGCTCCCGCACCCCGTCCGCCGTCGGCACCAGCGGGCGGCTTTCGCCGAAGGCCGTCACGCTGATCTCGTTGCGGCCGATGCCGCGGGCCACCAGCTCGTTCGCCACCGCATCGGCGCGGCGCTGCGACAGGCGCTGGTTGTACTGCGGCGTGCCGGAACGGTCGGCATGGCCGGCCACCTCGATCCGCGTGGTCTGGACGCGGCGGGAGTTGGTCGCCGCCTCGCCGATGATCTCCCGCGCGCGGCTGGTGAGGTCGGCGCGATCCCAGTCGAAGAACACCAGATAGGTGCGCGCCGGCGCCGGCGCCGGGGCGACCGGCTGGGCGACGACGGGCGGCGGCGGCGGCGGCGGCTGGAACAGCGCGTAGCGCAGGCCGAGCATGACGGAGTGGTTGTAGTTGTCCGCCTCGATCCGCCCGGCCCGGACGATGGCCCCGGCCGGGGTGCTGACGGTGGTGAACAGCTCGGGCTGCAGCGTGCCGAAGAAGCGGTACTCCGCCGTCAGCGTCAGGCCGCGGACGCCCACCCAGGTGAGCGGCGTGGCGACGCCGACGATGGCCTGGTAGGCGAACTGCCCGTCATCGTCGTTGGAATGGATGACGAGGCCGTTGGCGCTCTGGCCGCGCAGGTTCTGCCAGTCCGTCCAGGCATAGCCGGCGCCGATACCGACATAGGGCTGGAAGATGCTCTGGCCGAGGCCGAAATTGGCGAGGTCGAAATCATAGAAGACGTTGACCATCGCGCCGTAGGTGCGCTGGAAGCCGCCGGTCCGGCCCACCGGGGCCAGGCCGAAGCCGCGGATGCTGTCCACCTCGTTCTCGCGGAAATTGCCTTCCAGCTCGGCGCGGAAGCCGTTGCCGAAGCCCCAGCCGATGCTGACGACCCCGCCCCAGCCGAACTCGAAATTCGCCTTGCCGACATTGTCGACGCGGACATTCTCGGGCAGGCCGAAATTGCCGGTGACCGTGTTACCGGAGATGTCGAACTTGGACGGGTTGTTGATCCAGTTCCCACCGGCACCGACGCCGATATAGAGGCCGCTCACCGGCTGGGCGCTGGCGAGCGTCGGGGCGGCGAGCAGCGTCGTCGCCAGAAGGGCCCGTTTGAGACTCATGCCAAATGTTCTCCATACTGCCGGCGCCGGCTGCGGCGGGAACCGATGCCGCTGCGCAAGGCGCCGAGCCTCCAACGCCTGCGGCGGCTGTGGTTCACTGACCTGAAACCGAAGCCGCAGACTGTGGCAGCCAAGCCACAGGCCGGATGACGGGGGTGACGCGCGCAGCGGGCCCGGGGCGAGGGCCGGGCTGCTCCCTTCGCCCGCCCCGGGCGGGGCAATGCCCCGCGGGTGCCATCCTGCGCGCCGCCGCGCGGACATAAAACGTCTTTATTTCAATACTTTGCAGTGACCGCCGGGGCGTCGCCGCGGCGGTGTCCGGACGCCGGATACAATCCCTGCCGCTGCGTTGGGGCCGTGGTCAGGCAGGGCTGGCTGCATATGCTTTCATGCAACTCGCCCCTGCCACAGCGCTGCCGCGGAACATTCACCCGTGCTCACCGGGCCGGGGGCGGGACCGCCGGGGCCGGCCTCAAGAAAAAGTGTGCGGCACCCGATCGAACCACTGGCCGGATCGGGCACCGCCGCCCGGCATCGGCCGCCGGCCTGTCCCGCGGCCCCACCTCCCCCGCCACCGTGCAGGCATAAAAAAGGGGCGCCTTGCGGCGCCCCTTTCCGAAACCCCGAGGGTCGTGTTGCGCTTAGCGCAGAACGATCTCGACGCGGCGGTTCTGCGGCTCGCGCACGCCGTCGGCCGTCGGGACCAGCGGGCGGCTCTCGCCATAGGCCGTGACGGAGATCAGGTTGCGGGCAATGCCACGGCGCACCAGCTCGGCCGCCACCGCATCGGCGCGGCGCTGCGACAGGCGCTGGTTGTACTGCGGCGTGCCGGAGCGGTCGGCGTGACCGGCCACCTCGATGCGCGTGGTCTGCACCTGCGGCGCCGCGGCCGCCGCCTCGCCGATGATCTGCCGGGCGCGGTCGGTCAGGTCCGCCCGATCCCAGTCGAAGAACACCAGATAGGTGCGGGCCACGGTCGGGGCCGGCGCGACCGGCGGCGCGGCGACGACCGGAGCCGGGCGCGGCGCGTTGAAGGCGTAGCGAACGCCGAGCAGCACGGAGTGGTTGTAGTTCGTGCCCTTCACGGTGACGCCGGCGGTGCGGAACTCCGGATCCAGCGTGCCGTAGAAGCGGTACTCACCGGTCAGGTACAGGCCCGGGACATAGGCGCCGAGGCTGTAGGCCGCGCCGGCGATGCCCTGATAGGCGAACTGGCTGTCGGTGTCGTGCACCGTGGTACCGGCGATGCGGATGTTCTTCGCCTCGACCCAGCCATAGCCGACGCCCACGCCGAGATAGGGGCTGATCGGGCCACCGAGCTGGAAGTCGTAGAAGGCGTTCACCATCACGCCGTAGTTGTTGAGGTAGCCGCCGGAGGCGACCCGGGCGCCGCCCGGGCCAGTGGTGCGCTCGATCCCGTTCTGGCGGAAATTGCCCTCGACCTCGGCGCGCAGGCCGTTGCCGAAGCCCCAGCCGATGGAGGCGAGGCCGAGGCCGCCGAGGCCGTCATTCTCGTACTTGGTCTTGCCGGAGACGCCGTTGGCGTTCCCGGTGCTCTCCTGATGGAGGTTGAGGCCGGCGCCGGCGCCGACATAGAGGCCCGAGACGGGCTGGGCCTGCGCCGCCAGCGGCAGCGCCAGCACCGTCGCGGCCAGAAGGGCCTGTTTGAGGTTCATCCTCGCAATCTCCTCGCATTCATCGACGCGATCAGCGTCCGTGCCGGCGCCATCTCTCAGCGCGGTCGCAGGGCTGCGTCCGGACACAACCTAACATCGCGGCCTGTTGTTGACAGCCTGGGTCGAGGTGATTCCGCACCGATGTGGCGTTGCTGCCACAGGGTGTCATGGCAAATACGTCACAGGCCGTCCAGGAGACTCGCTTCCGGCAATTGCGCCAGGGAATCCCTCGGAAACAGCCGATTGGCATGCCCCAGCTTGCGGCCCGGCCGGGCCTCTCCCTTGCCGTAGAGATGCGGCACCACCCCCGGCATGGCCAGAAGCCGGGGCCAGAGCGTCATCCCCTCCGGCCCGACCAAATTTTTCATCACGGCGTCGTGATGCCGGGCCGGGCTTGCCAGGGGCAGGCCGGCCACCGCGCGCACATGCTGCTCGAATTGGCTGGCGGCGCAGGCATCCATCGTCCAATGGCCGGAATTATGCGGCCGCGGCGCGATCTCATTGCCCAGCAGCGTGCCGTCCGGCAGCAGGAACAGCTCCAGCGCCAGCACCCCGACGAGGCCGAGCGACTCGGCAACCGAAACCGCATGCGCCCGCGCCCGCGCACCGACATCCTGCGGCACCCGGGCCGGGGCGAAGCTGAGATCGAGGATATGCCGGCGATGCCGGTTCTCCACCGCGTCATAGACCGCGGTCCGGCCATCCTCGCCGCGCGCCACCACGGCGGAGAGCTCCGCGACGAAGGGCACGAAGGCCTCGAGGATCAGCGGGTGCGGCGCCAGCCGGGCGAAGGCGTCCCGCGCCTCCGCCTCGCTCCGCAGCAGCGCCTGGCCGCGACCGTCATAGCCGAGCCGCGTGGTCTTCAGCACCGCGGGCAGGCCGATCTCGGCGAGCGCCGCCAGGAGCGCCGCCTCCGACTCGATGCCGCGCCAGGCGGCGACCGGGACGCCGGCGCGTTCGAGGAAGGCCTTCTCCGCCAGCCGGTCCTGGCAGACCCGCAGCACCTCCACCCCCGGGCGGCAGGGGGCCAGCGGCGCCAGGGCCGCGAGCGTCGCGGCCGGGACGTTCTCGAACTCGAAGGTCACCACATCCACGGCGGCGGCGAAGCGGGCCAGCGCCGCCGCATCCTCATAAGGCGCGACGGTATGGGCGGCGGCCACCTGCATGCCCGGCCCGTCCGGCTCCGGCGCATAGACATGGCAGCGATAGCCGAGCCGGGCCGCGGCCAGCGCCGACATGCGCCCGAGCTGCCCACCGCCCAGGATGCCGATGGTCGCCCCCGGCGGCAGCGGGGTCATGCCGGCGTCTCCGGCACGCCGGCAGTCTGCGCCGCCCGCCACTCGTCCAGCCGGCGGGCCAGGGCGGGATCCGCGAGGGCCAGGATGGAAGCCGCCAGCAGCCCGGCATTGATGGCGCCGGCCCGGCCGATGGCCAGCGTGCCCACCGGCACGCCGCCCGGCATCTGGACGATGGAGAGCAGGCTGTCCATGCCCTTCAGCGCATGGCTTTCCACCGGCACGCCGAGCACCGGCAGCGGCGTCATCGCCGCCGCCATGCCGGGCAGGTGGGCGGCGCCGCCGGCGCCGGCGATGATGACCTGCAGCCCGCGGCCGCGGGCGGATCTGGCGTATTCCACGAGCCGGTCCGGGGTGCGGTGGGCGGAGACCACCTTCGTCTCATGCGGCACGCCGAGCTTCTCCAGCGTCTCGGCGGCGTGGCGCATCGTCTCCCAGTCGGAGCGGCTGCCCATGATGATGCCGACCAGCGGGCCCGGCTCCGGGGTGTCGATGCTCATGCGATGATGTCCGGCAGCAACCGGCTTTCCAGCCAGGCGATCTCGTCCTTCAGCTTCAGCTTGCGCTTCTTCAGCCGCTGGACCTGGAGCTGGTCGCTGCGGTCGCCCTCCAGCCGGGCGATCACGGTGTCCAGGTCACGGTGCTCGCTCCGCATCTCGTGCAATCGGCGCAGCAGGGATTCACGGTCGTCGAGCATCGGGCGGGGGGCTCGGGCGCTGAAGGAAAGGATACAATCCGGCTGGGGGCGCCATTACCATGCGAGGGCGCGGACGCAACAGTGCGCCGTCGCCGGCTGCCTGGATCCGCGCCCAACGCCCAAGTGAAGGGAGAACGCTGCATGCCTGAAGCCCCGAGGCTCCGTTCGCTGGAGGAGCGGCACGCCGCGCTGGAGCGCCAGATCGACGAGGAGGATGCGCGCCCCCGGCCCGACGATGCAGTGCTGACCCGGTTGAAGCTGGAGAAGCTGCGGCTGAAGGAGGAGATGGAGCGGCTGCGCAAGGGCTGATCCCGGCCCCGGCGGCGGGGGGGCGCCCCGCCCGGGCCCGCGCCGGTCATCGTTCTGCCGCGGGCGGCGGCCGCCCCCGCCCCGGGGCCCGCGCCAGGCGGTACCGCGGGCCGGCGGGGGATTATGCCGCGGTCTCTTCCGCCGGGTCGGGATAGGGGGGCGGCAGCGGCGCGCCGGGCGGCCGGTCCCCGGCCGCGGCCAGGGCGGCGTTCAGGTCCGATTGGGTGCAGAGGCCAAGGATCACCGGATCCCGCGGCTTGATGTTGGCGCTGTTCCAATGCGTCCGGTCGCGCACCTTGGCGATGGTTTCCTTGGTGGTGCCGAGCAGCTTGCCGATCGCCGCATCGGTGAGCTGCGGGTGGTGCCGCAGGATCCAGGCGATGGCGTCCGGCCGGTCGTTGCGCTTGGAGACGGGGGTGTATTTCGCGCCCTTGCCGCGGGATTTCGGCACCGGCAGGGCGGAAGGAGCAAGCTGCAGCCGGGCATTCGGATCGGCCTCGCAGCGGGCGATCTCCTCCCGTGTCACCTGGCCGTTCAGCACCGGGTCGTAGCCGATGATGCCCTGCGCCACCTCGCCATCGGCGATGGCCTGCACCTCGAGCGGATGCATGCCGACGAAGTCCGCGACCTGCTCGAAGGTCAGGGACGTCTTCTCGATGAGCCACACCGCGGTGGCCTTCGGCATCAGGGGCTGGGTCATGGGATGAACCTTCCGGGCGGCGGGACTGGCGGGCCACCCCCGTCGCGGCTTTGGCGTGGCATATAGAGGCGGCGCCGTGGCGGGTCAAAGCCCGCAATGGCCCGCATGCCCCGGACCGGGAGGGAGGGATGGCCATGATCGAGGAGGAACGCCCGAAGCCGCCGCAAGGCTTCACGCCCGCGGCACTGGACGCCTGGGGGGTGGAGGAGATGCGCCACTACATCGCCCGGCTGCGGGCGGAGATCGCGCGGGTGGAGGCGGCGATCGAGGCGCGGCAGGCGCAGCGCGGCGCCGCGGACGCGCTGTTCCGCCGGCCGGAGGGGTAATCCATATCCCCACGAAGCCGCTGCGCGGCTTCGTGGGGGCCCCGGAGTCACTAAGGGCCGGAGGTTTCGCACAGCCCTCCACGGCAAAGCCACGGCAGGGCAACGGGTGGCGGCAGATCCAGGCAAATGCATCAAGGGCCAGATGCGCACGCAAAAAAGGCCGGCGGGGTCTCCCCCGCCGGCCGGCCAGGGCCCCGTCGTGACCGGGGCCCCTTCCCTCGCGGCTCAGGCCGCCTCGGCCTGCGGCGCCTCGCTGTTGTCGGCGAGCTGCGGCTGCGGCTGGCGGGTCTGCACCTCGATCCGGCGGGGCTTCAGCGCCTCCGGCACCACGCGCTTCAGGCCGAGGCGCAGCAGGCCGTTCTCCAGGCTGGCGCCCTCCACCACGATGTGGTCGGCGAGCACGAAGCGCCGCTCGAAGGCGCGGCCGGCGATGCCGCGATAGAGGAAGGAGCGGCCCTCCTCCGGCTGCGGCGCGCGGCCGGTGATGGTCAGGACGTTGTCCCGCGCGACGATCTCGAGGTCCTGCTCGCCGAAGCCGGCGACGGCCATGGTCAGGACGTAGCTGTCCTCACCGGTCTTCTCGATATTGTACGGGGGGTAGCCATTGGCGTCGGGCGCGGTGCGCGCTGTTTCCAGCACGCGGGCCAGCCGGTCGAAGCCGATGGCGGTGCGGAACAGGGGAGAGAAATCGAAAGCATTCATGGCCGAGGAACCTCCTCATCGGAAGCAAGGTTCGGTTGATCCGGCGGTCCGGCCCGCATGGCCCCAACAGGGCACCACGCGGCGGCGGCAACCGCGCCAGGAACCCCGATCGGGCGTCCCTGACAGCCATGGAATTAGAAAGCGCCGCTCCCGGGTCAAGGGGGGCGGCGCCGCGGAATCGCGTGCGGGGGCGGCGACTACTTCTTGCGGATGCCGAGGCCCGCGAACTTCTTGTTGAACTTCGCCACCTGCCCGCCAGTGTCGAGCACCCGCTGCACGCCGGTCCAGGCCGGGTGGGATTTCGGGTCGATGTCGAGGCGGATCGTGTCGCCAGGCTGGCCGTAGCAGGACCGGGTCTTGAAGGTCGTGCCATCGGTCATGGTGATGGTGATCTCGTGGTAGTCCGGGTGGATGTCGGGCTTCATGGCGTGCTCATGCGATCTGGTGCCGCCGATACCGACCGGCCGCAGGAAGCGGGCCGTATAGGGGAAGGGGGAAAGGGGCGCAACCGCGAGGGCGGTCGGCCATGGCGGATCCGCCGCCAAGGGCCGAAGGCCCGGCCGCGGCGGCCTCCCGGGCCGCTACCGCCGGTGCCGGTGGAAATGGTGATGGTGCGGCCCTGCCCAACCATGCCGGCGCCACCAGAAATCGCGCCGCACGCCGAAGCGGTAGCTCGGCCCCCAGTACCAGGGATCGGGGGCGAAATAGCCGGGGCCGGCCCAGGCATAGGCATAAGGCGACGGCGCCCAGGCCGTGGCGCCCGGAGCCCAGGCCGGGCCGTGATCCCATTCATGCGGCGCCAGGGTGGCATAATCCGGCCCCGGGCCCGCCCCCCGCGGCGTCCCGCAGCCGGGCAGCGCCAGCACCAGGCCGGCCAGCAGTGCCATGCGGAGCGGGGCTGTGCCCATGCGGCATATATGGGGTGCCGTCAGGCCGGCAGGATCTCCCCGCGCTCGATAGTGAAGCTGCGCTCCACCAGGGGCCGCAGCAGCTCCGGATTGCTCTCGGTGATGAGGATGGCGACATCCGGCAGCGCCTGGTGCAGCCGGCTCAGCGTGTCGGCGTAGCGCAGCGCCAGCGCCGGGGCGAGGCCCTGGAAGGGCTCGTCCAGCAGCACGGCGCGGGTGCCGACCATCAGCGCCCGGCCAAGCGCCACCATCTTCCCCTGCCCGCCCGAAAGCCCCGCGGCGCGCCGCCCGGCGAGGTCCTTCAGCTCCGGCAGCAGGGCGAAGACGGAGTCCAGCCGCCGCGCCACCTCCGGCCCTGGCAGCTTCAGCACCTCGGCCGGCAGGGTCATGTTCTCCCGCACCGAGAAGCGGCCGAAGAGCCGCCTCTCCTCCGGCGCATAGCCGATGCCGAGGCGCGGGCGGTGATGCGCCGGAACGCCCGTGGCATCCCGTCCGTCGATGACGATGCGCCCCTCCCGGAGCGGCAGCAGCCCCATCATGGCGCGCAGCGTGGTGGTCTTGCCGGCGCCGTTGCGGCCGATCAGCGCCACCCGGCCGCCCGGCGGCACCATCAGATGGACGCGGCGCAGCACCGGCACCCCGGCGATCTCCACCGAAACTCCGTGCAGCTCAAGCATGCGTCTCGATCCCGATCACCTCGCGCCGCACCCGCGGATCCGCCAGCACCTCCGCCGGCGGGCCGAGCGCGGCGATGCGGCCCTGGGACCAGACCGCGACCCGGTCGGCGAAGCGCGCCACCACATCCATGTCGTGCTCGACGAAGACCGCGGTGACGCCAGTCTCCCGCAGCACCCGGACCAGCGTCTCCACCACCTTCATCTTCTCCGCCGCGGCGACGCCGCTGGTCGGCTCGTCCATCAGCAGCAGGCGAGGCTCCAGCGCCGCCGCCATGGCGATGTCGGCCAGCTTGCGGGCGCCCTCGTTCAGCGCATCCGCCCGGGCATGGGCGACGCCGAGCAGGCCGAAGCGCTCCAGCAGCGCCTCCGCCTCCTCCTGCCACTCGGGCCGCAGCAGCCGGCGCCAGGGGGACCAGAGGCCGGCGCGGGCGGCGATGGCCAGGGTGGCATTCTCCAGCACCGTATGCTCGGTGAAGAGCTGCGGCAGCTGGAAGCTGCGGCCGATGCCGCGGCGGACGATGGCGCGCGGCTTCAGCCCGAGGATGGACTGGCCCTGATAGGCGATGCTGCCGCCCTGAGGCTTCAGATAGCCCGTGGTCATGTTGATGAAGGTGGTCTTGCCCGCGCCATTCGGGCCGATGATCGCCAGGAACTCGCCCGGCAGCACGTCGAGGTCGATGCCGTCGGCCGCCTTCACCCCGCCGAAGGCGAGGCGGAGGCCGCGGGCGGAGAGCAGCGGCGCCATCTCGGGGGCCCTCATGCCGCGCGCCCCTTCAGCCGGGCGGAGAGGATGCCCCAGACCCCACCCGGGGCGAAGAGGATGACGGCTAGCAGCACCGCGCCGAGGATCATCTGCCAAGCATCGGCAACGGCCGCGGCGGCATAGACCCGCACCAGCTCGAAGGCGGTGGCGCCGAGGAAGGGGCCCAGCGCCGAGCCGGCGCCGCCGAGGATGGCGATGAAGACCAGCTCGCCCGAGGAGGTCCAGTAGGCCAGCAGCGGGGTGACGTGACGGCTGGTCATCGCCACCAGCGTCCCGCCGACGCCGCCCATCAGGGCGGAGAAGCCATAGGCGAAGAGCAGCACGTGCCGCGCCGGCACGCCCATGAATTCCAGCCGCGTCTCCCGCGTCTTGATGCCCTTCAGCGCCTGGCCCATGGGCGAGGCGAGATAGGCCCGGACCAGCAGGCCGAAGACCAGGGCCAGGCCGAGGGCGAGGCCGAACATCAGCCATTCCTGGGTCTCGCGCGGCGGCTCCGTGCCCGCGAAGGTCAGGCGGGCGACGCGGATGCCGTCCGTGCCCTTGGTCAGGGCGTAGAGCTTCTCCAGCAGCGAATAGAGCACCATGGAGAGGGCGAGGTTCAGCATGCCGAAGAAGATGTCGCGGTAGCGCACGACGAAGAGGCCGACGACCAGGCCAAGCCCGAGTGCGATGGCGCCGCCGAGCGGCACCAGGATCAGCACCTCGGGCACGCTCGGCGCCAGGAAGGCGACGGTGTAGGCGCCGGTCGCCAGGAACATGGCATGGCCGAAGCTGACCTGCCCCGCCCGCAGCAGCAGCAATATGCCGAGCACGGCGATGCCCTTGGCGAGGGCGATGGTGAGGATGAAGCGCAGCCAGGGGACCGCCCAGGCGACGAGGATGAGGGCGAGGGCGCCGCCGATGGCCAGCGCCAGCTCCAGCCGGTGCCGGCTGCCGGGCGGGGCGAGGCGGCCGGCGCCGGTGCGAGAAGCCTGCCCGCTCATACCCGCCGCGTCTCCGGCACGCCGAACAGGCCCTGGGGCCGCACCAGCAGCACCGCCACCATGATGATATAGGGCACCACCACCTCGAATTCCGGGGCGAAATAGACGGCGGCGCTGCGGCCGAGGCCGATCAGCAGGGCGCTGACCGCCGCCCCCTCGATCTGGCCGAGGCCGGCGGTCGCCACCACGGCGAAGGAGAGCACGATGGTCTGCGCCCCCACCCCCGGCACCAGGGCGGTGGTGGGGGAGGCGAGCGCGCCGCCGAGCGCCGCCAGCGCCGCGCCGAAGGTGAAGGTCAGCAGGGTGACGCGGGTGGCGTCGATGCCCATGGCCATCGCCGCCTCCTTGTCCGTGGTGACGGCGAGGATGACCCGCCCGGTCAGGGTCCGCCGCAGGAACCAGGCCAGCGCCAGCAGGGTGAGCAGGGCGAGGCCTGGCAGGACGAAGAGCTGGTAGGCGGTGAAGGGGATCACATCCTCGCCGAAAGGCACGTCCACCGTGCCGAGCAGCTTCATCGGCCCGTCATTGGAGACCGGCTGCACGCCCCAAATCAGCTTCTGCACATCCTCGAGGATCATGAAGAGGGCGAAGGTGACGAGGAGCTGCAGCGATTCCTCATGGCCGTAGATCCGCCGCAGCACCAGCCGCTCGATCGGCGGGCCGAGGATGAGGCCGACCAGCGCCGCGGCCAGCAGCAGCGCGGCATAGCCGGCCCAGGCCGGCAGGCCGCGCGCGGCGAAGAACAGGCCGAGCGAGGCGGCGGCATAGGCGCCGATGGCGAAGAGGCTGCCATGCGCGACATTGACGATGCGCAGCACGCCGAACACCAGGTTCAGCCCCACCGCCACCAGGAAGACCAGCCCGGCATAGGCGAGGCCGTCCAGGACGGCGAGGCCGAGCAGCAGCCCGTTCTCGGTGAACCATTCGGTCACGTGCACTGGTCCTTGTGAGGAGTGTTCAGGAGCGCACGGCGGTTCCGGGCGATGCCGCTGCTCGGCCCGGCCGGGGCGGCCGCCCGCCGCGGCACCGCCAGGCCGGGGCCGGCGATGGCGGGGCCTGCCATCGCGGGCGGGACGCGCCGATGC
>NZ_JAMZIK010000204.1 GCF_024178315.1 Siccirubricoccus soli | reverse complement strand
GGACCAACGGTCAGGTCGAGCGAATGAACCGAACCATCAAAGAGGCCACCGTCAAGCGGTTCCACTACGAGAGCCACCAGCAGCTCCGACAGCACCTGGCCAACGTCATCATCGCCTGCAACTTCGCCCGCCGGCTGAAGACCCTACCCGGCCTCACACCCTCCGAAGCTATCTGCAAAGCCTGGACAGAGGAGCCGTCCAGGTTCATCCATGACCCGCACCACCAAATCCCGAAACCAAACATCTAGCCGCCTCAGCAGCAGAAGGAGGCGCGCCTCCAGATTGTCCTTCGGCTCCGGCAGGCGCAGCGCGGCATCGGCGCGGATCTCGCGGTTGGTGAAACCCGCCGCCCGGCCGCCTGATGGGCCCCGAGCATCCACATCGGCAGACGGCCGGGAACGCCCTTCACCAGATATTCGCGCTCGATGAACACGCTGTCGTCCTGCGCGTGGTGCGCGACCGGCACGGGACGGTCCGCAGCCAGCGGCGCCGGGCCCGGCGATCCCGAGGCAGCGGCCTCCCCGGCCTCGGCCAGCGCGATCGCCATGCCGAGCAGCCGCGCCACCAGGGTCAGCACCTGCCCATCCTCGGCGTCGAAGGCCATCCGCTGCGTGCTCTCGAGGAAAAGCACGCCCTGCAACCGCCCCTGCACCTCCATCGGCAGCGGGCCCGGACCAATCAACCCGGCATGGCGCCGCCGATGGCAAGCGCGGACCGGTCGAGTTCGCCCAGGCTGCGATGCCCCGCCAGCCCGAGCGTCAGATCGAGATCCGCCGCGAGATCCCGGATGACGTCGCGGACGCCCGCCTCGCCGGCCAGCGCCAGCCCATAGACATAGGGGCGGCCGACCAGCACCGCCCTGGCGCCGAGGCAGAGGGCCTTGAGCGCATCCGCGCCGCTGCGCACGCCGCTATCGAACAGCACCGGAACCCTGCCCCCGACCGCATCGGCGACGCCCGGCAGCGCATCCAGCGCCGCCACCGCCCCGTCCACCTGCCGCCCGCCATGGTTGGAGACGATGACGCCATCCATGCCGGCCTCCACCGCCCGGCGCGCATCCTCCGGGTGAAGAATCCCCTTGAGCAGGATCGGCAGGCGCGTCCGGTCGCGCAGGAAGGGCAGGTCGTCCCAGGTCAGGTCCGGGCGCGAATAGATTGCGATGAAGCGCCGCACCGCCCGCAGCGCCTCGCCCGAGGCCAGGGCCCGGAGCGGGTTCCCGGGCCAGGCGCGCAGCAGCTCCGCCGCGGAGCGGAGCAGGCCAAGCCCCGGCCGGGGGTGCTCGCCCGGGGCGCCGCCCTCGGCGGGCAGGCGGTGAAAGACCGGGTCCGAAAGATAGTTGGCGATGCCGCGCCCGCGCAGGAAGGGCAGGTAGCCGCGGTCCAGGTCGCGCGGCCGCCAGCCGAGCTCGGTGGTGTCGAGGGTGACCACGATCGCCTCATAGCCCGCCCGCTCGGCCCGGCTGAGGAAGCTCTCCACCAGCTCGTTCCTCGATGACCAGTAGAGCTGGAACCAGCGCGGCCCGGCGCCGCAGGCCCCGGCGATCGCCTCCAGCGGGTGGGAGGCCTGGCTGGAGGCGATGAAGGGGATGCCTTCGGCGGCCGCGGCACGGGCGGCGGCGAGGTCCGCCTGCCGGTGCGCCATCTCCAGCACGCCGATCGGGGCGAGCAGGAGCGGCAGCGGCAGGCGGCGGCCGAACAGCTCCGCCGAGAGGTCGCGGCCGGAGACATCGCGCAGGGGGCGCTGCACGAGCCTGTAGCGGTCGAAGGCAGCACGGTTGGCCGCCATCGTCCGCTCCATGCCCGCACCGCCCGCGACATAGGCGGCGGCGTCGCCGCCCATTCTGGCCAGCGCCGCGCGTTCCAGCGCGTCCGGCGCGACCGGGACACGCCGGCGCCGCCCGGCGAGGCCAGAAAGGAAGATGCTGGCCTGGTGCCGTCTGCCGATGCTCGGCATGCAGGGTTCTCCGTCGTCGCGCGGCGCGGATGGGGACAGCGAGGCAACGGCAGGCTGCCCCGATCCGTTCCGCCCGACGGCATAGCCCGAGGCGGCACGGGCCGCGGGCTGGAACTTCCGTGCGAGCGCACCGCTCATGCTCACCGGCGCCGGGCACCGCTGCCATCTCGGGCAGAGGATCGCACCGAATCGGGCGCCGGCCCTGCGCTCGCTCGTCGCGCACCGAACGGGATCACCGGGAAGAAGGAGGCAGCCTGTGCCCCGCATGCCACGCGATGCGAGTTTCGACCTCGCGCCGGACCTGCTCCGCGCGCCCTATGAGTTCATTGGGGACAGGTGCCGGCACTACGGGACCGACCTCTTCGAGGGCCGGCTGCTGCTCCAACGCACCATCTTCATGCGCGGACGCGAGGCGGCGCGGCTCTTCTACGACCAGGACCGCTTCATGCGGGGCGGCGCGATGCCGGAGCCGATCCGCGCGACCCTGCTCGGCAAGGGGGGCGTGCAGGGCCTGGACGATGCCGCGCACCGGCACCGCAAGCAGATGTTCATGGCGCTGATGACTCCGGCGCGGATCGCGCAGCTCGGAGAGCTGACCGCCGCCGCGCTGCGCACCGAGGTGGAGCGATGGGCGAGAATGGAGCAGGTGGTGCTCTACGACGCCATGCAGGAGGTGCTGACCCGGGCTGTCTGCGCCTGGTGCGAGGTGCCGCTGCCGGAAGCGGATGTCGCCCGGCGGAGCCGGGACCTCGCCCTGATGTTCGATGCGGCCGGCGCCGTCAGCGCACGGCACTGGCAGTCGCGGCTGGCCCGCTGGCGGGGCGAGGGCTGGATCGCGGAACTCGTCAGGCAGGTCCGCGCCGGCCATCTCGATCCGCCGGCGCAGAGCCCGTTGCGGGCCATCGCGCTGCACCGGGACCTGAAGGGGGCGCTGCTGCCCCGACGCATCGTCGCGGTGGAGCTGCTCAACCTGCTGCGGCCCACCGTCGCCATCGCAGTCTTCCTCACCTTCATCGCCCATGCGCTGCACCGGCATCCCGAATGCCGCCGGCGGCTCGAAGCCGGGGAGGCCGGCTATGCGGAGATGTTCGTGCAGGAGGTGCGGCGCTTCTACCCCTTCTTCCCCGCCGTCGCGGCCCGGGTGCGGCATGGCTTCGAGTGGCAGGGCTACCGCTTCCCCCGGGGCCGGCGGGTGATCCTGGACCTGTATGGCACCAACCATGACCCGCGGAGCTGGGAGGCACCGGAGGAGTTCCGCCCGGAGCGCTTCCTGGAATGGGATGGCAGCCCCTTCAACCTCATCCCGCAAGGCGGCGGCGACCATGACCTCGGCCACCGCTGCGCAGGGGAATGGGTCACGATCGAGTTGATGAAGGTGGTGACGGGTTTCCTGGTTCGGCACCTCGCCTATGAGGTGCCGGAGCAGGATCTGCGGATCGACATGGCAAGGCTCCCTGCCCTGCCACGCAGCGGCTTCGTCATCAGCAGGGTGCGTCCGCAGGCCTGAAGGACGAGGGCTTGCCGCCCCCGCCTCAGAGCAGATCCTCGATCCGGATCGGCAGTTCCCGGATGCGCCTGCCGGTCGCGTGCCACACGGCGTTGGAGATCGCCGCGTTCATGCCGACGATGCCGATCTCGCCGATGCCCTTGATGCCGAGCGGGTTCACCTGGGAATCCTGCTCCGGCACCATGATGACCTCGATGCTGCGCACATCGGCGTTCACCGGAATCAGGTACTCGGCGATGTTGTCGTTCACGTAGCGGGCGGCGTGCGGGTCGATCTCGGTCGCCTCGTGCAGCGCGGCGCCGATGCCCCAGATCATCCCTCCCATATACTGGCTGTAGGCGGTGAGCGGGTTGACGATGGTGCCCGCGGCGAAGGCGCCGACGGCGCGCGGCACCCGGATCTCCCGCGTCAGCTCATGCACCCGCACCTCCACGAATTGCGCGCCGAAGGTGTAGGTGGTGGCATCCTCGCGGCTGTGGCCGCGGGACATGGCCATCTGGCCCTGATAGACCTTGCCGATGGACTCTGGTGGCAGCCCCTGCGGGATGTTCTCGGCATAGACCTCCAGCGCCCCGGGCGCGGCGCGGGCCAGCGCCTTCGGCAGCGCCTCGGCAGCGCCGCCCGGCCCGCGCAGGGCACCGGCGGAGAGCGTCAGGGAGGCAGGGTCCAGACCCGCCAGCTTCCCCTCATTGCTTGTCACCGCGGCCTGCGCCAGGCGCTGGCGGACGCCTTCGCAGGCCTTCGCCACCGCGTTGCAGATCCCGGCGGTGTGGCTGGAGCCGGCGGCCAGCCCGGCGGCAGGGAGCTCCGTGCCCCCCAGCTCGACCAGCACCTGGCCGAGTTCGAGGCCCAGCCGGTCGGCGGCGGTGATGGCGATGGCGGTATAGGCGCCCGTGCCGATGTCATGCGCCGCGATCTGCACCCGTGCCCTTCCCTCCGCCGTCAGGGTTACGCGGCAGGCCGCCGGGCCGATATTCGCCGGATAGGCCGCCGCGGCGCAGCCCCAGCCGACCAGCCACTCCCCCTCGCGCATGGCGCCCGGCGACGGGTTGCGCCGCTTCCAGCCGAAGCGCTCCGCCCCCTGGTCGAAGCATGGCATCAGGGAGCGGGAGCTGAAGGGCTTGCCCGTCGCCGGGTCGCGCTCCGGCTCGTTCACGCGGCGCAGCTCGACCGGGTCCATCCCGAGGGAGACGGCCAGCTCATCCATCGCCGTCTCGAGCGCGAACATATAGGGCGTCTCGGGCGGCGCCCGCATGAAGCCCGGCGTGTTCCGGTCGGCATGGACGATGTTCACCTTGGTCAGGATGTTCGGGCAGGCATAGATGCGCGCTGTCGTCTCGGTGCCCGAGACATTGTACTGCGAGGGGCGCGAAGTGACCTCCCAGCCCTCATGCCGCAGCGCCGTCAGCCTGCCGTCGCGCGTCGCGCCAAGCTGGATGTGGTGCCGTGTCTCGGCGCGATAGGTGACGATGGTGAAGCCCTGGTCGCGGGTCGGCACCAGCCGCACGGGCCGGTTCAGCCGCCGCGCCGCGACCGCGACCCAGGCGGTGCGGGCAGTGATGCCGCCGCGCGAGCCGAAGGCGCCGCCGACGAAGCGCGAGACGACATGGATGTCGCCGGGGTCCATCCGGAGCTGCTTCGCCAGGCTGGCCCGCAACCCATAGACGAACTGGCTGGACTCATAGACCGTCAGCTTGCCGCCGCGCCATTCGCAGGTGGTGGTGTAGAGCTCGATCGGGTTGTGGTGCTGCGTCGGCGTGCCGTAGCGCGCATCCACCTTCACCTCGGCCGCGGCGAAGGCGGCCGCCGCATCGCCCAGCTTGTAGTCCTTGTGCTCGCCGGCCTCGCGGACCTCCTCCTCGGCGCCGGGGCTGCCGAAGCTGGCCGCAGGCGTCTCGGCCTCGTAATCCACCTCCACCTTGTGCGCCGCCTCGCGCGCCGCCTCGAAGCTCTCCGCCAGCACCAGGGCGATGATCTGGCCGTCATGCCAGATCCGGTCGGATTCCAGCGTCGTCGTGGTGTCGCCGCCCGACATGGGCTGGGGCTTCTCCGCCTCCCCGCCCACATTCTCATGCGTCAGGATATCGAGAACCCCGGGGACGGCCCGCGCCGCCTCCAGGCGAAAGCCCCGCACCCGGCCGCGCGCAATGGCGCTGGTGACGAGGAAGGCGTGGGCCGGGTTCGCCACCACCTCATCCGAGGCGTAGCGGGCCATGCCGGTGACCTTGGCGCGGCCATCGATGCGGATCGCGGGCTGGCCGATGGTGGTGTGCGTGCCGTCGGGCATGGTCAGGCCTCCATCGCCGCGGCCTGGAGCAGCGCGCGCACCAGGGTGCGGCGCCCGAGCTCAGGCTTGAAGGCGTTCTCGCCATGGGTGACCGCGTCCTGGAAGGCGGCGGCCGCCGCCGCCTCGGCGACCGCCCGATCGAGCCTCTGGCCGTTCAGCGCCGCCTCCGCCGCATGCGCGCGCCAGGGCTTCGCCACCAGGCCGCCCAGGCCGATCCGCGCCTCCCGCACGACGCCATCCTGCAGGTCCAGCCCCACCACGGCCGAGGCCTGGGCGAAATCGTAGGAGTCGCGGTCGCGGATCTTCAGGTAGAGCGACCGCCGGGTCCATGGCCCCGCGGGCACGCGGAAGCCGGTGATCAGCTCGCCGGGCTGCAGGTTCGTCTCGATATGCGGCGTGCCGCCGGGCAGCCGGTGCAGCTCCTCGAAGGGAATGCGGCGCGCGGTGCCGTCCGGGGCCAGGAGGTCCAGCTCGGCGCCGAAGGCCGCGAGGACATTGGCGAAATCGCCAGGGTAGTGGGCGATGCAGTGCTCGCTGACGCCGAGCACGGCAAGCCGGCGGTTCACGCCCTGCATCGCGGCGCAGCCGCTGCCGGGCATCCGCTTGTTGCAGGCCGGCCAGCTCGGGTCACGGAAGTAGTTGCAGCGTGTCCGCTGCAACACATTGCCGCCCAGCGTCGCCATGTTGCGCAGCTGCTGGCTGGCGGCGAGCTGCAGGGACTGGGCGATGGCGGGATAGTCGCGCAGCACCGCCGGATGCTCCGCCGCCTCGGCCATGCGCACCAGGGCGCCGAGGCTGAGGCCCGATTCATCGGCCTCGATCCGGCCATGCTCCTGCCGCAGCGCCGCGATGTCGATGAGCGTGGCCGGATGGTCCACGCCGATCTTCATCAGGTCCAGCAGGTTGGTGCCGCCGGCGAGGTACCGCGCCGGAGCCGGCCTGCGCGCCTCGCCCGGGCGGGCGACATGCTGCGCGGCCAGCGCGAGCGCCGCCATGGTGCTTCTGGGGTGCTGGTAGCTGAAGGGGCGCATGTCAGGAGCCTTCCATCAGCGGCTTCGCCTGCTGCACGGCGGCGACGATCTTCGGATAGGCGGCGCAGCGGCACAGATTGCCGCTCATGTACTCGCGGATCTGGTCAGCCGAATTCGCATGCCCCTCCTGCACGCAGGCGATGGCAGAGAGGATCTGGCCCGGCGTGCAATAGCCGCATTGGTAGGCGTCCTGGTCGAGGAAGGCCTGCTGCATCGGGTGCAGCGGCGCGTTCTCCCCAGCCAGCCCCTCGATGGTGGCGATCTCCGCCTCCTGCGCCGCGACGGCCAGGATGAAGCAGGACAGCACGCGCCGGCCATCCATCAGCACCGTGCAGGCGCCGCATTGGCCGAGGTCGCAGCCCTTCTTGGTGCCGGTCAGCTCCAGCCGCTCCCGCAGCGCGTCCAGCAGCGTCGTGCGCACATCCACCGCGAGGCGGTGCTCCGTGCCATTCACCTTGAGGAGGACGTCCATGCGGGCTCCTTCATGCGTGCGGCCACGAGGGCCGTGACGTGCAGCCGGGTTCAGGCGATGCGGAGGATGGGCGTCACGACGCTGCCGGCATCGCTGTCGTCGATGGCCTGGTTGACGCAGGTATGGTCCTTCGATCTGCGCGCAACGCCGCCGCGCGGAGCAGGGTTGCCACATTCCGCATGCCCCTTCGTGGAACCTGCGGCCCGGACGACCTGAACCCGGTAGGCGCAGGCGGCATTGCCCTGGCCATCCGCGCCGGCGCCACGCTGCGTGGCGGCCCGGCCGATTCATTGCCGAAGCCGGATCGTGCCCGGTCCTGCGGCCCGCGCCGCTGCCGTATCGTGGGATGTCGGGCTGGGCCGGGTCCTGGGCCCAGCCGTCAGGCCAGGTGGGGCAGCAGGTTCCGGGCGAGCAGCACCGTTCGCTCGATCGCCGTCTCGGAGAAGTGGCTCCGGCGTGCGGCTCTGGGATGGCAGCCATGGACGATGAGGTTGCCGGAGGCCTCGTCCCGGAACCACCAGATGCCAGCGGCCTCGTCCTGCTCACCATGCCAGTCCGGCATGCCGCCGAGCGCCTCGCCGAGGATGCCGAAGTCGTCCTGCGATCCCACGAAGACGAGGCTTCCGCGCAGGGCTGCGAGCTCCTCGCGCAGCGCCGCGGCGCAGGCCGCTTGCTGGCGCTCGACCAGCTCCGCCGGCCAGCCCTCCGGCGCCCCGGCGCTCCAGCCGATCTTGAGCAGGTTGGACCAGCCCCAGCGCTCCGCCGTCGTGTCGTAGGACCCGCCGAGCAGTTCCCGCGTCAGCCCGTCGAGAAAGAGCCAGAGCGGCGTATGGGCCTGCGCGTGCGGTCCTCGGTCACAGAGCCTGGCAGCCCTCTCGTGGCAGGCCTCGAAGCTCTGCTCGCGCTCGGCGCCGTAGTCGCCCTCGGTGGCGGCTCCCACCCAGTAGATGCCGCCCGCCTCGGTCAGGCGCCGGCCGGCCCAGGGCAGGAACAGGCCGGCGACGCCCGCGCACTCGGGTGCGGCAGCGGGGAAGCCCTGATCGAGCAGTTGGGCGCGCACCTGTGCCAGTCTCTCGAAGCTTGGGCGGGTCATCAGGGTCGGCATCGGTCGGGCCTCGGCGCTGTGTGCTCGGGTCGGGGATCGCGCCGGTCCTCGGGCGCCGGCTCGGCGTCGCCGGACCGGCCGGCCGGAAACAGCTGAGGCAAGGACACGAGCGTCTGGCGCGTTGGATTTCGGTCTGATCCTGGCTTGGCGTCAGCGTAGCAGCGTTTCCCACCGAACGCCTCAACGCAGCGGCAGCCACTCCGGTCCTCGTCCATGGCGCGGATCTTCGAGTCAGGGGCTGCCGCTCGCGCGGCGCAGAGCCGGCCATCTGTTATGCCGGGTACACCGTCGCCTTCACGGCGCAATGCCTCGGGCGGAGATATCCACAGCAATCCCGCGCATGCCCCCGCCATGAACAGAACATGGCAAGAACGCAGAATATTGGACAAGCCGGTTGGAGAGATTCTCGACGTGTTCGCGGAGGGGGATCCAAACGCCTCGAGGAGAATGGTGCCGACACGCGGATTTGAACCGCGGACCTACTGATTACGAATCAGTTGCTCTACCGCTGAGCTATGTCGGCTTGATCCCCAAGGGGGGCCGGTGGGCGCCGGGTGGATACACGCCCTGCCCCGCCAGGGCAACAGCCATGCGGCACGCCGCCCCTACCCCACTGCCGCCTGCTCCGCCGCCGTGATGTAGTCCCGCGTCAGCGGCACCGCCGCCCGGTCCCGCGCCACCTGCATCTGCCAGACCATGTGGTCGGACCGGCGGAAGGCCAGCTCGCACCCCACCAGGTAGAATTCGAACATCCGGCAGAAGCGCTCGTCATACAGCGCCCGGATCGTCTCCCGGTTGGCGGCGAAGCGGCGGCGCCAGTGCCGCAGCGTCTCGGCATAGTGCAACCGCAGGATCTCAATGTCCGTCACCCACAACCCGCTGCGCTCCGCCGCCGGCAGCACTTCGGACAAGGCCGGGGAGTACCCCCCCGGGAAGATGTATTTCGCCAGCCAGGGGTTGGTGAAGGCCGGGCCCGCGGCGCGGCCGATGGCATGGATCAGCGCCACCCCGTCCGGCCGCAGCGCCCGCCGCACCGTCTCGAAGAAGGCCGGGTAGTGGCCGATCCCCACATGCTCGAACATGCCCACGGAAACAATGCGGTCCACCGGCTGCCCCCAGGCGCGGTAGTCAAGCAGCTCGAACCGCACGCGGTCGGCCAGCCCCGCCTCCGCCGCCCGGGCGCGGGCAACCCCCAGCTGCTCCGTGCTGAGGGTGAGGCCGGTGACCCGTGCCCCCCACTCCCGCGCCAGGGTCAGCGCCATGCCGCCCCAGCCGCAGCCGATGTCGAGCACCTCGAGCCCCGGCCGGTCCAGGCAGAGCTTGGCGGCGATGTGCCGCTTCTTCGCCGCCTGCGCCTCCTCCAGCGTCTCCCGCCCGGTCGGGAAATAGGCGCAGGAATATTGCTGGTCGGCATCGAGGATGAGGCGGAAGAGCCGTGAATCCAGGTCGTAGTGATGCGCCACGTTGCGCCGGGCGCGGCCGGCCGGGTTGTACTGGGCCAGGCGCCGGACCAGCCGCCGCCCCTGCTCCAGCAGCCGGGTCGCCGGCGTGTCCTCGGTCTCGAGGTTCAGCATGAAGACCTCGACGAGGTCGTAGAGGTCGCCCTCCAGCGGTGCCAGCCGCTCCTCCATGTAGAGCTCCCCGCCCGCCAGGGCGGGGTCGAGGGCGAGGCGCCTTGCCGCCTTCCAGTCGCGGATATGCATGCCCGCGCTGGGGCCGGGGCCGCCGCCATAGCGGTGCTCCGCCCCGTCCGGGTAGCGGACGGTGAGGGTGCCGGTGCGGATGAGACGATTCAGGGCAAGGTGCAGCAGCATGCCAAGCGGCTCCCCAGTGGCGAATGCCCCCGGTGCCGTCGCCATGCCGGCCCCGGAGGAGTCGCCTGCCATGTCGGCGCCGTCCGGACCGCCGCCGGCCGGTTGCGGGCGGCGGGTGGGCAGCGCCAATTGCGTCTTAGGTTACGGCAAAGTTTCTACAGGTGAAGCGGTTACGCAGGCGGCCCCTCGATGCTCTCAGCGCATTGCTGTCCGCAGGCGGAGCGTCAGCGGCAGGGCCATGGCACAGAGCCCCGCCATGACCCAGAACCCCGCCCCGCCCCAGGCGGCGTAGAGCGGCCCGGCGAGGAAGGTGAGCAGGCCGGAGGCGAGGCCGGTGCCGAGCGAGGCGTGCAGGGTCTGCGCCCGCGCCGCCTGGCCGGGCGGCAGCGTCCCCAGCACCCGCATGGCGGCCAAGTGCATGGCGCCGAAGGTCAGGGCGTGGAGGAGCTGGGCCAGGGCGAGGGCCGGCAGCCAGGTGGTCTCCGCCAGCAGCCCCCAGCGCAGCACCCCGGCCCCGGCCGCCAGCGCGGCGAGCCCCGCGGGGCCGAGGCGCTCCACCAGAGGGCGGCTGCACAGGAAGAGCACCACCTCCGCCACCACCCCCTCCGCCCAGAGCAGCCCGACCACGGCGGGGGAATGCCCGGCCGCCTGCCAGTGCAGCGTGCCGAAGCCATAGACCAGCGCATGGCTGCCCTGGATCAACGCCGAAAGCGGCAGCACCCGGCGGAAGGCGGGAAAGGCGAAGGGCGCCGCCAGCCCGCCCCCGCCACCCCCGCTCGCCGCCAGGCGCGGCAGCCGGGCCACCGCCAGCGCCGTGCCGGCATAGGCGGCGGCGGCCAGCCAGATGACGCTGACAGCCCCGAAGGCCTGCACCGCCAGCCCGGCCCCGATGGCGGCCAGGATGAAGCTGGCGGAGCCGGCCGAGCGCACCCGGCCGTAATCGAAGCCGAATTGGCGGGAGGCGGAGACCGCCAGCGCATCGGAGAGCGGCATGATGGGCGCCCCGACCAGCGCATGCAGCAGGGCGAGCAGCAGCAGCCCGGCGAAGCCCTGGCCCAGCGCATAGCCGGTGACGGTGCAGGTGGCGCCGGTGGCGGCCAGCAGCAGCACGCCCCGCGCATCGCCCCAGCCATCCGTGCCGCGCCCCACCGCGGGCGCTGCCACCAGCCGGACGGCGGAGGCGCCGGCCAGCACCGTGGCGATCTCGGTGGCGGAAAGCCCATGCCCCGCCAGCACCACGGGCAGGAAGGGCATCAGCACGCCGGGCACGATGAATTGCGTGGCGAAGACCAGGGCGAAGCGCCACGGGGCCATGCGATCCGGCGCGGTACGATCGAGGGCGGCGTCCCGCGTCAGGCTCGTGCTCCTGTCCTGCCCCCCTGCACGCCCGGGCCCAGGGGGTGGAAGGGATGGGCGGGCCACGCCGGAAAAAGCCGAGGGGGCCTGGGGCCGCCGGCATCCCCGGGCCGCAAGCGCGTAGCGGGGCGGCCGCACCGGCGCAATCATCTTCCGCCCACCGGCGCCGCCGCCGCCCTTCGGCGACTTCCCGCACCCCGTCCCCGGCGTGCGGTTGCAAATCCCGCCCGTCCGGCTCATGGATGCGGCAACATGCCGAGCCCCCGCCCCCATGTTTGACGCCCGCGTGAAGGCCGTGCTGGGTCCGACCAACACCGGCAAGACCCATCTCGCGATCACCCGCCTGCTGGCGCACAGCAGCGGCATCATCGGTTTCCCGCTGCGCCTGCTGGCGCGCGAGAATTACGACCGCATGGTGGCCGCCAAGGGCGAGAAGCACGTCGCCCTGATCACGGGTGAAGAAAAAATCATCCCGCCGGAGGCGAAGTGGTTCGCCTGCACGGTGGAGGCGATGCCGCTCGACCGCCGCGTGGAATTCGTCGCAGTGGACGAGATCCAGCTCTGCGCCGATCCGGATCGCGGCCATGTCTTCACCGATCGGCTGCTGAATGCCCGCGGCATGGTCGAGACCATGTTCATGGGCGCCGAGACCATCCGGCCGCTGCTGCAGCGCCTGGTGCCGCAGGCCGAGGTGGAGACGCGGCCGCGCCTCTCCCAGCTCACCCATGCGGGCCCGCAGAAGCTCACCCGTCTGCCGCCGCGCAGCGCGGTCGTCGCCTTCAGCGCGGCGGAGGTCTATGCGATCGCGGAAGCCATCCGCCGCCGCCGCGGCGGCTGCGCGGTGGTGATGGGGCGCCTCTCGCCCCGCACGCGCAATGCCCAGGTGGCGCTCTACCAGAACCGGGAGGTGGACTTCCTGGTGGCGACGGATGCCATCGGGATGGGGCTCAACATGGATGTGGACCATGTGGCCTTCGCCTCCCTGCAGAAATTCGACGGCCATGCGGCGCGGATGCTGACGGCGCAGGAAGCCGCGCAGATCGCCGGCCGCGCCGGCCGCGGCATGCGCGACGGCAGCTTCGGCACCACGGGCGATTGCCCGCCGCTGCCGGAGGAAATGGTCCAGAAGATCGAAGAGCATCAATTCGAGACCCTGCAGACCCTCGCCTGGCGCAACAGCGAGCTGGACTTCACCAGCGTCGATGCGCTGCTGGACAGCCTGGCCGCGCCGCCGCCGCAGCCCGGCCTCAGCAAGGGGCATGACGCGGACGATCACATCACCCTCTCCATGCTGGCGCGGGAGAGCGAGATCCGGGGGCTCGCCAGCGGCCGCAGCCGCGTCGCGCTGCTCTGGGAAGCCTGCCAGGTGCCGGATTTCCGCAAGCTGGCGGATGACAGCCATATGCGGCTCTGCGGCCGCATCTTCCGCCATCTGGCGGAGGACGGCGCGCTGCCGAATGATTGGGTGGCCGGCCAGATCGCCCAATGCGGCAATACCGAAGGCGACCTGGACACGCTGATGGCGCGGCTGGCCAATATCCGCGTCTGGTCCTACATCGCCGCCCGCGCCGACTGGACCCGCGATGCCGCGACCTTCCAGGCGGAAGCCCGCAAGGCCGAGGATGCCGTGAGCGACGCGTTGCATGAACGTCTGACTGCCCGTTTCGTGGACCGCCGCGCCGCCCACCTGATCCGCCGGCTGGAGGAGGTGGAGGGCGAGGAGCTGGTTTCCGCCGTCACCCGCCAGGGCGAGGTGGTGGTGGAAGGCCACCCCGTCGGCAAGGTTTCCGGCTTCCTCTTCCACCCGGAGGCGGAGGCGGAGACGGAGGAGCAGCGCAAGCTCATCCTCCGCGCCGCCCGCGTCGCCCTGAAGGAGGAGATGCCGCGCCGCGTCGCCGCGCTGGAGACGGCGAAGGACGAGGCCTTCGGGCTGACCCCCGCCCACCGCATCACCTGGACCAGCCATGGCGGCGAGCCCGCCGAGGTGGCGCGGCTGCGCCCGGGCCCCGAGCCCTCCAAGCCGCAGGTGGAGGTGCTGCCCTCCGAATTCCTGGACGGCGCGCAGCGGGAGCGGGTGCGGGCCCGGCTGGCGAAATATGTCGAGGGGCTGATCGCCCGCGAGCTCGCCATCCTCACCACGGTGGAAGCCAAGGCGGAGGCCGAGGGCGCGCTGCGCGGCCCGGCCTACCAGCTGCGTGAATCGCTTGGCCTGGCGCCGGGCAATACGGATGGCACGGTGCCGCCGGACCTGCGGCAGAAGCTGAAGGCCATCGGCGTGCGGGCCGGGCGCTATGCGCTCTTCGTGCCCGAGGCGCTGAAGCCGCGCGCCATGGCGCTGCGGGCGCAGATCTGGTCGCTCATCCGCAACATCGAGACGCCCGCCCTGCCCGCCCCTGGGCTGGTGGCGCTGCAGATCCGCGAGGCGGCGGAAGGCGAGGCGAACCCGCCGCCGCCGGCCGGCTGGCCCACCGGCTTCGCCCAGGCCATGGGCTGGCTGCCGGCCGGCCCGGTGCTGCTGCGGCTGGACGTGGCGGAGCGCATTGCCGGCGAGCTGGCCTACCTCACCCGCCGCGCCCCGGCGCCGCCGCCGCCCGACCTCGCCAGCCGGCTGGGGGTGAAGGCGGATATGCTGGGGGTGGCGCTCCAGGCGCTCGGCTTCCGGCTGCTGGAGCCGGTGCCGCTGGAGGAAGGCCAGTACGGCCCGCCGACGCCGCTGCGCGTGGCCCAGCCGCGGCCGCAGCACCACCACCGCGGCCCGCGGCCGGGCCAGGGCCCGCGCGAGGGGCAAAGGGAGGGGCAGCGACATGGCGGCCCGCGCCACCATGGCGAAAGGCGGCCCGAGGGCGAGCGCCAGGGCGACCGGCCGCCACGGCATGAGGGCCGCCCGGAGCGGGAGCGCCGGCCGGAGGGCCGCCATGAGGGACGGCCGCAGGATGGCCGCCCGCCGCGCGACCGGGAGCGCAACCGCGATTTCGGCAACCGCGACGGCGATCGCCGCCCGCCGCGCGAGGCGCGGGAGCGGAACGAGTCGGCGCTGCCGCCCCTGCCTCCGCTGCCGCCGCCGAACAGCCCGGAGATGATCTTCTACGGTCCGCCCATCCCGCAGGAGATGCGGCGCCGCCCGGTGGTCATGGAGGCCCGCGGCCCCGGCGCCCCCTGGAAGGGCGGCGGCGACCGGAACCGCGGCAAGGACGGGCCCCGCCCGCCGCGCGGCGACGGCCCGCGCTTCCCCCGCGGGGAAGGCCGGCCGGACCGCCCGCCGCGGCGGGAGGAGGATCGCGGTGCGGCCCAGGCGGCCAAGCCGGCGGCGCCGAGCGGGCCGGATCCGGACTCGCCCTTCGCCGTCCTGGCGCAGCTCAAGCTGCGGTCGGGCGCTTGAGGCGGCGTCCGGCCTCCTTCCTGCGGGGCTGAGCGGTGGCGGAGCCGGGCGAGGACCGCGACTGGCAGCGCCTCGACCTCTGGCTGTGGTGCGCGCGGGTAGCGCGGACGCGCAGCGCCTGCGCGAAGCTGATCGAGCAGGGGGCGGTGCGCATCAACCGCCAGCCCACGCTGAAGGCACATGCCAAGCTGCGGCCGGGGGATGTGCTGACCCTCGCGCTCGGCTCCGCGGAGCGCGGGGTGGTGAAGATCTGGCGCGTGGTCGGGCTGGGAGACCGGCGGGGGCCGGCGGCGGAGGCGCGGCTGCTCTACGAGGATCTTTCAGCACCACCGGCCGAGGATTGAGAGGGGCGCTGCCCCTCTCAAACTCTCCCCGCCAAAGGCCGAAGGGCCTTTGGAAACCTTGAGTTTGGGGCGTGCCAGCCGAACCCTCGGACCTGAAACTCACACCGGGGTCCGGGGCCAGGTCCTGGCCCCGGCGGGAGTGCCGAGGGCAGCGCCCTCTGCCGGGGGCAAGGGGGCGGAGCCCCCTTCACACCCTCCCCGGATCCACCGTCACCCCATGCCCCAGCGGCCCATGCCCCTTGCCAAAGCCCGGCGCCGCCAGGATGGCCGCCCGCACATAGCGCCTGGCCCGGGCCACCGCCGCCCCCATCGGCATCCCCTGCGCCAGCCCAGCGGCGATGGCGCTGGCCAGGGTGCAACCCGTGCCATGGGTGTGGCGGGTCTCGATCCGGCGGTCCTCGAAGCGCATCACCCCGGCCGGGGTGGCGAGGATGTCCACCACCTCCTCCCCCGGCAGATGCCCGCCCTTCAGCAGCACCGCCTTGAGGCCGAGGCCCAGCAGCTCCTCCGCCGCCCCCGGCATGGCGGCGGCATCGGGGACGGGGCGGCCGAGCAGCACCTCCGCCTCCGGCAGGTTCGGGGTGATGAGGGCGGCCAGCGGCAGCAGGCGGCGCTTCAGGGTCGCCACCGCCTCCGGCTGGAGCAGGGCATGGCCGCCCTTCGCCACCATCACCGGGTCCGCCACCAGGGGCACGCCCGGCGCCTCGGCCTCCAGCACATCGGCCACCGTCTCGATGGTCAGAGCGTCATGCAGCATGCCGGTCTTCAGCGCATCGGCGCCGATGTCGCGCAGCACCAGCTCCATCTGCTGGCGGATGAAATCGGTGGGCACCGGCAGCACGCCGAAGACGCCCTCGGTGTTCTGCGCCGTCAGCGCGGTGATGGCGGTGGCAGCATAGCCGCCGAGCGCGGTGACCGCCTTGAGATCGGCCTGGATGCCGGCGCCGCCACCGGAATCGGAGCCGGCAATGATGAGGACTCGGCCTTGGGTCATGCGAAGGGTCCGAAGCGTGGTGCGGGTGGCGCGTGCGGTCGCCGCGCCGCCCTCTCTAGAGCAATATCCGCTCGGTGGGACCACCCGACCGGATTTCTTGCTCCGGAAAATACAAGTCCCAGAGCAGCTTATCTCGGGCCTGACGGATCGCGCCGTGATCCGTCAGGCCGGAGGCTGCTGTGGCCCGGCCCTCGCCTGCCGGCGAGGGAAGCGGATCAGCCGCGCAGCGCGGCGCGGGCGCGGATGGTGTCCGCCAGGCAGGTGACGCTGTCCTGCACCAGCGCCTCCTCCTCCGCCTCCGCCATCACGCGGATCACCGGCTCCGTGCCGCTGGCGCGGATCAGCACCCGGCCGCGCTCGCCAAGGCGCGCCTCCTCCGCCGCGATCGCCGCCTGCACCCCGGGATCCTCCAGCGGGGAGGTGCCGGCGAAGCGGATATTGACCAGGCGCTGCGGCAGCGGCTCGAACCGCCGGCAGACCTGGCTGGCGGGGCGCTTCTCCTCGACCAGAACGGAGAGGACCTGCAATGCGCCGATCAGCCCGTCCCCGGTGGTGCCGAAATCCGTCATGATGAGGTGGCCGGACTGCTCCCCACCCAGATTGCAGCCCGTCTCCCGCATCCGCTCGCCCACATAGCGGTCGCCCACCGCGGTGCGCAGCAGCGAGAGGCCGCGCGCCTTCAGCCGCCGCTCCAGCCCCATATTGGACATGACGGTGGCGACCACGGCCCCGCCGCGCAGCCGGCCCTGGGCGTGCCAGCTCTCGGCGATGAGGGCGAGGATCTGGTCGCCGTCGATGAGCGTGCCGTTCTCGTCCACCAGCACCACGCGGTCGGCATCGCCGTCGAGCGCGATGCCGATATCCGCCCGGCGTTCCCGCACCAGCTCGGCCAGCCGGGCCGGGGCGGTGGAGCCGACGCCGCGGTTGATGTTGAAGCCGTCCGGCGCATCGCCGATGGCGACGACCTCCGCCCCCAGCTCCCACAGCACGGTGGGCGCCACCTTGTAGGCGGCACCATGGGCGCAATCGACGACGACGCGCAGCCCCTCCAGCGTCAGGTGGCGGGGGAAGGACTGCTTCACCGCCTCGATATAGCGGCCTGGCGCATCCTCCATGCGGCTGGCGCGACCGAGCCGGGCGGGGGCGACCAAGCCGGCGGCGAGGTCGCCTGCCATCAGCGCCTCGATCTCCGCCTCCTGCGCATCCGAGAGCTTGAGCCCGTCCGGGCCGAACAGCTTGATGCCGTTGTCCTCGAAGAGGTTGTGGCTGGCGCTGATCATCACGCCGAGATCGGCGCGGAGGCTGCGGGTGAGAAGGGCGATGGCCGGCGTCGGCAGGGGGCCGACCAGGACCACATCCATGCCCGTGCCGATGAAGCCCGCCGTCAGGGCCGGCTCCAGCATGTAGCCGGAGAGGCGGGTATCCTTGCCGATGACGACCCGGTGGCGGTGGGTGCCGCGGTTGAAGACGCGGCCGGCGGCCTGGCCGAGGCGCAGCGCCGTCGCGGCGTCCATCGGCGCTTTGTTGGCGGTGCCGCGGATGCCATCCGTGCCGAAGAGACGGCGGGCGGGGGTGGACATGGGTGCGTTCATGAACCGGGTGCCATATGCAACTGCTCCGCGCTGGCCTAGCGCCACACCGGAAGCGGTGTCCAGACAATCGGCAGGGAGTGCCGCAGGCCCCATCATAACTTGCCTGGAATTTTTCCTGCCTGGTCTTTTCGGAGAAACTTTGCAATTTTAGAGATATCGTGAATATGGATCCAGCGATGGCGAGACCAGGGGGGCGGGCCATGGGCGGTCATGGCCGGCGCATCATCCTCATCGAGTTCAACGAGCTGTGCCCGGGGCTTTTGAACCGCTGGATGGCCGAAGGCAGGCTGCCGAATTTCCGCCGGTTCCACGACAGCGCCCAGGTCCTGACCGGCACCGCCGACGTCACCAAGTAGCAATACCTGGAGCCCTGGATCCAGTGGTACTCGCTGCATACCAGCCTCGGCTATAATCAGCATAAAGTATTCTATCTGATCGACGGGCCGTGGGCCGGCTTCACCGATATCTGGCACGCGCTGCTGGCGGACGGGCACAGCGTCGGCAGTTTCGCCGGCATCAATGCGGGCGCCTTTGCTGCGCCGGGATGCTTCTACCTGCCCGACGCCTGGTGCAGCACGGAACCGCCCTATCCGGCGGAGCTTGCCGCCTATCAGCGCATCGTCGTCAGCAAGGTGCAGGAGAACAGCAACGCCGCGGCTGGCGTCGGCGGCGCGGAATATGCGCGGTTCTTCTCCTTCCTCGCGACGCACGGGCTGCGCGGCAACACGCTGATGGCGATCGGCCGGCAGCTGCTGGAGAAGCTCGGCAACCGCCAGGCCGGCTGGAAGCGGGCCGCGCTGCTGGACAAATTGCAGCTCGACCTGTTCCTGCGCTTCTGGAAGCGGGACCGGCCGGATTTCGCCTCCTTCTTCCTCAACAGCACGGCGCATTTCCGGCACGTCTATTTCCGCTTGCTGGAGCCGACGCAATTCGCCCTGCCGGCGGAGGATTTCGAGGACAGCGAGCATCGCGACGCCATCCTCTACGGCGACCAGCAGATGGATGCCGTGCTGGCGGATCTGATGGCGCTGGAGCGGGACGGCGCGATGCTGGTGCTCTCCACCGCGCTCAGCCAGCAGCCCAACCCGGGCGCCGGGCGGCGCTATTACCGGCCGCATGACGCCAAGGACCTTCTGGCCCGCATGGGCGTGCAGCCGACACTGCTGCTGCCGGTGATGGCGCACCGGTATTCCGCCACCTTCCCCGATGCCGACGCCACTGCGGCCGCCCGCGCCAAGCTGGCAGCGGCGCATCTGGAAGGCCGGCCGCTCTTCACCTTCGACCCGGCGCCGGAGAACACGCTGTTCTTCGGCTGCGGCATCGGCGTGGAATTGCCGGCCGAGGCGCAGCCTTCCCTGGCGCGGGGCAGCAACGCGACGCTGCCCTTCTTCGAGCATTTCTGCCGCGTGCCCCATATCAAGGCCGGGATGCACCACCCGGACAGCGTCTTGTGGTTCAAGACCGGCAGCCATGCGGTGCATCCGGGGCGCTGCTCGATCCTCGATATCTTCCCCACGCTCCTTGACTATTACGGCGTGACGGCAGCGCCGGCGGATGGGCTGCCGCGTCGCGGGCGCAGCTTCGCCGACCGCATCGGGCTTGGCCGCTTCGCGGCTGCGCTGCCGCTTGCGGCGGAGTAGCCAAGGGCGAGGTTACCGGCCCGGGACACCTGGAGCGGCCGACGATCTGACGGACCATGGCGGGGTCCAAAAGGTCGGAGATTGGCTGCTCCAGGAAAGAGGTGGCCGCCTCGTCCCGGGTGGCTGGTGCGTCAGCCGGTAGCGGCGCGCCAGACCTTCAGCGCCTGCACCGTCTCCGCCACGTCATGCACGCGGAGGATGGCGGCGCCCCGGGCGGTGCCGGTCAGCGCCGCGGCGAGGCTCGGGGCCAGGCGCCGCCCCGGCTCCGCGGCGCCGGCGAGGCGGCCGAGCGAGGCCTTGCGGGAGGCGCCCAGCAGGATCGGGCAGCCGAGGCCGGCGAGGATGGGCAGCCGGTCCAGCAGGGCCAGGTTGTGCGCCAGGGTCTTGCCGAAGCCGATGCCGGGATCGACCGCGACCTGGGCGGGCGGCAGGCCCAGCGCGACGATGCGGTCCCGGAGGAAGGTGAAGACCTCCACGGCCACGTCGTCGTAGCGCGGGTCGTCCTGCATGGTGCGAGGGTCGGTGCCCAGCATGTGCATCAGCACCACCGGGGCGCCGCTGCGGCGGACCAGGGCGGGCGCTTCGGGGTCATGCCTGAGGGCCGCGATGTCGTTGACGATGCGGGCGCCGGCATCGAGGGCGGCCGCCATGGTGGCGGCGTTGCGCGTGTCGATGGAAACGGGGCCGAGCGAGGCCAGGGCGCGGACCACCGGCAGGATGCGGGCGATCTCCTCCTCGGGCGGCACCGGCGCGGCGCCAGGGCGGGTGCTCTCGCCGCCGATGTCGAGGATGTCGGCGCCCGCCGCCAGCATGGCCTGCCCCTGGGCGATGGCGGCCTCGGCGGCGACGCCATCGCCCGAGAAGCTGTCCGGCGTGACGTTGACGATACCCATGACGAGCGGCCCGCCCGGAAGCTTCGGCACGAGGCCGGCGAAGGGCGGCGGCGCGGCGGTGATGGGGGGAAGGAGGTCCTGCCACTCGGCCGGAATGGCGCTGGCCGGGAGGATGCCGCGCTCGGCGCCGTCCTCGATCAGCCGGGCGAGGAGGAAGCCGGCGGGGCCGCCCTGGAAGGGCAGGCCCTGGCGGGCCGCGGGGCCGGTGGTGAGGGCAAGAGGTTCGAGGATGCGTTCGACCATGGCGCCCTCATAGCAAGGGCCCCGAACGCAGACACGTTCGGGGCCCTGCCGAGGCTCGTCGTTCCGCGAAGGCCGTGAGTGGCCTCCGGGCGGTGGATCAGGCGCCCGGCGCGGGCGCCGGGTTGAAGCCGCCCGGGTTGGGGCGCGGCGTCCGGCCGGAGGAGGGCACGCTGCCCCGCCCCTGCGGCACCGGCTCATCCGGCCGGTTGCGGATGATCGGCTCGCCGCGGATCACCTGCCGGATCTCGTCGCCCGAGAGGGTCTCGTGCTCCAGCAGCCCCTTGGCCAGCAGGTGCAGCTCGTCGATGTTCTCGGAGAGGAGCTGCTTCGCCTTGGCATAGGCCTCGTCGATGATCCGGCGGATCTCGCCATCGATCTGCCGCGCCGTCTCCTCGGAGAGGTTCTTGGACTGGGTCACGGAGTGGCCCAGGAACACCTCCTGGCTGTTCTCGCCATAGGCGATCATGCCGAGCTTCTCGGACATGCCCCATTCGGTGATCATCCGGCGGGCCTGGTCGGTCGCCATCTTGATGTCGCCGCTGGCGCCGTTGGAGACCTTGTCCGGGCCGAAGATCAGCTCCTCGGCGACGCGGCCGCCCATGGCCATCGCCAGCTCCTGCAGCAGCTTCGACTTGTGCTTGGAGTAGCGGTCGCCCTCCGGCAGGGACATCACCAGGCCCAGCGCGCGGCCGCGCGGGATGATGGTGGCCTTATGCACCGGGTCGCATTCCGGCAGCTTCAGGGCGCAGAGGGCATGGCCCGCCTCGTGGTAGGCGGTCATGCGCTTCTCGTCCTCGGACATGACGAGCGACCGGCGCTCGGCGCCCATCAGCACCTTGTCCTTGGCCTGCTCGAACTCATGCATGCCGACGGTGCGGCGGCCGGTGCGGGCGGCGAGCAGGGCGGCCTCGTTGACGAGGTTCGCCAGATCGGCGCCGGAGAAGCCGGGCGTGCCGCGGGCGATCACCTTCGGATCGACATCGGAGGCCAGCGGGACCTTGCGCATATGCACGCGGAGGATCTTCTCGCGGCCCTGCACGTCCGGGTTCGGCACCACCACCTGGCGGTCGAAGCGGCCGGGGCGCAGCAGCGCCGGGTCCAGCACGTCCGGCCGGTTGGTCGCGGCGATGAGGATGACGCCCTCATTGCTCTCGAAGCCGTCCATCTCGACGAGCATCTGGTTCAGCGTCTGCTCGCGCTCGTCATTGCCGCCGCCGAGGCCGGCGCCGCGATGGCGGCCCACCGCATCGATCTCGTCGATGAAGATGATGCAGGGGGCGTTCTTCTTGCCCTGCTCGAACATGTCGCGGACACGGGACGCGCCGACGCCGACGAACATCTCGACGAAGTCGGAGCCCGAGATGGTGAAGAAGGGCACGTTCGCCTCGCCGGCGATGGCGCGGGCGAGCAGCGTCTTGCCGGTACCCGGGGGGCCGACCAGCAGCACGCCCTTCGGGATCTTGCCGCCGAGGCGCTGGAATTTCTGCGGGTCGCGCAGGAACTCCACGATCTCCTCCAGCTCGCCCTTGGCCTCGTCGATGCCGGCCACGTCCTCGAAGGTCACGCGGCCCTGCTTCTCGGTCAGCAGCCGGGCGCGGGACTTGCCGAAGCCCATGGCCCGGCCGCCGCCCGACTGCATCTGGCGCATGAAGAAGACCCAGACGCCGATCAGCAGCAGCATCGGGAACCAGGAAAGCAGGTAGTGGAAGAGCGGGTTGACGTCGCTCTCCTCCGGCCGGGCGATGATGCGCACGCCCTTCTCCGTCAGGCGGCTGACGAGGTTCGGATCCTCCGGCGTGTAGCTCTGGAAGGTCCGACCATCGGTGAGCTGGCCGGTGACGGTGCGGCCCTGGATCTGCACCTCCCGCACATGGCCGGCGCCGACCTCGTTCAGGAATTCGGAATAGGCCACCTGCTGCGCGCCGCGCTGGGTGCTGGTGCTGGGCGTGAAGAGGTTGAACAGCGCTACCAGCAGCAGAGCCACGATGACCCAGAGCGCCAGGTTGCGGCCGAAATTATTCACCGATTCATTTCCCGTTCCCGCCACGGCCCGGCGGGACGACCCCGCTTCGCCATGCCACTTTGGGCAAGATGCCCTGTTCCTGCCCCACCAGATAGGGATGCTGGTGCCGGCAGGGAATGCCACCGCCCAGGATTCACCCGCCCCCGGCGATGGTCGGGGCCAGGATGGTCGCGAAGCGGGCCGAGGCCTCAAGCCCAGGATAGTGCAGGTGGGGCACCGCCACCAGCGCGGCGTGGTGCCAAATGGCGGGAAGCGCGGCCAATGCCACCGCCGGTAGAGGCGCCCGGTCCCGCAGGCGGGCGGCGGCGGCCGGGCCCAGCGCGCCGAGGCGGCAGACAGGGTCCCCGGGGCCGATGAGGCGGAAGCGGCCATCCCAGACCGCTCCCTGGCAGGCGGGGACGGGCGGAGCCAGCCCCGCCGCCTCCCGCGCCAGCAAGGCGGGGCGTCCGGGGCGCGGGTGCAGCCAGGCGCCGGCCAGCGTGCCCTCCCCGCGGCGCAGCAGGGCGAGGACGGCCGGCGCGGCCGGGGCATAGGGGCGGCCGGAGACCAGCGCCAGCAACCGGCCCAGCGCGGCGACCGCCACCGAATCCTGGCCCAGCGCCGCCAGATCCAGCTCGGCATGGCCTTCCGGCCGCAGCGCGGCGGCGGCGGCCAGGCG
>NZ_JAMZIK010000203.1 GCF_024178315.1 Siccirubricoccus soli | reverse complement strand
GGCGCGCAGCCCGTCGAGGCCCGGCGCCGGCCGCGCCCCGCGCAACGCCACCCGCTCCAGCAGCCGCACCGCCCCCACCCAGCGCCCGCGCGGCCAGCCGCCGGCGCAGAGGGGGTGCTTCAGCAGCGCCAGCAGCGGCACGGGGGCGAACTCGCTCGCCACCGCCTCCGCCAGCAGCCGCAGGAAGGCGCCGGCCGGGGTCTGGCCCAGCGTCTCGCCGGCGGAATCATCCGCCGTCACCCCATGCCGGGCAAGCTCCGCCGTGACGCGCCGCGCCAGGTCGCGGTCCGGCGTCACCAGCGCCACATGCGCCCTCGGGTCCTCCAGCGCCTCCCGCAGGGTCAGGGCGATCGCCACCGCCTCGGCCTGCGCATCCGGGGCGGTGAGCTGGGTGATGCCCTGCATCGCCGCCCGCCAGCGATCCGGCCGCCGCGCCTGCCAGGCCGGCAGCCCCGCCGCCGGGCGCAGCGCCATGCCGAGCAGCGCCGGCCGGTCCGCTGGCACGCCCGGCGCGGCCTGCTCGCAGCCCGGCCAGCGCCGCACATCCTCCCGCACCGCCCCCAGCGCCCGCAGCAATCTTTGCTGCCCGCAATAGGGGTGGGTCGGCGAATCGGCGATGGCGTCCCAGACCTGCTCGGCCGAATCCTGGTCCACGCCATGCAGCACCACCGCACCCTGCGGCAGGTCCCGGGCGATGACGCGCAGCAGCGCCTCGGCCGCCGGGATGGTGCCGCCGACGCCGATGCCGGCCGCGATCACCGGGTCCCCGGGCGGCTCCTGCTGCCAGGCCAGGGTCTGCACGCGCAGCGCCTGGGCGCGGCGCATGCCGATATCGAGCAGCCCCTCCGTCTCCAGCCAATGCTGCCACTGCGCCATGACGCCGCGCAGGAAGGCCAGGGTGATCTGCCAGTGGGCCGCATGGGTGTCCGGCACCAGCGCCGCCAGCCGCTCCAGCCAATGCTCGTTCAGCGCCTCGGGCGGGCTGTCCGCCAGCAGGTCGAGGTCGCGCTCCTCCAGCGCGATCTCGTCGAACAGGGTGGCCAGCGCCCCGGCCAGGGACCAGGCCTGCTCCGGCGAGGTCGGCCCGCCCCGCTCCCGCGGCAGGCGCTGCACGAAGCCGGCGAGCACCGCCTGGCGCCGCAGCGGCTCGACGGAAGGCGGCAGGTCGAGCAGGGCGGGCAGCGCCAGCTCGTCGGCATCCTCGGTGGAGAGCCCGGCCAGCGCCCGCATCCGCGGCAGCAGCAGGGCGCGGCCCTCGGCAGCGCGCAGGAAGGCCACGCGCAGCGCGCGGGCGGAGCGGCGGGTGGGCAGCAGGATGGTGACGCGGGAAAGCCGCTCCGGCGCCTCGCCCGGGATGGCCCGCAGCACGCCATCCGCCAGGCAGTCGAGGAAGGGCAGATGCGCGGGGATGTCGAAAAGGCGCATGCTGAACAACTAGCATCTGAGGGAGGCGCTGCCTCCCTCAAACTCCCTCCGCCAAAGGCCGAAAGGCCTTTGGAAACCGATTCTTCGCCGGCGGAACCGCCTCAGCCCACTCAAAACAACGCCTTCACCAGCCCGGCATGCAAGGCCGCCTCGGCGCGCTCCAGATCCTCGGGCGCGGAGAGGTGGAACCAGACGCCGTCATGCACCAGGCCGAACAGGCGCCCGGCCTCGATGCCATGGTCGTAGAGGCGGTTCAGGCTGAAGGCGCCGGCGGGCGCCGCGGCGAACAGGGCCGGCGTCAGGATCTGCACCCCGGCGAAGACATAGGGCGCCAGCTCCCGCTCCTTCGGCCGCCGCAGCCGGCCGAGCGGGTCCATCAGGAAATCGCCGCGGCCGATCTCGCCCTCCACCTGCGCCGCCCGCACCAGCAGCAGCAGCGCGTCCATCTGCGCCGGGTCGAAGGCGGCGGCCATGCGCGCCAGAGCCGGCGTCGGCCCGTCCAGCCACACCGAGTCGCCATTGACGACGAAGAAGGGCTCCGGCCCCAGCAGCGGCAGCGCCCGCGTCACCCCGCCCCCCGTCTCCAGCAAGGTCTCCTCCTGCTGCAAGGTGATGGCAGGCGAGCTGCGCGCCGCGACCGCCCTGGCGACCTTCTCCGCATGCCAATGCGCGTTCACCACCGCCTCGGCGATGCCCTGCTCCTCCAGCCGGTCCAGCGCCTGGTCCAGCAGGCTGCGCCCCTGCAGCGTCAGCAGCGGCTTGGCCGTGGTCTCCGTCAGCGGCCGCATCCTCTGGCCCAGCCCGGCGGCAAGCACCATCGCACGTTTGGGACTCATCGCTTCGCTTCCGCCAGCAGACTCATGGTTTCCAAAGGCCTTTCGGCCTTTGGTGGGTGGGGGTTCGGGGGAGGGCAAAGCCCTCCCTCGACACCCCGGTTGGGGCGCCCCGTCACAATTCCGGCGCCGGGTTCCGGCGCAGCTCGTCCGGCACGTGCCGGTCCAGGAATTCCCTGAGCGGCGCACAGGCCGGCTGAGAGAGCGACCTTGCCAGCAGCCCCCAGCAGAGCGGCCCGTACCGCAGATAGGCCGGCTTGCCGTCCCTGACCGCCAGCCGCACCCAGAGCGCCGCGACCCGCAGGTGCCGCTGCGCCCCATGCGCCGCCATGGCGGCGAGGAACTGCCCCCGGTCCAGCCCCGGCCGCGCCGCGAAGTAGCGGGCGATCGCCGCCCGCCGCACCGCCGGCGCCACCTCCCGCCGCGCATCCTCCACCAGGGAGACGAGGTCATAGGCCGGGTGGCCCAGCGCGGCATCCTGGAAGTCCAGGATGCCGGTGCGCCGCGCCCCCTCGCGCTCCGGCAGCCGCATCAGGTTGGCGGGGAAATAGTCGCGGTGGACGAAGCCCCTGGCCCCGGCGAAGGGCGCCAGCATGGCATGCAGCGCCTCGTCCAGCTCCGCCCGCACCGCCTCGGGCGCCGCCCGGCCGAAGGCCGCCGGCCACCACCAGTCGAGGAAGGTCGCCGCCGTCGCCCGCCCCATGGCCGCCGCATCCCAGACCGGCAGGCCGGGCGGGGGCGAGACGCCATGCAGCGCCGCCAGCGCCTCCGCCGCTTCCTCATAGAGGGGCAGGGGATCAGCCCCGGCATCCAGCAGCCGGGCGTGGTTCTGCTCGCCGAAATCCTCGATGAGCAGGAAGCCCGCCGCGGCATCCTCGGCCAGGATGGCGGGTACCGAGAGGCCGGCCGCCAGCAGGTGCCGGGCGAGCAGGGCGAAGGGCCGCACATCCTCGGGCGGCGGGGCGTCCATCAGCAGGGCCGGGCGCGGCCCGCCGCGCAGCCGGATGTAGCGGCGGAAGCTGGCATCGGCGGGCAACGGCTCGCGCGCCGCCGCCGCATAGCCATGGGCGGCGAGGAAGGGCTCCGGATGCCTCATGCCGCGAGCAGCCCGGGCAGCCGGTCCGGCCAGCCCTCCAGCCGGGCGATCCGTTCCTCCTCGGCCGCCCCGGGGGCGAGGGCGATGCGCAGCGAGTCCGCCGGGGCAAGCTCGCCCAGCCGCTCCGGCCATTCCACCAGCACGATACCCTCCCGCGCCTCCTCCCAGCCCAGCTCCGGCACCTCCGTCGGGCCGGAGAGGCGGTAGAGGTCGAAATGATGCGCCACGGTCCCGCCCGGCAGCGCGTAGCTCTGCACCAGGGTGAAGCTGGGGGAGGGCACTTCGAGGCGGGGGTCGCCCGCGGCGGCGCGGAGGAAGGCGCGGGCGAAGGCGCTCTTCCCCGCGCCGAGCGGGCCTTCCAGCAGCAGGGCATCGCCCGGCCGCGCCGCGGGCGCCAGGCGGGCGGCCAGGGCGGCGGTGGCGGCCAGATCCGGCAGCGTCACAGTGACGGGTTGGGCCATGGGGGCGGCGACGGTCCTGCGACTCCGGGCGGACAGATGGGCGCATTTGCGCAGCCTGCCGCCCCAGGTTCAAGTGCGCGCCCTGTTAGCGAAAGCGCCGCGCCTCGGCCAGGGCCCCTGCCCTGCGCGGCGCGAGGGGCAGGGGCCCACCGGCAGGGCGCCAGGCCGGCACGCCCTTGGTCGGCGGGCCTGCCCGGGGTAGAGGACCGGCCCGGATCAGGGATCTCAAGCGATGGCGGAACTGCCCGGCCTCGGCGCCTCCGGCGTGACGGTCGATACGGATGTGGCGATCATCGGCGCCGGCCCGGTCGGGCTGTTCGCGGTGTTCGAATGCGGCATGCTGCGCATGCGCAGCGTGGTGCTGGACGCGCTGGACGCGATCGGCGGGCAGTGCACCGCGCTCTATCCGGAGAAGCCGATCTACGACATCCCGGCCCACCCCGCCATCGACGGCGCGGCGCTGATCGAGAAGCTGGAAGCCCAGGCGGCCCCCTTCAACCCGCTCTATCTGCTCGGGCGCCGGGTGGAGAAGCTGCGCCAGGTGGAGGGCGGCTGGGAGCTCGGCAGCTCCGCCGGCGACGTGGTCCGCTGCAAGGCCGTGATCATCGCCGCCGGCGCCGGCGCCTTCGGCCCCAACCGCCCGCCGCTGGACGGGCTGGCGGGCTATGAGGCGAGCGGCGCGGTGCGCTACCTGGTAGCGAAGCGGGAGGAGTTCCGCGGCAAGCGCGTGGTGATCGCGGGCGGCGGCGACAGCGCGGTGGACTGGGCGCTGAGCCTGAAGGAGATCGCGGCCAAGGTGACCGTGGTGCATCGCCGCCCGAAATTCCGTGCCGCACCGGAAAGCGCCGCAAGGCTGGACGAGGCGGCGGCGCGCGGCGAGGTGGAGATGGCCATCCCCTACCAGCTGCATGGGCTGGAGGGCGACGGCGCCAGGCTGACCGGCGTGGTACTGGCGACGCTGAAGGGCGAGACGAAGACCGTTGCGGCCGACTTCCTGCTGCCCTTCTACGGCCTGTCCATGGAGCTTGGTCCCATCGCCGGCTGGGGGCTGGGGCTGGAGCGCAGCCATGTCGGCGTGACGCCCGCGACCTGCGAGACCAACCTGCCCGGCATCCATGCGGTGGGCGACATCGCCACCTATCCGGGGAAGCTGAAGCTCATCCTGCAGGGCTTCGCCGAGGCGGCGATGGCGGCGCATGCCATCCACCCGCGCGTCTTCCCGGGCGAGGCACTGCATTTCGAATACAGCACCTCGAAGGGCGTGCCGCATTCCCCGTGACCATTCCCCATGACGTTGCTGCGCAACGCCATGGGGACCCCGGGAGCCACCGCATTCCCAGCGCCTCCACAGCCTGACGCGGCAAAGCCGCGTCAGGACACCAGGCAGCGGGGGCGCGGCCGCAGCGTGAGCTGGCCAGGCAGCGGATCAGGCTTCCCCCGCCACCGTCGTGCGGAACATCAGCCGCGTGTACTTCGTGTGGTCGAACAGGCTGGCCGTGTGCAGCGTGGCGCGGTTGTCCCAGGCCACCAGATCGCCTTCCCGCCACTGGTGGCGGTAGATGTAGCGTTCCTGCGTCGCATGCTGCATCACCGCCTCGATCAGCGCGCGCCCTGCCTCCGCCGACATGCCCTCCACATGGCTGATGACGGCGGGGCAGATGAAGAGCGTCCGCTTCCCCGTCACCGGATGGGTCTTCACCAGCGGATGCGGCACCGGCGGCCAGCGCCGCCGCGCCTCCTGCGTCATCGGCAGCCGGTCCGGCGTGTGGCGGTGGTTCCACTCGCTCAGCGTCCCGAGATCGTGCACGCCGATTTTGCCCTCCAGCTCGGCCTTCAGCGCCTCCGGCAACTCGGCATAAGCGGTCACGGCATCCAGAAAGCAGGTCTCGCCGCCTTCCGGCGGGCAGATGGCGCCGTAGAACAGGGAGGCGAGGCTCGGCACCTCGCGGTAGCTGCTGTCGGCATGCCATTGCTCGACGCCGCGGGCGAAATTCGCGGTGATGCCCTCGCCGCGGTAATTGCCGACGCAGAAGATTTCGGGGTGAAGCGGATGTACCGCCTTCGCCGCCGCGTGGTGCTCGAGCGGGCCGAGGCGGCGGCTGAACGCCACCTGCGCCGCCGGGTCGTTCGCCACGCCGCGGATCAGCACGACGCCGTAGCGGTGCAGCGCCTCGCGGAAGGCGGCGAGTTCCGCCTCGCCGACATCGCCGCGGACGGTCAGGCCGGAAAGCTCGGCGCCGAAGGTGGGGCCGAGCGGGCGGGCGCGCAGCGGCGGCGCGGCGTGGGTATCCATCGAATCGTTCCCTGCGGTTGCATCCGCCGGGTGCTGGCATTGGCGCCAGTATGAGTGGTGCGGCGACATCCGGCAAACTTGCGCGCCGCGGCCAGGCGGCCCATCCTCGCAACGGACACCCGGGGAGCGCCGTGCGGCGCTGAGAGGCGGCCAGGCCGCGACCCGTGGAACCTGATCCGGTTAGGACCGGCGAAGGGATGGTGACCGTGGTGCCGGAGCGCCGGCGCAACGGCCCCCTTCGCCCGAAGGGGAGGATGAGAGGTGCTTCACCGCCGCCCGCTGCTGGCCGCCGCCGGCCTGCTGCCGCTGCCCGCCCTTGCCCAGGGGGGAAGGGATGGCGCCCGCGCCCGCACGCTCCGCTTCATGCCGCAGGCGGCGCCGGCGGTGCTGGACCCCATCCTGAACCCCACCACCATCGCCACCACCCATGGCTTCTGCGTCTTCGACACGCTCTATGGCTGCGACGCGCAGCTCCGCCCCCGGCCGCAGATGGCCGCGGGACATGCGGTCTCGGACGATGGCCTGACCTGGAGCATCCGCCTGCGGGAGGGGCTGCGCTTCCATGACGGGGAAGCGGTGACGGCGCGGGACTGCATCGCCTCCCTGCAACGATGGATGGTGCGGGACGGTTTCGGCCAGGTGCTGGCCCGCGCCGTGGCGGAATGGCAGGCGCCGGAGGACCGGGTGCTGGTCATCCGCCTGCACCGCCCCTTCCCCGCCCTGCTGGATGCGCTGGCCAAGCCCGCCGCCAGCCCGGCCTTCATCATGCCCGCCCGCATCGCCGCCACGCCGCCGGACCGCCCGATCGGCGTGGAGGGCATGGTGGGCAGCGGCCCCTGGCGCTTCCTGCCTGGCGAGTTCGTGCAGGGCAGCCGCGCCGCCTATGCCCGCAACCCGGACTACCTCCCGCGCGACGAGCCCGCCGAGGCCGCCGCCGGCGGCAAGCGCGTGCATTTCGAGCGGCTGGAGTTGCTCTGGATTCCGGATGGCGGCACGGCGGCGGCGGCGTTGCAGACCGGCGAGATCGACTGGATCGAATACCCGCTGCCGGATCTGGTGCCGGTGCTGGCGCGCGACCGCAACCTCCGCACCCAGGTCTATGACCCGAACGGCTTCCTCGGCTTCCTGCGCTTCAACCACCTGCACCCGCCCTTCACCGATGTCGCGGTGCGCCGCGCCATCCGCGACGTGCTGGTGCAGGCGGACTACATGAGCGCGGTGGCCCTGCCCGAGGATTGGCGCGAATGCCACGCCGTCTTCCCCTGCGGCCTGCCGGGGGTGAAGGAGTTCGCGCCGGCGCCGCGTGGCGAGGCGGCGATGGCGCGCGCCCGCGCGGCGCTGCGCGAGGCCGGCTATCGCGGCGAGCGCATCGTGCTGGTGAACCCGACGGATTTTCCCGCGGTGACGATGCAGGGCCGCGTCACCGCCGACCTGATGCGCCGGCTCGGGGTGAACATCGACCTGGTGGAGAGCGACTGGGCGACGACGATCGCCCGCCGCGCCAACAAGGCGCCGCCCGCGCAGGGCGGGTGGAACCTGCACAACACCAACTTCCCCGCCGCCGCCATCGCCAACCCGGCGGTCAGCCCCATCATCCGCGGGCATGGCGAGGCCGCCTGGTTCGGCTGGCCCACGGATGCGGCGAGCGAGGCGGCGGTGCAGCGCTGGATCGCGGCGCCGGATGCCGCGGCGCAGGCGGCGGCGATGGCGGAGCTGCAGGAGGCGGCGTGGCAGAGCGTGCCCTTCGCGCCCACCGGCCTGTTCCGCCTGCGCACGGCCTTCCGCGCGGATCTGACGGGCGTGCTGCAGGGCCCGAACCCGTTCCTGTGGAACCTCCGCCGCGGCTGAAGGCCCGCATCATCCCTTGGCCGCAAGGCCGGGCGCGCCAATGCGCGCTCGACCGCGTCGGGCGACCTCCTGCGACAGCCATGGGGCCGGAACGCTGTCAAGGATGCCGCGAAGCGGCACCGCGCTCCGCGCGGCTGCGTCCTTGACAGCGTTCCGGCCCCATGGCCCCAGGCAATGGTTGCCTTCGACGGTGTCGAAGGCCCATGAAGTGCCTCCGCCTACGTGAAGGGAAGAAAGCCCGCCGGCGCCATCTCGAACCCCGCGAAATCGAAGGCCGGGCTGACGGTGCACCCCACCAGCACCCAGGCGCCGAGCGGCCGCGCCGCCTGCCACATGCCGGCCGGCACCAGCGCGAAAGGCGCCTCCCCCGCCCCAAGGTCGGGCCCGAGCCGCCGCCGCTCCACCGCCACGCCATCGGCGGAAAGCGCCAGTTCCAGCGCCGCCCCGCCATACCAGTGCCAAGCCTCGGCGGCATCCACCCGGTGCCAGTGGCTGCGCTCGCCTTCCGCCAGCAGGTAGTAGATCGCCGTCCCCGCCCCGCGCCCACCGCCCGGCGGCGCATCCCGCCAGATCTCGCGGTAATGCCCGCCCTCCGGATGCGGCCGCAGGCCCAGCGCGGCAATCACCGCCGCGGCCGGCAACCCGGGGTCGCGCAGGTTCACCGGCCGCCCGGCGCCCAAGGGCATCTCAGCGGAAATTGTCCTTGGCGCTGCGGATCGCCGCCAGCCGCGCCACATCCTTCGCCCGCACGAAGGGATTCGCCGCCTTCTCCTCGGCGATCGTCGTCGGCACGGTAAACTTGCCCGCCGCGCGCTGCGCCTTCGCCTCCGCCGCCCGCGCCACCAGCGCCTGGTTCTCCGGCTCCACCGTCAGCGCGAAGCGCGCATTGCTCTCGGTGTACTCATGCCCGCAGCAGACCAGCGTTGCATCCGGCAGCGCAGCAAGCGCGGCGAGCGAGCGGAACATCATCGTCGCATCCCCCTCCAGCAGCCGCCCGCAGCCCAGCGAGAACAGCGTGTCGCCGCAGAGCAGCACATGCCCTTCCGGGAAGTGGAAGGCGATATGCCCCACCGTATGGCCCGGCGTATCGATGACGACGCCCTCCGTCGCCCCGACCGCGATCTTCTCCCCCGGTGCCAGCGCCACATCCAGCTTCGGCAGCCGGTGCGCATCGGCCTTGGCGCCCACCACCCTGGCACCGAACCGCGCCCGCACCTCCTCCACGCCGGCCACATGGTCGCCATGGTGGTGGGTGAGGAGGATCAGGTCGCAGCGCCCGCCCATCTTCTCCAGCGCGGCGATGATCGGCCCGGCCTCGCCGGGGTCGCAGATGGCCACCGTCCCGGTCGCGGCATCCTTCAACGCCCAGGCATAATTGTCGGACAGGCAGGGGATGGCTTGGACCGAAACCGGCATGGGCTCTCTCTCCTCGGTGCTGCGCCGCGGCCACGCCCCCGGGAAAAGCGGGACGGGCGGTGAAAACCGGGCGGGTTCCGCCCTATATCCCCCGCATGCGCGATGAGGTCCACGGTCTGGCGAATTTCTACGCCACCCCGGCCGGCCTGGTCACCGCCAGGTTGCTGCGGGACAGGCTGCGCGCCCTCTGGCCGGCCCTGCCGGGCCAGGCGGTGCTCGGCCTCGGCTATGCCAGCCCCTTCCTCCGGCTCTGGAAGGCGGAAGCCCATCGCTGCATTGCCCTGGTGCCGGAACATTTCCCCCGCTGGCGCTGGCCGCGCGGCGCCGCCTCCTGCACCGCCGCCGGGCCGGAGGATGCGCTGCCCTTCCCGGACCTCACCTTCGACCGCATCCTGCTGGTCCACGGCCTGGAGCATGCGGAGAACAGCCGCCGCCTGCTGCGGGAGGCCTGGCGGGTGCTGAAGGATGACGGCCGCCTGCTGGTGGTGGCGCCCAACCGCCTCGGCCTCTGGGCGCATCTGGAACGCACGCCCTTCGGCCATGGCCACCCCTATTCCGCCCTGCAGCTCGAGGCGCTGCTGCAGCGGCAGATGTTCCGCGTGGCGCAGCGGGACGCCGCGCTCTTCGTCCCCCCATTCCGCAACCGGCTGCTGCTGCGCGGCGCCGGCGGCTGGGAGAGGCTGGGCAGCCGCCTCTGCCCCGGCTTCGCCGGCGTGACGCTGATGGAAGCGGCGAAGGATTTCTCCGAGCTGATCCCGGCCGGCGTCAGGCCGGCGCGGCGCCGCGTCGTCGTCGCCGAAGCGGCCTGAGACCCTTTCCCCGCGCAGCCTTTTCCCCGCGAAGGCGCTGCGCGCCTTCGCGGGGGCCCCGGTCTCGCCAGGCGATCAACAGCCCGCACAGCTTGGCGCAGCGAAGCCGCGCCGCGCACCGGGCGGCACGCTTCGGCGGCGGCGCGTCAGGACCGCCGCATCGCTGCCCAGCCGGCGCCCACTGCGAACCGGACCGCCCGTTGCCCA
>NZ_JAMZIK010000202.1 GCF_024178315.1 Siccirubricoccus soli | reverse complement strand
CACCGGGCGGCACGCTTCGGCGGCGGCGCGTCAGGACCGCCGCATCGCTGCCCAGCCGGCGCCCACTGCGAACCGGACCGCCCGTTGCCCAGCCGCGGCTTCGCCGCGGCAGGCTTGCGCAACGCCGGTAGCCCAGCGCCTTCCCGGGGCCCCCGCGGCGTTGCGCAGCAACGTCGTGGGGATCAGCGCAGCGGGAAGCCCAGCGTCCGCAGCGCGGATTTCAGCAGGTCGCGCCCGCGCAGCGACTTCACCGTGCCGTTGCGGCTGACGACGCGCTGCGTCCAGGTATCCGCGCTCATCTCGTTGCGCCGCGAATAGGCGCCGAGCAGCGCGTCATAGGCGGCGCGATGCGCCGGCTCGCCCGAGGCGTCATAGACCTCGCGGTGCACGATGGCGCCCTGCGCCAGGCGCGGCTTGATCTCCGCCTCCTGCGCCACGTAGCCGACGCAGAGGCCGAACACGCCGACGGCGCCCGGCGGCAGGCCCAGCGTCTCCGCCACCCGCACCACGTCATTGCGCAGCGCGCCGATATAGACGGTGCCGAGGCCGAGCGCCTCCGCCGCCACCACCGCATTCTGCGCCGCCAGCGCGGCATCGATGGCGGCGACGAGGAAGGTCTCGAGGAAGGGCAGCCCCTCCAGCGGATGCCCGGCCGCGATCCCGAGACGCTCGTTGCGCGAGGTATCGGCCAGGAAGACGAGGAAGAGCGGGCATTGCAGGATGTGCTTCTGCCCGCCCGCCACCTCCGCCAGCACGGCGCGCTTGGCGGGGTCGTCCACCACCACCACGGACCAGGTCTGCAGGTTGGAGGAGGTGGCGGCAGATTGCCCGGCTGCGATCAGCGTCTCCAGCGTGCCCTCCGGCAGCGGGTCCGGCTTGAAGCCGCGGATGGAGCGGTGGCTGAGCAGATGGCCGATGATGGCGTTCCACGGCCCGGCCGGGGGCACTGCCGCCGCGCCGTAGCGCGCCGTCAGCGCGGCCTCCTTGCCGAGCTCGATCCTGGGGGTTCCGTCCATGGCGCAGGTCTCCGTTCGCGCCAAGGCTACGCGGTCCATCCGGCTTGGCAAGAACCTGTCACGCCCGCCCCTCGCGGAAGCCCCAGACCCACGCCCAGAGATCGTGCAAAGCTCCGCCCCGAACCCGGCCGCCCGGTGTGCTGCGCGAGGCCTCGCTCATTCGGCGCCTCCGGGGGCCCATGGCGTCGCGCCAGCGACGTCATGGGGATCAGATAAGCCCCAGCCTCCGCCCGAGATCGTGGTACAATGCCACCTGCGCCCGGACATAGTCCCGCGTCTCCTCCGGCGGCAGCAGCCGCGGATAGCTGCCCACGGCGCGGGTCGCCGCCATCCAGCCCGCATCGCCGCGCAGCGCCGCGATGGCCGCCACCCAGGCCGCCTGCGCCGGCGCCGCCAGCCCCGGCGGGGCATAGAGCGCATTCCAGCCGGTGACCTCGGCCAGCGCCTCGAACTCCACCTCCCGCGCGCTCGGCACCTGCGGCAGCAGCGCGTGCCGCTCCCGCCGCAGCCCCACCACCAGCGCCCGCAACTGCCCGCCGCGAATCGCCCCGATCGTGTCGGAGAGGTTGTTGCCGAGGAAATCCACCTCCCCCGCCACCAGCGCCGCCACCGCCTCCCCGCCGCCGCGATAGGGCTTCGCCACCCCGGCATCCAGCGGCAGCCCGGCCGTGGCGAAGATGTGCCGCACGCCGAGGTCGAGCAGCGTCGCCGGCCCGGTGGTGGCGAAGCTCAGCCCGCCCGGCTGCTCGCGCAGCGCGGCCAGCAGCGTGGCGAAGCTCCGCCAGGGCGCATCGGCCCGCACGCAGACGACGAAGGGGTTCTCGTCCAGCAGGCCGAGCATGGTGAACCCGTCCCAGGCATAGGGCGTGCGCGGGTCCAGCGCCGGCAGGATGGCGGCGGCGGAAACCCGCGCCAGCAGCAGCGTCTGCCCGTCCGGCGCGGCGCGCGCCACATGCTGCGTGCCCAGCGCGCCGGAAGCCCCGGCGCGGTTCTCCACCACCATGCCGGCCCCCGGGTTGGGCAGGTGGCGCGGCGCGAAGCGGGCCAGGGTGCGGGCGGCCAGGTCCGCCGCGCCCCCGGCGGCGAAGGGCGCCACCAGGGTGACGGGCGCGGCCGGGTAGCCCCCCTCCTCCCCACGCCCCTGGGCGCGGGCCGGCACGGCAAGGGCAAGGCAGGCGGTGGAAAGAGCGCGGCGAGGCAGGCGGCGCATGGCAATGGTCCGGCGGCGATTGGGCCCCACATTGGGCCGCCCGGCGCCGCCCCGCCACCCCCTTTCGCGCCGCCAATCCTGCCGCTTTCCTGCCGCTTTTCCGCCGCCCGCGCGCCAGGACGAAGCGGCGGCGGACAAGAACGCGGATGGAAGACCGCAAGCAATGCCGTGGCACTCCTTAACTCTTCCTCCACTTTGTATTCCATTTCGGCCCGGCAATCCTGGGTTGCCCCGCCGCCGGCCCGGCCGCGCCGCCGCCCTCCGTTCACCGGAGGTTGCTGTTTTTTTCAAAGCAGGCTAACGGGAACGGCATGACGTCCGCGAACGGCACGCCGGGGGGTTTCTCCCGGCTACCCTCAGCGGCGTTCCCGCGCGGTGCGCGGGGCGCCCTCACCCCAGGGCAAGGAGCCAGAGCCGCCCCCGCGGCACGGCGTACCCGGCCTGCCTGGATGGCAGTGCTGCTGGTCTCGTCGCTGGTCCTGCCCATGGGGACGGCCCTGGCCGAGAGCATCGCCGCAGAACGCGGCGCGGTTGGGGGAGAGGTGCGCCCGCAGGCCGAGGCCCGGCTCCATCTCGCCCGCGCGCCCCGCCTGCCGGATGCGCCGCAGGAATTGCTGCCCGCGGCCCTGCCGGCGCCGCCCGCCCGCAGCCCCCAGGCCGCCTGCCTCGCCGCCGCCCGCCGGGCGGAGGAGGTGCACGGCCTGCCGCATGGCCTGCTGGTCGCCATCGCTCTGTCGGAGAGCGGGCTGCACGCGCATGCGCTGAACATTGGCGGCCGCTCCTACTTCCCGCGCGATTTCGCCACCGCCCGGGCGCTGATGCTCGGCGCCGCACCCGGCCGCTCCATCATGGCCGGCTGCGTGCAGGTGAATGCCCGCGTCCATGCCCGCGGCGCGGACTGGCCGCTGGACCCGGTCCGCTCCGCCGATTGGGCGGGCGGGCTGATCCGCCGCTGGTACACGGAAACGGGAAGCTGGGCGGAGGCGCTGCGCCGCTGGCATGGCGGCTCGGCCGCCTCCACCCGCCGCGTCATGTGCCGCGTGCGCGCGAAGCTGGAAGTCACCGCCCCGGGCTCGCAGGTGCTGCCCGATGCCGGCTGCTCCCCGACGGAGATGGCCCGCATCCGCCGCAGCGGCGAAGCCCTGCTGGAAGTGGCCGAGGCGCCCTGACCGCGGCGGCGGCGCCCGTTCCGGCGGGCGCGCCGCCTGTTGCCCTGCCCCGGGCGCGGTCCCGTTGCCACGCCCCGAGCGTAATGCCCATCGCCACACCCCAAGCGTGATGCCCATCGTCACGCCCCAAGCGTGATGCCCATCGTCACGCCCCGAGCGTAATCCCCGTCGCCACGCCCCGAGCGTGACCCCCGTCACCATCGATCGAGGGTGATGCAGGGCGACATGCCCTGCACGTGATCGCGCAGAAAGTGCTCCGCGCGACATGATGGGATCCAGAAAGGCGATGCGTGCAGCAGGGCCGCGTCCCGCCTCAATCCGCGCAGCACCTGCCTCGCGTCATGCGACACAGGATCCCAGGCCTTGCGCCGCCGCGGCTTGCACGAAACCCACAGGCGCCAGGTGACCGCTGCGTCACGCACTCGTCACGCCCGGCCGCCGCAACGGCAAGCCCGCTGCAGGATTGTGCTTCAGGGTAGGGACACGAGGCCATGCGCAAGAAGTTGCCGGTATTGTTGGTGGTAGAGGACGATGTGCTGGTGCGTCTGACCTTGGTCGATGCGCTGAGTGATGACGGGTTCGACGTATTGGACGCGGCGGATGCGCATGAGGCGATGCAATTGATCAGCAAGCGAATGGATATCTCCGCGCTGCTGACCGACATCAACCTGCCGGGCGGCGAGGACGGCTTCGCCCTGGCGCGCGCGGTGCGGCAGGTGCGGCCGGAGTTGCCGGTGATCTACGCCTCCGGCCGCTACGCCGGCGTGCCGGAAGCGCAGACCGTGGGCGGCGCGCGCTTCCTCGCCAAGCCCTTCAGCCCGACCCTGGCCACGGAGGCGATCCGCGAGTTGCTGGCCAAGCGCAAGGTGCCGGACCCGGCCTGCCGGGCCTGAGCGCCACCGCCTTCGCCAGCCTGGGCTACGGTGCCGCCCGCCCTCTGCGAGGAGGAGCGGGCGGTATGCCGTCGCGGTCAGTTCACCGCCCGGTCCACGCTGCGGCCCAGCCGCTCCACCGGGCCGCGCGGCGGGTCCACGGTGTCGCGCACCCGCTCCCCGGCGCGGTCCAGGTTGCGGCCGGCGCGCTCGGCCGGGCCTTCCCGCTCGCAGGCGGCAAGCCCGGTCAGCAAGAGTGTGGAGATCAGCAGCAGGCGCATCTTCGGTCTCCGGTTGCGGTGCCGTTCCATCGCACCAGCGGCCTTGCAGTTCGATCACGCGGCCGACAGCAATCGCGCCCGATGCGCGGCACCCTCGCCGGGCGCGGCGCCGCCAGCGGGACGGATCAATCGCTCTCCGGCGGGATGACGTTGGTGCGCTTCCCCTCCACCAGCACGTCGCGCATCGTCTCCACGCCCTTCACCCGGATGTCCCGCCACGCCTCCGGCGAATGGAAGGCGATGTGCGGCGTGATGATGAGGCGCCCGCGCAGCCATTCCTCCTGCGCGCGGTAGGCGCGCAGCAGCTCCGGCACCGGCTCCACCGGCGGCTCCACCGGAATCACGTCGAGCCCGGCGCCGGCCAGGTGGCCGTCCTTCAGGCAGCGCGCCAGCGCATCGATATCGAGGATCGGGCCGCGCGCCGTGTTCACCACCACGGCATCCTTCGGCAGCAGCCGCAGCTCCCGCTCCCCCACCAGCCCGCGCGTGTGCCGCGTCAGCGGACAATGGATGGAGAGCACGTCGGATTGCGCCAGCAGCTCCTCCAGCGTGCGGGCACGCTGGATGCCGAGGGCGCGGTCCCAGCCATTCGGCTGGTAAGGGTCGTAGAACACCACGCGGTAGCCGAAGGCCTTGGCGCGCAGCGCCGCGGCGCTGCCGATGCGGCCGAGGCCGATAATGCCGAAACTCTGCACCTCCTGCCGCCGCACGATGGCGGAGGGCATCACCGCCCAGGGCGCCGGGTTCGGCCCGCGCTGCGTATCATGGTACAGGGTCAGCCCGCGGCGCAGCGCGACGGCCAGCAGCACGGCGAATTCCGCCACCTCCTGCGTGCCGTAATCCGGCAGGTTCGCCACCAGGATGCCGCGCGCGGCGCAGGCGACGCGATCGACGCGGTCATAGCCGACGCCCATCCGCACCACGACCTTCAGCTTGGGGAAGCGCGCGATCTGCTCCGCCGGCACCCACATGCGCAGCGTCATCAGCCCATCCACCTCGGCCAGCATCTCGTCCGGCAGCTCGGCCAGGCTGGATCTGGCGTTGCCGCGGATGACGCGGACGCCAGGCCCCAGGATCTCCTGCTCGATCTGCGTGTCCGGATAGAGCCCTTCCGGCTCCAGCACCGTGAGCATGCGCCTCTTCTCCCTCCCACAAGCTTGCGAAGGGTAGGGGGCCGTCCTCAGGGCGTCGAGAGGGGCGCCGCCCCTCTCGAGCTCACCCCGCAAAGGGCCGAAAGGCCCTTTGAACCCATGAGTTTGCCGGTTCAACCGTCGGGTCTGAACTCAAGGTTTCCAAAGGCCCTTCGGCCTTTGGCGGGAGGAGCCTGAGGAGGGCAGAGCCCTCCTCAGAACAGCGCACTCGGCGCCACCGTGCTGCCCGTGCCGCCCTTCACCTTCAGCGGCTGCACCATCAGCGCGAAGGGGCCCGGCTGCCGCGCCGCGAGCTGGTCCAGCTTCATGTTCTCCAGCAGATGCACGCCGTTGATCACCAGCGCGATCTGGTGCACCGGCAGCGAGGCCTGCGGCATGGTCTTGGACGGCGCGCACTCCACCGGCCAATTGTCCGCCCCCATCAGGATCGGGTTGCGCTGGATGACGTATTCCGCCGCCGCCACGCCGATGCCGGGGCAGCTCCGCACATAGCGTGCATTGTCCCGCGCCCAGAGCGTGCCCCAGCCGGTGTGGAACAGCACCGCATCCCCTTCCTCGATGCGCAGGTTCTGCCGCTGCTGTGCCTGTTCCAGGTCGGCGACGGTGATCTCGTAGTCGTCGCCCAGCACCGGCACGCCCTTCAGCGCCGCGATGTCCAGCAGGATGCCGCGGGTGAAGATGGTGCCCACCGTGTCCACGCCCATTTCGGTGAAGCCGCCGCGGCTCATGATGCCCGGCACCTTGACGCAATTGTAGGTCTCATCGCCGATCGTCTGGTGCGGGAACATGTCGAGCTGGGTGCCCACCTGGCCGATCTCCGCCACCACCAGCTCCTCGTTGGAGCCGCGGCGATTGGCCTGCGGGTTCATGAAGGTCTGCTTCAGATGGACGTCGAAGCGCCGCGTGCCGAAGAAGGGCATGGCCTCCGACAGGGTCTGTCCCAGCTCCACGATCTCCCCGGTGCGGATCAGGGCGGCGGCGCGCTTCGCCCGCTCCGGCGTCATCAGGTTCATCGCGCCGCGACGGTCATTCGGCCCCCAGCGGCTGGGGCAGCGCTGGGACGAATCCGGCGGCGTCCAGCCTTGCGCCTGCACCGGGGTGGCGGTCAGGCCGAGATGCGCAGCGCCGCAGGCGAGGCAGCCGAGCCCTCCGAAGAGGGTCCGGCGCGAAAGCGTCTTCATGGCATTCCTCCCGAGCGTTCTTGGTCGTTCTTGCGCGGCATGGCCGCGCCGGCAGGCTGGCATATCCGCCACCGCCCTTGCCACCGTGAAGCGCCCGGGCATGATCGCGGCCCGAGGACGGAGGCAGGGCGAATGGCGGCACGGCGTTATCTCATCACCGGCGCGGCGAGTGGCATCGGCGCCGCCTGCGGCCGGCTGTTGGCGGCGCCCGGCGCCGCCCTTGCCCTGCACACGCGGAAGAACCGCGCCGGGCTGGAGGCGCTGGCCACGGAGCTCCGCACCCGCGGCGCCGAGGTGCATATCCTGCTTGGCGACCTGGCCGAGGCCGGGGCGCCCGGCCAGGTGGTGGCGGAGGCCGCGGCGGCGCTGGGCGGGCTCGATGTCCTCATCTCCAATGCCGGCTTCGCCGACCGCACGCCGGTGGCGGCGCTGAGCGACGCCGCCTTCGCCGCCAGCCATGACGCCATCGCCTTCGCCCTGCTGCGCCTGGCCCGCGCCGCGCAGCCGCATCTGGCGAAGGGGCAGGATCCACGGCTCGTCGCCGTCTCCTCCTTCGTCGCGCATGTCTTCCGCATGGAGCACCCGGTCTTCGCCGCCTCCGCCGCGGCCAAGGCGGGGATGGAGGCGCTGGTCCGCGCACTCGCCATCGAATGGGCGCCGGGCATCACGGTGAACGCGGTCTCGCCCGGCTATACGGAGAAGGATGCCGGCGCGCATGCCGCGTTGAACCCGGAAGCGAAGGCGGAACGCTGCCGCCACATCCCGCTCGGCCGCTACGGCCGGACGGAGGAGGTGGCGGCGGCCATCGCCTTCCTCGCCTCCCCTGCCGCCTCCTACATCACCGGCCAGGTGCTGCGGGTGGATGGCGGCATCACGGCCTGATCCCCCAGCCTTCCGGGCAGGGCCGCACGCCCCTGGCGTCGCCATGGCAGGCATGCCGCGCGGCCGGCGGCGCGCTCAGCCGATAGCGACGCTGCGCCCCGGGGCGGTGCCTC
>NZ_JAMZIK010000201.1 GCF_024178315.1 Siccirubricoccus soli | reverse complement strand
CGCCTCCTACATCACCGGCCAGGTGCTGCGGGTGGATGGCGGCATCACGGCCTGATCCCCCAGCCTTCCGGGCAGGGCCGCACGCCCCTGGCGTCGCCATGGCAGGCATGCCGCGCGGCCGGCGGCGCGCTCAGCCGATAGCGACGCTGCGCCCCGGGGCGGTGCCTCGCAGCAGGCCGAGCAGCCCGAGTCCCGCCAGCAGCAGCGCCATTCCCGCCGGCTCCGGAACCAGCTGGAAATCCACCACCAACCGCGTGCCATCGACATAGGAGAGACCGGCCCAGTCGATGCGAACCTCCGTCCCGGTCACGCTGATGCGGCTGACGTCGAAGCCGGCCAGCGTCGTCGCCGCATTCACCGTGGCACCGATGATCCCGAGCGGCGCCGCGGCGGTGAAGACCGGTCCGTTGAAGTCAACGCTGCCCCAGGTCGGTGCTGGCAAGGTGGTGGCCAGCAGCAGGGTGAGGCGGTTCGCAGCGAAATCGACCGAGATGCTGGTCACGTTTTCCACCAGCCCTACCGTCTCCACCCCGGCGCCGATGGTGAAGCCGGCGGGAGACCAGACCGTGCTGGGATAGGTGGTGCCGAGCTCGGGGTAGCGATAGCCCGCCGTCATCTGCTGGCCGAGCAGGGACGCCGCGGCCGGCGCGGCAAAGCCGCAGCAGCTGAGCAGCAGGGCAAGGACCAGGCGCATGGGGGTCTCCGGGCAATGATGATGCATATCCGGGACGATCCCGCCGGATTTGTCACATCACCAGAACGATAGCCCGGCCGCGGTGGCGGAAGCGTGCGGTCGGCTCCTTCAGGCCAGCGCGTCGCTGGTGAGGAACGCCACCCCCGCCGCCGTCAGCCTGCGCTTCGCCGCGTCGATCGTCGTCCCGCCCTCCGCCGGCAGGCCGATGCCGCGGCAGCCATCCTCGATCACCACCACCTGGTAGCCGAGCTTCGCCGCATCCTCCGCCGAATAGGCGACGCAGTAATCCGTCGCCAGCCCGGCGAGGAAGATCCGCTTCACCCCGCGCGCCTGCA
>NZ_JAMZIK010000200.1 GCF_024178315.1 Siccirubricoccus soli | reverse complement strand
CGCCGTCAGCCTGCGCTTCGCCGCGTCGATCGTCGTCCCGCCCTCCGCCGGCAGGCCGATGCCGCGGCAGCCATCCTCGATCACCACCACCTGGTAGCCGAGCTTCGCCGCATCCTCCGCCGAATAGGCGACGCAGTAATCCGTCGCCAGCCCGGCGAGGAAGATCCGCTTCACCCCGCGCGCCTGCAGCCAGCCATGCAGGCCGGTGGTGGTGCTGCGGTCATTCTCGAAGAAGGCGGAATAGCTGTCGATCTCCGGCCGGAAGCCCTTGCGCACGATCAGCTCGATCCGCGCCTGCGCCAGCTCCTTGTGCAGCTCCGCCCCGGCGCTGCCCTGGATGCAATGGTCCGGCCACAGCGTCTGCGGGCCGTAGGGCATCTGGGTGGTCTCGAAGGGTTGCTTGCCGGGGTGGCTGCTGGCGAAGCTGGAATGCCCGGCCGGGTGCCAGTCCTGGGTGGCGAAGGCGTGGCGGAAGCGCCCTTCCAGCAGCTTGTTGATCACCGGCACCACCTGGTCCCCGCCGGCGACGGCCAGCCTGCCGCCCGGCATGAAATCCGGCTGCACGTCGACGATGCCGAGCATGTCGGTGGCCTGGTCGATGCGGGCATTGGCCATGGTCTGGGCTCCAGCTTTCCCGGCGGCAAGCGCCGGCAGCGTGGCGAGGGCAGAGCGGCGGGAGAGCGACATGCGAACCTCCTCGGCGGGAGGCTAGCGCGCCAGCGCGCGGGCTGGCCAGCGGGGGCTTCGGGAAGGCTGCCTGGGCGGGCCGCAAACGGCCCGGCGCGGATCGCCCGGGGCGGCGATCCTGCCGGCTTGCGCGCCGCGCCGCATGGCGCCAGCCTCTGCCGCGGAGCAGGAGATGACCATGCAGCCAGCCGATTGGCGCGCCCGCGCCGGCAGCCCCTTCACGCCCGAGAAGCACCCGGCCACCGGCCGCCGCGGCATGGTCGTCACCAACCATCCGCTGGCCTCCGCCGCGGGGGCGGAGATGCTGGCGGCCGGCGGCAATGCCATCGATGCGGGCGTCGCCGCGCTCTTCGCCCTGACGGTGGTGGAGCCGATGATGGTCGGCCTGCTCGGCGGCGGCATGATGCATCTGCGCCTGCCGGACGGCACGCATACCATACTGGACGGCCTCTCCACCGTGCCCGCCGCCGGTCGCCCGGACATGTTCACCCCGGTCAGCCAGGACTGGCCCGCGGCGCTGGAGACGGTGGGGCGGAAGAATGCGGTCGGCGCGACATCCGTCGCCACGCCGGGCAACCTGCTCGCCTGGTGCGAGGCGCTGCGCCGCCACGGCCGGCTCTCGCTGGAGGAGGTGCTCGCCCCCGCCATCCGCCTCGCCCGGCGCGGCTTCCCCGCTTCCCCCTACCTCGCCGAATGCACGGCGGAGGCGGCGCCGGACATGGCGAAGGATGCCGGCATCAGCGCCCTCTTCCTCCCCGGCGGCGCGCCGCTGAAGCCGGGCCACCGCGTCACCATGGGCGCCACGGCGGAGACGCTGGCCACCATCGCGCGGGAAGGCCCCGGCGCGCTGCATGGCGGCGCGATCGGCGCCGCCGTGGTCGCCGCCGTGGCCAAGCGCGGCGGCCTGCTGGCGGAGGCGGATCTGCGCGACGCCCGCCTGATCGAGCGTGCGCCGGTGCGCGGCACCTATCGCGGCCATGAGATCATCGGCCCGCCGCCGCCCTCCTCCGGCGGCGTGCATGTGCTGCAGATGCTGAACATCCTCTCCGGCTTCGATCTCCGCGCCCTCGGCTTCGGCACGGCGGAGACGACGCATCTGATCGCCGAGGCGCTGAAGATCGCCTTCGCCGACCGCGCCGCCGCGACCGCCGACCCCGCCTTCATCGATGTCCCGGTGGCGAAGCTCATCTCCCCCGCCTATGCCGCGGAGCGCCGCGCCGCCCTCGACCTCGCCCGCGCCCAGGACTGGTCCGCCGGCGTGGCGGCGGGCGAGAGCCCCAACACCACCCATCTGACGGTGGCGGATGGCGAGGGCCACATCCTCTGCGCCACCCACACCATCAACAGCCTGTTCGGGGCCCGCTTCCTGGTGGAGGAGGTTGGCCTCATCCCCAACAACTACATGGCGCTGTTCGACCCGCGCCCGGGCCATGCGCTCTCCATCACGCCGGGCAAGCGCATCACCACCAGCCAGGCGCCGCTGATCGCGCTGCGGGACGGCAAGCCCTATGCCGCGCTCGGCCTGCCCGGCGGGTTGCGCATCTTCGGCAGCGCCATGCAGGCGATGATCGCGCTGATCGACCATGGGATGAGCCTGCAGGAAGCGGTGGAGGCGCCGCGCGTCTGGACGCAGGGCCAGGCGCTGGAGGTGGAGCAGGGCATCGCGCCCGCGGTGCGGGAGAAGCTCTCCGCCATGGGCCATGCGGTGCAGGCCCTGCCGCATATCGGCGGCGGCATGTGCGGCATCCGCTTCCATGCGGATGGCACGCTGGAAGGCGCCGCCTGCTGGCGCGCGGATGGCACCGCCATCGGCCTCGGCGGCGGCTTCGCGCGGGAAGGGGTGCGGTTCTGGCCGGAACGGCCAAAGGTCTGAGGTGAGCAGGGGGCGCTGCCCCCTGCAACCCCCGCCGGGGCCAGGACCTGGCCCCGGACCCCGGTCCGAGTTTCAGACCTGTGGGTTCAACCTGCCGACTCACACCGGGGTCCGGGGAGGGGTCCCCTCCCCGGCGGGAGTGCAGAGGGCAGCGCCCTCTGCCGGGGGCCTTGGGGGCAGCGCCCCCAAGCTACCGCGCCTGCGACGACAACCCCGCCGGCACTCTCGCCCCCTCCCCCTGCAACCGCCTCGCCAGCCGGTGGGAGGGCTGTTCCACCCAGCGATGCATCGCCGCCGCCGCCGGCAGCGAGCCCGCGATGGCCAGCCCCGCCACCACCCCCGGCGCCACCCGCCCATGCAGCAGATGCACCAGCGCCAGCAGCAGCGGCATGTGCACGAGATAGAGGCTGTAGGAGATCCGCCCGAGCCAGAGCGGCAGCGGCCGCCGCAGCGCCCGCGCGAAGCCGCCCCCCGCCTGCGCCAGCAGGATCAGCAGCACGGAGGCGGCGATCACCCCGTAATCCTGCGCCGCCATCGCCATCACCACCACCGCGATCGCCGCGGCCGCGGCCCCCGCGCGGTCCAGCTGCGGCAGCCGCGCCAGCGCCAGCGCCGCCCCGGCGGCGAAGGCCGGCAGCAGCCCGGCGCTGGCGGCGAAGGTCTGCGCCAGGCTGTCGCCCAGCGTCACCCAGCCCTCCGGCATCCCCGCCAGCCGCGCCACCCCGGCGCCGAGCAGCGAGAGCGCCAGCAGCAGCCCGAGCTGCCCGCGGAACAGCAGCGCCAGCGGCAGCAGCAGGGCGATGCGCCATTCATGCACCAGGCTCCACAGCACCGGGTTGAGCTGGAAGCCGGCCCCATGGCTCAGCAACA
>NZ_JAMZIK010000020.1 GCF_024178315.1 Siccirubricoccus soli | reverse complement strand
GGTGGCGCGAATGAAGGCGATGCCGACCGATGACGACGCCTTCGGCCCCGGGCTGATCCGCCAGGACGGCCGGAAGATCCACCCGGCCTATCTGTTCGAGGTGAAGAAGCCGGAGGAGAGCCGCGGCGCCTTCGACTACTACAAACTGCTGGGGACGACCTCGGCCGAGGATGCCTTCCGGCCGCTTTCCGAAGGCGGCTGCCCGCTGATCCGGAGCTGAGCGGGGTGGCCAGCCCCGGGGGGCCGGCCATTCCGGCCTCGCCGCCACTTCGCGCGGCCTGCGGCGCCAGGGCTTCGCCTGCGCGCAGGCCGCTCGCTCCGGCCCCCTCGTCGGGCGGCGCCCCGCCTACTGGCAGGTGCCGACGGAATCGGGGGCGCAGATGCTGGTGCCGTCCGTCCAGCGGGCGCCGCCGAGCTGGGCGCGCAGCAGGTCCGCCCCCTCCAGCCGCGCCGCGGTCAGGTCGGCATGGCGCAGATCGGCGCCGAAGAACTGGGCGCGGCGGAGATCGGCGCCGCGCAGCTTCGCCCCTTCCAGCTTCGCCCGGGTGAAATCCGCCCGCACCAGCTCCGCCTCCGTCAGGTCGGCGCCGCGGAGGGAGGCGTAGCCGAAACGGACATTGCGCGCCGTCGCCCGCACCAGGGTCGCACGGTCCAGCTTGGCGTGGGCCAGCGAGGCATCCCGCAGATCCGCCCCGGTCAGGTCGGCGCCGTCCAGGTTGCGGCTGTCCAGCAGGCAGCGGGCCCATTCCACCTCGGGACCGGGCGGGGCGGAGCAATCGGCGGCCTGCGCCACGCCCTGCGGCAGGAGCCAGGCGCCAAGGCCGAGGAACAGCGTGAGCGCCGGGGATGATTTGTGCACATCCCAGATATAGTAGGCAGGCGAACCAATCCAACCGGGCTCGTCCGACCTTGCTCCCCTTCCTCGGCTGGCTGGCCCGGCATGCCAGCGCGCTGCTCGCCGGCGCCATCCTGGCGGGCCTGGCCTTCGCGCTGCTGGCGGCGGCGCTCAGTCCGGTGGTGGCGCCTGCCGTCGCCCTGCTGATGACGCTGGTGCTGCTGCGCATCGACCCGGCGGAGGTGCTGGCCTGGCTGCGCCGGCCGCTGCTGGTGCTCGGCCTCTCCGCCTGGGTGCTGCTGGCCTGCCCGCTGCTGGCCTATGCGGTGACGCGGGCGGCAGGCCGCACCGGACCGCTCGGCGCCGGGCTGGTGCTGGGGGCGGCGGGCTGCTCCGCCGTCTCCGCCCCTGCCTTCGCCCGGCTGGTGGGGCTGGATGCGGAGATCAGCCTGGTCGTCTCCGTCCTCACCACGGTGCTGCTGCCCTTCATCGCGCCGCCGCTGGCGCTCGGGCTGGACCTGGCGATCTCGGTCCCTGGGCTCATGCTGCGGCTGCTGCTCATCATCGGCCTGCCGGCGCTGCTGGCGGTGCTGCTGCGCGCCGCGCTGGGGCGGTCGCGGCTGGCGCCGGCGGTGGATGGCAGCGTGGTGCTGGTGCTGCTGGTCTTCGCCTTCGGGGTGATGGATGGCACCAGGCGCGGCTGCTGGCGGACCCGCTCTGGGTGCTGGCCGGGCTGGCCCTGGCGCAGGCGGGCAATTTGCTGCTGAACGGCGTGACGGTGCTGGCGCTCTGGCCGCTCGGCCGGCGGGTGGCGTTGGCGGCGGGGATGCTGGCGGGCAACCGCAACCAGGCGCTGTTCCTGGCGGTGCTGCCGGCGGCGGCGGATCCGGGCGTGCTGCTCTTCTTCGCCCTTGGCCAGGTGCCGATGTTCCTCAGCCCCTTCCTGCTGCGGCCGGTCTATCGCCTCGTGCTGCGGGAGGGCTGAGCGGGAGGGGCGCCGAACCCTGCCGGGGCAGCCCCGTTAAGCCTGCCAACCCGAACACGGCAGGAGGTTTCCCGTGAGCATCTTCGGCTCCATCATGTCCAAGATCTTCGGCCACGGCGCGGCGGCGAGCGCGGCCCCCGCGCCGGACGATGCGGCGAAGGCCAGCCCTGCCCCCTCCTCCACCGCCGCGCCCATGCCCGGCCAGGCTGCGGGCGGCGCGACGCCGCAGATGCCGCAACAGCCGGTCGATGTCGCCGCCATCCTCACGGAGCGCGCCGCCAAGGCACCGCAGAAGCTGGACTGGCAGCGCTCCATCGTCGACCTGATGAAGCTGCTCGACCTCGACAGCAGCCTGAAGGCGCGGCAGGAGCTGGCGCGGGAGCTGAACTACAGCGGCGACATGAACGACAGCGCCGCGATGAACATCTGGCTGCACCGGCAGGTGATGGACAAGCTGGCCGCCAATGGCGGCAAGGTGCCGGAGGAGCTGCGGAGCTGAGCAGCCGGGGGCTTGCCCCTTGGCGGCATGCCCCCCCGGGGCCGGACCTGGGTTTAGCTTCAAGCCCGGGGCTCAGCCGATGGACGCTGGCCGAGGTCCGGGTCCTGACGGCTTCGACCGGCGCGCCGTTCTCCCACGCGGGGAGACTCCCCTCGCTGGTCGCGATGGAGAGCCACGCCGGCCCCGCCAGCGTGGCGGTGACGCGCCCTGTCGGCGACCGGGCCGCGTTCTGCCGGCCGGCTGGCGCTGCTGCTGGCGCAGCCCCGGCCCGGCGCCCATTCGCCATGCCATCCGCCGCCTGGTGCCAGACGTGGCTTCGCCGCGGCTGGCTATGCGACACACAGGGCATCGAGCGATCCACGGGGCCCCATGCCGTTGCGCAGCAACGGCATGGGGATCAAGTCAGATCAACCCCATCCCCCGCCAGGCACCGAGCATGGACCGCATGACGCCGGCGACGATCTTCTCCGCCTCCTCCGGCGGCACCGGCAGGCCGGCGGCGATCAGCGCTCGGGCCACGGCGGCCGGCTCCGGCGTCGCCTTCCCCGCCTGGGCCAGGATCATGGCGATCGCCCCCTCCTCCGCGCTCAGGATCAGCGGCCCGCCGAGGCGCGGCACGGCGAGGCCGATGGCGTAGCTGCCTTCCTGCAGCTCCCCGCCCCAGCGCTCCAGCGCCATCGCATTGTATTTGCGCGACCGCGCCTGGGCGGCGCCGGAGACGTTCTCCCGCCACACCGGCACGGCGGCATGGCTGCTGACGAGGAAGGTCGCCAGCTCCGCCGCCGCCAGCCCGCTGCCTTCCGCCAGCGGCAGCAGCTCATCCAGCCGCCGCGGCTTCTCCGCCAGCGCGCCCAGCAGCTTCTCCGCCACCTCCGGCGGCAGCCGGGCCTTGCTGATGCCGGTGTCGATCTGCACCACTCCCTGCGCGGGCTGCCGCGCCAGGGCGAGGCGCATGGCCCCCAGCGCCTCCGGTGCCGCGGGGCGGCGGCCGCGGACGAAAATATCCTCCCGCAGCGGCTGGCGGGCGCCGAACATCTCCTGCACCAGGCCGGGATCGACGCCGGGCGGCAGCGCCTCCACCGCCTTGCGCTGCTCCGGCGTCATCCAGAGCTCCGGGAAGTTTCGCCACAATTTCACTTGGCCGACGAAATCCAGCTTCGCCCGCCCCATCTCGGCCGCGACATCCAGCGGGAAGGCGGGGCGCCAGCTCTCGGGCAGGAATTCATGCGCCAGGTAGCGCGCCCAGCCGAAGCTCGCCGCGCTGCCGCCGCCGAGGAAGTCCTGGATCACCATGCTGTTGCGCAGCGCCAGCGCGCCGACGCCGTGCAGCGCCTGGGCGGCGGCGAAGGCGGTGGCGGCGCGGGCATCGGCCGGGCCGGGGACATGGCGCGCCACCTCCCGCATCAGCCGGGCCAGCGCCAGGTCGCCCGCCCAGCCGGGCAGGGCGTTGTAGCCGAGCATGACCAGCCCGCCCGGCTGCACCCGGCTGCGCAGTACGGCAAGGATCCCCTCCCGCACCGGGTCGGAGACCCAGGTCCACATGCCGTGCAGGGTGACGACATCGGCCTCCGGCAGCGCCGCCGCGGCCGCGGCCTCGTCCAGCCCGATCAGGTCCAGCTCCAGGAAGCGGGCATTGGCGAGCCCGGCCTCGGCCGCCATCTCCCGCGCCTCGGCAATATGGGCGGGGTTGTAGTCCAGCCCCACCACGGTCCAGCCGGGGTTGGCGGCGGCCAGGGCCAGCAGTGAGCCGCCCCGGCCGCAGCCGAGGTCGAGGATCGTCAGTGCCTCCCGGTCCGGGGCCCAGTGGACCCCGGCGATGGCGCAGGCCAGGGCCAGATGCGCCGGCGACTGGCTGGCCGAGAAATTCGGAATGTACGGAGTTTCGGTGACGTAGCTGCCGAGCCAACCCGCCATGGACGCCTTTCTCTTCCCCCGGCGGGGCATTACTCCTCGATTACTCGCGAGCTGTCCAGGCTGCTGGCGGGGGGCCGATCACGCAGGCTTTTCCCAAACGCCGCCGTCCCGGCTACACCGGCGCCATGGCCCTTGCCTCCGACGCGTCCACCCGGGCGCTGCTCCGCCGCCTGGCGCTGACCTATCTGGCGCCGCACCGTGCCGGCATCCTGCTCGCGCTGCTCTTCACCCTGGCGCTGTCCGGGCTGACGGCGCTCTACCCCATCGTCATCCAGCAGGGCTTCGACCGCTTCTCGGCCGGCGAGACGGGGCTCGCCTGGATGATCCCGGTCGTCATCATCCTGGTCACCTGCCTGAAGGCGGTGGCGCAGTACGGCCAGGCCGTGGCGGTGCAGGCGGTGGTGCTCAGGGTGATTGAGGCGGTGCAGGGCGATTTGTTCCGCGCCCTCACCCGCGCCGACCTCGCCGAGGTGGCGCGGGAGGCGCCGGCGCGGCATGCCAGCCGCTTCACCGTGGATGCGGCGGCGATCCGCGAGGCGCTGACGAAGTCCATCAATGGCGGGGCGGATGTGCTGACCGTGGTCGGCCTCGTCGGCTCCATGGTCTGGCTGGACTGGCAGATGTCCCTCATCGCCGCCGCCATGTACCCGATTGCGGTGCTGCCCATCCTGAAGCTCGGCAAGCGGATCCGCCGCGCCTCGGGCGGGATGCAGGACCGGATGGGGGAGAATGCGGCGCGGCTGACGGAGAGCTTCGGCGCCGCCCGGGTGGTGCGCGCCTTCCGGCTGGAGGCGGCGGAGGAGGCGCGGGCCGAGCGCGGCTTCGCCCAGCTCCGCGCCGCGCTGCTCGGCATCGCCCGGACGCGGGCGAGCCTTGACCCGATGCTGGAGGCGCTGGGCGGCGTGGCGGTGGCCGCCGTACTGGCCTTCGTCGGCTGGCGGGTCGCCCAGGGGCAGGGGACGATTGGCGAATTCACCGGCTTCGTCGCCGCGCTGCTCATCGCCTCCCGCCCCGTCCGCGCCCTGGGCTCGCTGAACGCCGCGCTGCAGGAGGGGCTGGCCGGCCTCTCCCGCGTCTTCGCGGTGATCGACACGCCGCGCCGCATCGCCGACGCACCGGGCGCCAGGACGCTGCCCGCCGGGCATGGGCGGGTCGAGTTCCGCGAGGTCGGGTTCCGCTACGAGGGCACCCCGGATGCGGCGCTGGAGGGTCTCTCCTTCGCCGCCGCGCCGGGGGAGACGGTGGCGCTGGTCGGCCCCTCCGGCGCCGGCAAATCCACCGCCCTGGCCCTGGTGCCGCGGCTCTATGACGTGACCGCGGGCGCGGTGCTGCTGGACGGCGCCGATGTGCGGGAGGTGACACTGGCCAGCCTGCGCGACGCCATCGCCTATGTGGGGCAGGAGGCGGTGATCTTCGACGACACCGCCTTCGCCAACATCGCCTGCGGCCGCCCCGGCGCGACGGCGGCGGAGGTGGAGGCAGCCGCCCGCGCCGCCGCGGCGCATGAGTTCATCGCGGCGCTGCCCCAGGGCTATGCGACGCCGCTCGGCCCCGGCGGCGGGCGGCTCTCCGGCGGGCAGAAGCAGCGCCTCGCCTTGGCCCGCGCCTTGCTGCGCAACCCGCGGGTGCTGCTGCTGGACGAGGCGACGAGCGCGCTGGACGCCGAGAACGAGGCGCTGGTGCAGCAGGCGCTGGCCCGGCTGCGGCAGGGGCGGACCACGCTGGTCATTGCCCACCGCCTGGCGACGGTGCGGGAGGCCGACCGGATCGTGGTGATGGAGCGGGGGCGGGCGGTGGAGCAGGGGACCCATGCGGAGCTGATGGCGCGGGACGGGCTTTATGCCCGCCTCGTGCGCACCCAGGCCTTCGGGGCCGAGCCGGCAGCGGCGGCGTGAGCCCGCCCGACGAGCGGAGCGCCGCCGCCGGGCCTCCGCGCGAAGCACCGGTGTGGGAGGGGGGCGGAAGCACCGATCGCCCGCCGCAGGGCCTGGGCGCGCCGGATGCGCGGAGCGCCGCTGGGCCTGCCCGGGACGCCCCGCCACGCCAGGCGGCGCTGCGCCACCGCTGGCTGGAGCTCGGCCTGCTCAGCACCGCCCGCACCGGCATGGGCCTGCAATTCCAGTCGGTAGGGGCGCTCGGGCCCTTCCTGCTCGGCGTGCTGGCGGCGGATTACGCCGAGTTGGGCAGCCTGATCGGTGCCTACTCCCTGGTCGGGGTGCTGGTGGCGCTGCCGGCGGGCTGGCTGATCGCCCGCATCGGGGACCGGCGCGCGCTGCTGGCGGCGCTGGCGCTGATGGCGGCGGGCGGGCTGGCGCTGGCGCTGGCGCCGGGCTTCGCCCTGGCCATGGTCGGGCGGCTGGTGGCGGGCGGCGGGGCCAGCGTGCTCGCCATCATCTGCGCCAAGCGGGTGCTGGACCGCTTCCAGGGGAAGGAGGTGGCGCCGGCCATGGGCGTCATGCTCTCCGCCTGGCCGGTGGGGATCGGGCTGGCGCTGCTGGTGCTGCCGCTGTTCGGCGGGGAGTGGCGGCTGGGGCTGCTGGCGGCGGCGCTGCTGCCGGTCCTCGCCTTCCCGGCGCTGTGGTGGGCGGTGCCGGCCTCGCCCCCGGCGGCGCCCCCCGGGGCGCCGCGGATGGCCCGGCTGCAGCACGGGGAATGGCCGCGGCTGCTGGCCGTCAGCCTGGCCTGGGCGAGCTACAATGCCTGCTTCGCCGTGGCGCTCGGCTTCGCCCCGGCGCTGCTGGTGGCGCGCGGCGCGGCGCCGGCGGAGGCAGGGGCCATCGCCTCCCTCATCGGCTTCGCCATCCTGCCGCTGCTGCCCATCGGCGGGGCGCTGGGGGAGCGGTTCGGGCGGCCGCTGCTGGTCTGCGCGCTGTGCATTCTCGCCTGCATCGCGGCGCTGCTGGCCTGGGTGGCGGGGGCACCGGCGGTGGCGTGCCTCGCGGCCTATGGGCTGATCTCGGCGCCGCCGGCGGCGCTGATCATGGCGCAGCTCGGCCGGGTGCTGTCGCCGGCCAGCCGGCCCTTCGGGGTCGGGGTGTACTACACGCTGTTCTATGCCGGCATGGCGCTGCTGCCGCCGCTGGCGGGGTGGCTGCGGGACACGACGGGCAAGCCGGAGGCCCCGATCCTGGCGGCTGTCGTGTTCCTTGGCGTGTCGCTGCTGGCGCTGGCGCCGTTGGGGCGGGCGGCGCGCTGACGGAGCGCCGGTCCGCAATTCTGGTGGTGCCGACTGAGAGGGAGATCGCCAGCCGCTCTGGCTGGCGCTGGGGCTTGGCACGGTGCATGTCCCTTCCTGGCGGCCGCCTCGGCACGGAGTGCCGCCTGGCCGGGGAGCAGAGGCATGGCGTGGGTATGGCTGGCAATTGCCGGCGGGTTCGAGATCGTCTGGGCGGTACTGCTGAAATACACCGAGGGCTTCACCCGCCTCTGGCCGAGCCTCGGGACCCTCGGCGCCATGGGCGTCAGCTTCTACTGCATGTCCCGGGCGCTGCAGGTGTTACCGATGGGGACGGTCTATGCCGTCTGGGTCGGCATCGGCGCCTTCGGCACTGCGCTCTGGGGCATGGCGATCGAGGGGGAGCCGGCTGGGGCGCTGCGCGTCTTCTGCCTGGTGCTGATCCTGGCTGGCGTTGCGGGGCTGAAGGCCACCGCCTGAGGCTGATGGCCTCTTCTGAGCTCGTTGCGAGTATTGGGAATATTAGCCTATAACAGGATGCCGCAAGCGTGCGCGGCAACGGCGCCGCAGTGAAAAGGATGGCTTCAGAAGGACCCCAGGACGCCAATGCGGCGGCATCCTGGGGCAGGTCAGGGACCCCGCGGCGTTGCCCGGCAACGCCGTGGGGGTTCAATGCAGCGCCCTCCAGATGGCGAGCAGCGCGGAGGTTGCGAGGATGAGCTTGTAGACCGCCTCCACCCAGGGAAGCAGCCGTTCCGCCAGCCTCGGCCGCTGCGGCTTGGTGTCGCATGGCGTGGTCATCGCGGAATCCTAACCTGCATCGACCCCGCGACAAAGGAAAAGATTCTTACATTTTGCCCCGGCAGCGCAAGGACCCCTACCCCCCGCAATTGACGCTTTGCCGCATGGGGCCATAGATACCCCTCGGAAGCGCACGCGCATCGTCCGTTCCCGGTGCGCCCCAGGCCGGAGTGCAAAGTTCCATGTCCATCATGCAGGATTCGCGCGAGGCGACCATGATCGGCCGCCGCACGGATGGCACGCCCATCCGCCGGCCCCTCTCGCCGCATCTGCAGGTGTACGACATGATGCAGATGACCAGCGCCCTTTCGATCAGCGGGCGCATCACCGGCGTGGTCTGGGCCGTCGGGCTGCTGATCCTGGTCTGGTGGCTGGTGGCGGCTGCGACCGGGCCGGCCGCCTTCGCCAACGTCCAGTGGTTCCTTTCCTCCTGGCTCGGCATGCTCGGCCTGTTCGGCCTGACGGCGGCCGCCTGGTTCCACACCCTGAACGGCATCCGCCACCTGGCCTGGGATGCCGGCTATGGCTACGACATCCAGACCACCTACCGCAGCGGCCGCTGGGTGCTGATCGGCACCGGCGTCGCCACGCTGCTC
>NZ_JAMZIK010000002.1 GCF_024178315.1 Siccirubricoccus soli | reverse complement strand
GGCTTCAAGGCGGTGAATGATACGCTGGGCCATCCGGCGGGCGATGCCCTGCTGCGCTTGGTATCCGAGAGGCTCCAGGGCGTCGTGCGCGGATCCGATCTGGTCGCCCGCCTGGGCGGCGATGAGTTTGCGATCGTGCAGGCCTCCTGCGCCGGGCGCGAGGATGCCCAGGCGCTGGCAGAGCGCATTCTGGAAGCCCTGGCGCAACCCTTCAGCCTGGACGGCGAGCTGATCTCCATCGGCACGAGCGTTGGCATCGCCATGGTCCCGCAGGATGCGAACTCCCCGGACGAGCTGCTGAAGGCGGCCGATATCGCGCTCTACTGCGCCAAGGAGGCAGGTCGAGGCACCTTCTGCTTCTTCGACCCCAGCATGGACGCGCATCTGCAGGCACGGCAGGCGATCAAGCTCACGCTGCGCGGTGCGCTGAGCCGCGGCGAGTTCGAACTGCACTACCAGCCGCTGGTGGATCTGGGCACAAGGCGGGTCAACAGCTTCGAAGCCCTGTTGCGCTGGCGCCACCCCGAACGGGGCATGGTTTCCCCGACCGACTTCATCCCGGTGGCCGAGGAAACCGGCCTCATCGTCCCGATCGGCGAATGGGTGCTGGAGGAGGCGTGCCGCAGGGCGGCGAGCTGGCCGGACGACATTGGCGTTGCCGTGAACCTGTCGCCCATCCAGTTCAAGAGCAAGACGCTGGTCCAGGCGGTGGATCAGGCGCTGAAGCGGTCCGGGTTGAAGCCCAGCCGGCTGCAGCTGGAAATCACGGAATCCGTCCTGCTGCATGACAACGCCGTCAGCCTGAAGGTCCTGCAGGACCTGCGATACCTCGGCGTGAAGATCGCAATGGATGATTTCGGCACCGGGTATTCCTCGCTCAGCTATCTCCGGAGCTTCTCCTTCGACAAGATCAAGCTCGACCGGTCCTTTGTCCGTGATCTGTCGGAACGGCCGGAATGCGAGGCCATCGTGCGCGCGGTGGCTGGCCTTGCCTCTGGCCTGAGCATCACCACCACGGCAGAGGGGATCGAGACCGCCGAGCAGTTGGATGTCCTCCTGGCCAACGGATACAATGAGGGCCAGGGCTATCTGTTCGGGCGGCCCATCGGCCGCGCCGAGGTCGCCTCGGTGATCGAG
>NZ_JAMZIK010000199.1 GCF_024178315.1 Siccirubricoccus soli | reverse complement strand
AGCAGCGAGAGCGCCAGCAGCAGCCCGAGCTGCCCGCGGAACAGCAGCGCCAGCGGCAGCAGCAGGGCGATGCGCCATTCATGCACCAGGCTCCACAGCACCGGGTTGAGCTGGAAGCCGGCCCCATGGCTCAGCAACAGCGCCTGTTCCAGGAAGGCGGGCCAGGTCCACATCTCATGCCAGCCCGCCTTGGCGACGAGGTGCGGCACCTCCTCCGGCAAGGGCCCCTGCCAGACCAGGCGCTGCAACAGGGCGGAGAACAGCAGCGAGGCCAGCACCGGCACGCCCAGCCGCACCGCCCGCTGCGCCGCATAGCCGGCCCAGCCCGGCCCGCTCAGCACGCTGCCGGAGCGCCGTGCCTCCTGCGCCGCCAGGGCCCGGGTCAGCACGAAGCCGCTGAGCACGAAGAAGAAGATCACCGCCTGCCGGCCAACGCCGATGGGGCGCAGCGGCGTCGCCTCCAGCACCCAGCGCACCCAGCCCGGAACGACGGGCAGGGAGAGATAGGCGTGGTGCAGCACCACGATCAGCGCCGCGATGCCGCGCAAGGAATCGAGCTCGATCAATCGTTTAGGATCTGGCCTCATGCGGCTCCCGGGTCCGTCGGGCCGGGGCATCGGGGAATGCGTCCGGCCGGATGAAGCGCGGCCCGGAAGGTTCGGGGGGAGGCCACGCGGTCAGGCACCGCCTGGGAGGCGGCAAGAGAGCAACCACGGAAACGCGGAAGGGTTGCATGGTGCCGGGGGTGCCACGCCCATGGGCAGGCGGATCGCCCGCCGGCTCCGCCTCGCCGCGGCCCGGTCCGCACGGCAGCGCTTCGCCGCCCCCGCGCCGCTGCGCGGCCGGCCGCCGCCCGGAGGTCCGGCATCGCCGCGTGCCGCGTCCACCTGATCGCCATCGAGACGGAGACGGGATGGCGCCTGGCGCATGCGGGCCATGGAGGATGGCCCTGCAAGCCGGCCGGCTGCGCGCGTCGCCTGCGCAGAACGCCCTCGCAAGCCGGCCTCCCCGCGCCCGCAATCTTCTTGATCTTATGTAACGTTCCTTATATGTTCCGGAACTGCCGACGGATCCGGACCCCGCCCCATGTCCCCTCCCGCCTTCCTTCCCGCCGAGCTGCCGAAGGCCTTCCTGCTCCGCCGCCTGGCGCTGGACCCCATCCTCTGCCTGACGCCGCCCCGCCCCTGGGCCCCGCTGACCGAGGCCGAATGGGC
>NZ_JAMZIK010000198.1 GCF_024178315.1 Siccirubricoccus soli | reverse complement strand
GGCGCAGCGCCAGGCCTCCCGTCATGTGGCCACCCGCACCGCCGCGCCGGTGCAGCGTTCCGCCATGCGCGGCCAGGTGGGCGTGGCGCGGGATGCGCGGGCGGCCTCCGCCAGCACCGCGGCGCCGCGCCGCGGCCTCCTGATGGGCCGCGCCCAGGCGCAGACGGTGCGCTGGATGTCCGGCCTGCCGGCCCCGGCGCTGGTCCAGGCGCAGGAATGCCCGGACGGCACCATGGCCACCCTCGCCCGCGGCCATGACGACATCGTCCGCTGCGTGCCCTTCTAGAAATCCCCACAAAGTCGCTTCGCGCCTTCGCGGGGGCCCCGGAGGCGCCGTTCTCCTGAGGCTTCGCACAGCCCGCCGCGGCGAAGCCGCGCCGGGCACCGGGCGGCGCGGTTGAGAGGCGCGGGCAGGGCGCCAGCATCCCGCGGCCGCACACTCCACCGCATCGCTGAATGCCCGGGCAGGGCGCTGTCCTCCTGAGCCTCGCACAGCCCGCTGCGGCGAAGCGGCGCCGGGCAGCGGGCGGCGCGGATGAGGGCGCTGCCAGGGCAATTCGCGTCCGCGGACAAGATACCCCACCACATCCGGAGGGCCCAGGCGTGGCGCCGCCTTCGCGACGCCTCGCCTAGCCGCCCATCACCTAGAGCATGCTGCGTTCGCTTGCGCTCACGCAGCATGCTCTGGGCCGTTGTTTTACGAGCATCTTCACGCGTTCAGATGAGTCCATCTGAACGCGATCTGCTCTAGCTCCCGGGGTTCCCCTCCAGGCTCCTGGCAGGTTAGCCTCGCCGAAACGCCAGGCCGGCCGTCAGAGCCATGCCGATAACGGGGACGCTTCCGATGAACCGCCGCTCCTTCCTCGCGGCCAGCGCGGCCGCCATGGCCGCGCCCGGCCTCTTGCGGGCCCAGCCCGCCACCACGCTGAAATTCATCCCGCAGATCGACCTCGCCGTGCTCGATCCGCACGGCACCACCGCCTACGTCACCCGCGGCCATGGCCACATGGTGTTCGACACGCTCTACGGCATGGACGCGCAATTCCGCCCGCATCCGCAGATGGTCGAAGGCCATGTGGTGGAGAATGACGGCAGGCTCTGGACGCTGACGCTCCGCCCCGGCCTGCTCTGGCATGATGGGGAGAAGGTGACGTCGCGCGACTGCGTCGCCTCCATCCGCCGCTGGGCAAAGCGCGACGCCCTCGGCCAGGCGCTGCTGGACGCGACCGACGAGCTCTCCGCCCCGGAT
>NZ_JAMZIK010000197.1 GCF_024178315.1 Siccirubricoccus soli | reverse complement strand
AGAAGGTGACGTCGCGCGACTGCGTCGCCTCCATCCGCCGCTGGGCAAAGCGCGACGCCCTCGGCCAGGCGCTGCTGGACGCGACCGACGAGCTCTCCGCCCCGGATGACCGCACCATCCGCTTCCGCCTGAAGAAGCCCTTCCCCCTGCTGCCCGCCGCGCTCGGCAAGATCAGCAGCCCGATGCCGGCCATGCTGCCGGAGCGCCTGGCCAATGTGGACGCCTTCCGCCCGATCCCGGAGATGATCGGCAGCGGCCCCTTCCGCTTCCTGGGGAATGAACGCATCGCCGGCAGCCGCAACGTCTATGCGAAGTTCGAGAGCTACGTCCCGCGCGCCGACGGCCCGCTGGAATGGAATGCCGGGCCGAAGCAGGTCTTCTTCGACCGCGTCGAATGGACCACCATCCCGGACGCCGCCACCAAGGCCTCCGCCCTGATCCAGGGCGAGCAGGATTGGTGGGAGAACCCGACCCACGATCTGCTGCCGCTGCTCCGCCGCGACCGTCGCATCAAGCTGGAGGTGAACAACCCCACCGGCGCCGTGGACATGATGCGGCTGAACCATGTGCAGCCGCCCTTCGACAAGCCCGCGGTGCGGCGGGCGATGCTCTACGCCATCAGCCAGGCGGACATGATGCAGGCGATCGTCGGCCCCGACCCCGCCATGTACCACGTGCCGCACGGCGTCTTCTGCCCCGGCACGCCGATGGCGAGCGAGGCGGGTCTCGAGCCGCTGAAGGGCCCGCGCGACTACGCGAAGGTGCGGGAAATGCTGAAGGCCGGCGGCTATGCCGGCGAGAAGGTCGCCATGCTCGTCGCCACCGACTACGCGCAGTTCAAGGCGATCGGCGAGGTAGCGGCCGACATGATGAACCGCATCGGCATGAATGTGGACTACGTGGCGACGGACTGGGGCACCATGCTGCAGCGCCGCAACAACCGCGGCCCGGTGGACCAGGGCGGCTGGTCCTGCTTCTCCACCGGCTGGGAAGGGGCGGACCATATGGACCCCTCCAGCCACTACGCCATCCGCGGCAACGGGAACGAGCCGGGCGCCTGGCCCGGCTGGTGCGTCTCGGAGAAGCTGGAGGCGCTGCGCAGCGCTTGGTTCGATGCGCCGGACCTCGAGGCGCAGCAGGCCATCTGCCGCGACATGCAGGTGCAGTGCATGCAGGATGTGCCGAGCATCCCGCTCGGCCAGTACATCCAGCCGGTCGGCTACCGGAACACCATCACCGGCGTGAAGCCCGGCTTCCCCACCTTCTGGGGCGTCAGGCGTTCCCCATGAAGGCGCTGCGCGCCTTCATGGAGGCCCCGGGAAGCGCCTGATAACCGGCGCGTCGCACAGCCTGGCGCGGCAAAGCCGCGCCAGGGCAACGGGCGGGCCGGCCGCGCTGCCCGGCAGGGTGGCCCGGCACGGGGTGGCTGGTAGGGGCGTTGCATAATCCTTGCGGGGCCGCGCCGGCGGGCGCAGCATCCCTTGCGGCCGGCCCGCCCGGCGGAAGGAGAGATCCATGTCCTCAGCCATGAAGATTGCCTCCACCGGCATGTCGGACGCCGAGTGGAATGCCCGCTGCGAGCTCGCGGCGCTCTACCGCATCTGCCACGACCTCGGCTGGACGGATACCATCAACACCCACATGTCGGTGCGCGTCCCCGGCGAGCCGGAGCATTTCCTCATCAACAATTACGGGGAGATGTTCGACGAGATCACCGCCTCCTCCCTCATCAAGATGGACATGGCGGGCAACGTCATCGGCGAGGGTGGCAAGTTCAACGCCGCCGGCTTCACCATCCATAGCGGCATCTACAAGGCGCGGCCGGATGCCAATTGCGTGCTGCACACCCACACAAGGGCGGGCGGCGGCGTCTCGCTGATGAAGCGCGGGTTGCGCCCGATCAGCCAGGACGCGCTGCATGTCTATGACGACGTCGTCTATCACGAATACGGCGTGCCGGCGACGGTCGAGGAATGCGAGGCGCTCGGCCGCTCCTGCGCCACGGGAAGCTGCGTGGTGCTGCTGAACCACGGGCTGCTGACGCTCGGCGAGACCATCCACGGCGCCATGATGCGCCTCTACATGCTGGAGCGCGCCTGCGAGCTGGAGCTGATCGCCCGCCAGCTCGACGAGAAGCCGGTCGAGATCGCGCCCTTTGTCATCGAGAAGGCGGCGGCGCGCATGAAGAAAATGCGCCCCACCTGGGAATATGGCCGCGCCGAATTCGAGGGCATGATGCGCAGCGTGGACCGCAAGGGCCACAAGTACCGCTGCTGATTTCCCCACGAAGTCGCTGCGCGCCTTTGCGGGGGGCCAGGGGGCGCCGTGCTCCTGGAATCCGGCACAGGCTGCCGCGGCGAAGCCGCGGCAGCGCAATGGGCGGCGCGGTCCGCCTGAACGGGGGCGAGGCGTGCCGGTCACGCTCATGCGGCCGCGCGCCGCGCCATCCTGGCCGCCCTGAACGGCGGGGACATGGCCGGGCTTGCCATCCGCCGCCTCCCGCCCCCAGGTTGTGGCCCAGGACGAAGGGCAGGGCGGCGGGCGACGGCCTGTCCCACCGGCAGGCGCCACGCGACCGCCCGCAGCCCCGGCCGCGCCGATCCGAGACCTGCCCAGAGGGCCACGCCATGAGCGAACGCCTGCACCCGCTGCTGAAACCCCTGCTTGCCGATGATTGGGCGGCGGTGGACCCCACCCTGCCGCCCTTCCTCGAAGCCCTGCTCGCCCGCAGCGCCGGCGAGGACTGGCACAAGGCCGGCACCTTCAAGGACCATCTGCTGGGCACCTACCGCACCCTCGCCCTCTGGGATCAGCCGCGGGAGGTGCGTCTGCTCGGCCTGTTCCACAGCGTCTATTCCAACGAGTATGTGGACCTGAAGCTGTTCGACGCCGAAGCCGGCCGCGCCGAGCTGCGCGCCCTGCTGGGCGAGGAGACGGAGCGGCTGGTCCACCTCTTCTGCACCATGCCCCGCTCCCTCTTCACCCGCCGCTTCGCGGAAGCGGGCGAGCTGCCCGAGGACGGCCTGGTGCTGGAGCCGCCCGGCAAGCCGGCGCTCCGCCTCGCCGCCCGCGACGCCGCCATCTTCGCCATCGCCACCATCGCCGACATCGCCGAGCAGTGGCATTCCTGGCAGGACGAGATTTTCTCCGAGTTTCCCGCCAGCACGGCGCCGCGCCGCGTCTCCGAGCATTGGGCGGCGGCGATGTGGCCCGGCCCGCTGAAGCCGACCAGCAAGGCGCTCTCCCTCCTCTCCCGCCTCGCCCGCCCGCTCTCGGAGATGCCGGAGGAATGGGACCTGCCGGTGCCGCCGGTCTTCGCCCGCTGCAATGCGGTGCTCTCGCCGGAGCAGGAGATGGCCGCCACCAGCCTCTACTGGCAGGCCGTGACGCGCGCCCTGCCGCAAGCCTCCCCCGGCCCGACGCGGCTGGCGCTGGAGACCGCCGCCCGCCTCAACCCCTTCGTCGGCGAGCCGCGCCTGCTGCTGGCCCAGCTTGCGCTCGCCGCCGGCGAATGGGATCGCGCCGCGGCCGAGGCCCGCGCCGGCCTCGACCTGCTGAGCGAATGGGGCACCGCCTGGGACAAGCGCGTGGCCTGGTCCGGCTGGGTCGCCTGGGCGCGCATCCTGCTGCAATCGGCGGAGAAGCGGCGCTGGCCGGAAAACCTCGCGGGGCTGAACGGGCTCGGGCTGGTGAGCTAGAGCAGATCGCGTTCAGATGGGATCATCTGAACGCGTGAAGATGCTCGCGAACAACGGCCTGGAGCATGCTGCGTGAGCGCAAGCGAACGCAGCATGCTCTAGAGCTTTTTCGGTTTACATGCGTTCGCCGAAAACGCTCTACGCCTTTGTTTGCGGAGCAGATTCACGCCTTCGGGCGATGCCGCCCTACGGCGATCTGCTCTAGAGCCAGTCGGGGTGGCCACAGGCCACCGCAAAGTCGTGTCGTCCTTCCTGAACGTCCTGAGCGCCCTCGGTATTGCCATGCAGGAGGTCGCGGAAGCCCGCGCGGAGATCCTGCAGCCCCTCATGGAACGGAGCATGTCGGAAGGCGACAAGGAGGTCGTGCAACCCCTCGCGGATGTCTCTGAGGCCCTCGGGGTTTCCCATGATGAGGTCGTGGACGCCCTCCTGGAGATCCCGAACGCCGTCAGTGAAGCGGCCGAGATCGAACTGGAGAGCGGTGGTCAGTCCCCGATAAATGTCCTCCAGCCCTTCATGAACACGACCGATCCGGATGTCGTGGACGCCTTCACCGATGTCGCTCAAGGCATCCCTGAAGGCCTCGGCCTTCGTGGCCTGGGCTGCGACAAGCTGCCCGCGGATCTCGCCGGCTGGAAACGCGGTGGTATGCACGTTCCAGTAGAGCGCCACGTCCGAGCCGATCGGCGCCGCGTTAAGTAGGTCGGCGAAGTTGCTGATGGGGACATTGGCGGGGTCGCCCAGGTCCCAGATCCCGCTGACCGTCCAGGAGCCGTCAGCGTTCCGTACCGGGCTATCGGTGTGCTGGGAGATGACCAGGTCGTCGTCGTCCTGCGCGGGCGCGATCTGGCCGAACACCACCGGCCCGGCCACGCCCGGCGGCGCGTTGTGGAAGTGGGCGTTGGTCACGTCGTCGGCGGCTGACGGCGTCGTCTCCCCCGCCCCGGTGACCTTGCCGAAGTCCAGGCCGTGCACGGTGAAGGTGTAGGCCGCGACCTGCGCCTGCGGGTCCCACACCACCCTGCCTTCGCCCGTCGCCGGCGAGGCGTTGGGGGGAGTCTCCTGCTCGCCCGTGAGGGTGACGTTGAAGAGGGTCGCCATCACCTGTCCTCCCTGTGCTTCTTGTTCCCGGCACGCCTCAAGCATTGGCGGAAAAGTCCGGTCTGTTGGTTGGCATATTCGCGAGCAGGTGGAAGGTCAGTATCTTGCGGTATCAGACCGTGCCGGCTTCGGCCGGCATCGCCATGACAACGCCTTCGGCAGCCCGCAGCAGCACCATGCCGTCGATCGGCCCGGCCGGCCGGTCGCGCCGGGTGGAGACCAGCACCCTTGCGCCCGGTGCGAAGCCGGCCAGCCGCTGCGGGCGGGCGCCAAGGTTCAGGGCAATGCGCAACCGGCGGCCGCTCGCCTCGTCCTGCCGGTCATAGGCCAGCACCGTATCCGCATCGGTCGGGACGGCGGCATAGGTCCCGACCGAGAGCGCCGGCTCGCTGCGGCGCAGCGCCAGCAGCGCCCGGTAGAGCGACAGCATCGACGCGCCGTCGCGCTCCTGCGCCGCCACATTCACCGCCCGCCAATCGGCGGCGAGCGGCAGCCAGGGCTCGGCGGCGCTGGTGAAGCCGGCGCCCGGGCCGGGATCCCACTGCATCGGCGTCCGCACCGGGTCGCGGCCGAGGCCAAGGCCCGGCACGCGCCGCTCCCAGGGGTCTTGCACCTGCTCCGGCGGGATCGGCACATCCGTCATGCCGATCTCCTCGCCCTGGTAGATCGTCGGCGTGCCGCGCAAGGTCAGCAGCAGCATGGCGGCCACGCGCGCCTGCGCCGGCCCCAGCCGGCTGGCAAGGCGGGAGCGGTCATGGTTGCCGAGCACCCAATTCGGCCAGGCCCCGGGCGGCAGCGCCGCCTCGTAGCGGGCGATGAGGGCGCCGATCGCCCCCGCCTCCCAGGGCGTCGAGAGCAGGTGGAAGTTGAAGGGAAGCTGGAAGCCCGACAGCTCCGCGCCGTAATACGCCATCAGCCGCTCAATCGGCAGATAGGCCTCGCCGATCAGCACCCGCTCGCCGGGAAAGGCATCCGTCACCCGGCGCATGGCGGCAACCGCCTCCTGCACTTCCGGCTGGTCCATGGTATGGGCGCGGATCACCCGCCGCGCCGGCGACAGGCCGGGCCGCCATTCGGGGTTGGGCGGGTTGTCGCGCAGCGCCGCAGCCTCGAACAGGTGGTGGATGGCATCGACGCGGAAGCCATCCACGCCGCGATCCAGCCAGACGCGCAGCACATCCAGCATCGCCCCCCGCACTTCCGGGTTGCGCCAGTTCAGGTCCGGCTGCTGCGGCAGGTAGGCATGGTACCAGTACTGGCCCGTTCTCGCGTCCAGCGTCCAGGCCGGGCCGCCGAACTCGCTGAGCCAGTTGTTCGGCGGGCCGCCATCCGGCGCCGGGTCGCGCCAGATGTACCAGTCGCGCTTCGGGCAGGCGCGGGAGGCACGGCTTGCGCGGAACCAGGGATGCTGGTCCGAGCTGTGGTTCGGCACATAGTCGAGGATGACGCGCAGGCCCCGCGCATGCGCCGCCGCGACCAGGCGGTCGAAATCGGCCAGCGTGCCGAAGCTCGGGTCGATGCCGGTGCAGTCCGCCACGTCATAGCCGAAATCCGCCATGGGCGAGGGGTAGATGGGCGAGATCCACACCGCATCCACGCCCAGCGCGACCAGGTGGTCGAGCCGCAGGAGGAGGCCGGGCAGATCGCCCACCCCGTCGCCGTTGGAGTCCTGGAAGGAGCGCGGATAGACTTGGTAGATCACCCCGCTCTGCCACCAGGCACGGCCCGGGACCGCCATGCTCAGCCGGCCGCCAGCGGCGAGCGGTCGAGCTGCGCGAGAAGATCCGCCGGGTCGCGGTAGAGCGCGATGCAGCCGGCCTCCCGCAGCGCCGCCGCGGGGAAGCCGCCGCAGAGCAGGCCGATGGTGCGCAGCCCGGCCTTACCCGCCGCCTCGGCATCGTAGGGCGTGTCGCCCACCACGACCGCCTCCGCGGCCTTGAGCGGCGCGAGCTGCCGGAGCGCTACCTGGAAGATGTCGGGGGCGGGCTTCGAACTCTCCGCATCGTCGGAGGTGGTGGCCTCGTCGATGAGGTCATCGACTCCGAGAAGCTCGCGGTACCGTGCCAGCTCCTCGCCCTTGGCCGAGGAGGCGAGGACGATTCGCTGCCCGGCCTCGCGCAGCCGCTGGAACAGCGGCCGCACGCCGGGGAAGGCGCGCGCCCGGCCGACATAGTCCTGCAGGAAGAGCGCGGTGCGGGCGTCGGCGATCTCCTCGCCGCGTTGCTCCACCACGTCCCGTGGCAGGAAGACCGGCATGAGCTGGTCGCTGCCCTTGCCGATCTGGCCGCGCACCGCCTCCGGCGCGACCTCATGGCCGAAGCGCCGGAAGGTCTCGGCCCAGGAGGCGGCGTGCAGGTCGTTGGTGTCGACCAGCGTTCCGTCCACGTCGAAGATGACCGCCTTCACCATCATGCCCTGCCCTGCCTGCCACCCGGCAACCCAAGCCCGCGCCGCGAGTTCCCCGCCGGCGGCAGCCGCCGTGACGAGGTGACCATGGCCCCGCTTCCCCGCATCGGCTTCCATGCCTCGCACGAGCAGTTCCCGCCCTCCGAGCTGCTGCGCCTCGCGCGGGCCGCCGAGGCCGCCGGGTTCGACTGCGCCATGTCCTCCGACCATTTCCGGCCCTGGGGCGCGGCGCAGGGGCATTCGGGCTTCGCCTGGTCCTGGCTCGGCGCGGCGCTGGCCTCGACGCGGCTGCCGATGGGTGTCATCTCGGCGCCCGGCTACCGCTACCACCCGGCCATCATCGCCCAGGGCGCCGCCACCCTGGCGGAGATGTTCCCCGGCCGCTTCTGGCTGGCGCTCGGCAGCGGCCAGCGGCTGAACGAGGACATCACCGGCCTCGCCTGGCCGGAGAAGGCCGAGCGCAACGCCCGGCTGCGCGACTGCGCCGATATCATCCGCGCCCTGCTCGCCGGCGGGACGGTGACGCATCATGGCCGGGTCACCGTGGTGAACGCCAAGCTCTACAGCCGCCCCGCCACGCCGCCGCCGCTGCTCGGCGCCGCGGTGACGGAGGCGACGGCGGAAGCGGTCGGCGCCTGGGCGGATGGGCTGCTGACCATCTCGGCGGAACCGGCCCAGATGCGGAAGGTGGTCGAGGCCTTCCGGCGCGGCGGCGGCGCCGGCAAGCGGCTGGTGGTGCAGGTCGGGTTGAACTGGGCGCCGACCGAGGCGGAGGCGCTGGCCGGCGCGCATGAGCAGTGGCGCACCAATGTGCTGGGCGGCGAGGTGAATTGGGAGCTCCGGACGCCGGAGGAGTTCGACACGGCGACGCGCTTCGTGAAGCCCGGGGACATGCGCGGCGCCGTCTGGATCTCCGCCGACCCCGCCTGGCATGCCGCCCGCCTGGCCGAGCTGGCCGAGCTCGGCTTCGAGGAGATCCAGCTCCACCAGGTCGGCCGCAACCAGCAGGCCTTCATCGAGACCTTCGGCGCCCAGGTGCTGCCGGCGCTGCGGCGATGAGCGAGGCGCGGCAGGCGGCGCAGACCCGGCCTGCACGGTCGGCCGGCCACGCGCCGCCTGCCGTGCAGGAAAGCGGCAGGGATGGTGGATTGCGCCACACCCCATGCCAGGCGCATTGGGCCCTTTCGAACCCGGTCAGGGGCCGGATAGGGCCGGTCCCGGCGCTGCGCTTGGGCTGGCCGTTGCCGTCCGGTCCTGGCCGGAGCGGCAGGGCAACATGCGGCACAGGGGCAGCCGGGGTCAGGTGAGCCCATCTGACCGGATACGGCGCTACCCGCCCTGCCCGCGGCGGCGCACCGGCGGCAGCTCGCCCCGCTGCACGGCGATGCCCATCTCCAGGCTGCGGGCGATGCGCCTGGCCCGCTCGATCAGATGCGCCGCACCTTCCGGGGTGCATTCCGCCTGCGCCGTGGCCTCGAACAGCGCCAGCCAGCGGGCGAAATGCGCCGGCCCGAGGCCAAGCGGCAGATGCGCCGCCATCGGGTTGCCGTGGTAGCTGCCGGTCATCCGCGCCACCGAGGACCAGAAGGCAGAGACCCGGGCGGTATGGTGCTCCCACTCCGTGACCCGGTCGAAGACCGGGCCGAGCAGCGGATCGCGCCGGGCCGCGGCATAGAAGGCGCGCACCACGCGCTCGATCGCCGCCTCGTCCAGCCCGGTCTGTTCGGTGATGGCGCGGGTCAGGGCGGCGCGGTGCTCGGCGGTCTCGGGGATCGGCTGGGTCATGGGCGATGCGGGTGGGGGAGGGGCATGGCTGGCTCCGGCTGCGCTGCGCCGGATGTGGCACCGCCCCTGCGGATGTTCCAGGCGCTCGCCGACGGCCGCCTTGCGGGCAATGCCGCGCGGGATGACCGGGCCGGGCGGATCAGCCACCCCCCCGCGGCCTGTCCTCGCCGGTCCGCGCGGCCGGCCGATCCCGCAGCGCGGCGATCTCCCGCTTCAGCGCCCGCACTTCCTCGAAGCGGCGGGTCACGTCGCGCAGGACCGCAATCATGCCCTCCATCCGCCCATCCTCGGCATGGACCGGCAGGATGGTGAATTCCAGCGAGATCCGCGTGCCGTCCTGGCGCAGGCCGGGAACGGCGAGAAGGTCGCCGCTCCCGTAGCGGCTCTCGCCGGTCTGCATCACCTGCCGGAAGCCGGCCCAGTGCCGCGCCTGCAGCGATTCCGGGATGATGAGGTCGAGCGAGCGGCCCAGGGCCTCCGCGGCGGCGAAGCCGAACAGGCGTTCGGCCCCCGGATTCCAGAAGCGGATCAACCCTTCGCGGTCGGCATAGATGATCGCCTCCGACGCCGCACCGAGCAGCGCCTGGCCCAGCCGCTCCAGATCCACTTCCGGTGAGGCTTCGGCTGTCATGGCCTGCTTGCTCCTTCTCCATGCGCCGGGGATGCCGGCTCAGCCAGGACGGTGCCGGTCCGGTCGCATCGCCGCTCGGTGACGATCATATCCATCGGGATGTCGTGCGGCTGCGGGTGGATGCTCTCCAGCCGCGACAATTCGAAGCCGACGCCGATCGTCAGGGGTTTCCGCGCCATCGCGGCCAGCGTCCGGTCATAATAGCCGCCGCCATAGCCCAGCCGGTAGCCGCGGCCGTCATGGCCGACCAGCGGCGCGATCAGCATCTCGGGCAGCACCGCCCCGCCCTCGGCCGGGACGGGGATGTTCCAGATGCCCGGGGCCATGCGGATGCCCGGCCACCAGGCGCGGAAGACCAGCGGGCGGGCCCGCTCCGTGACGACCGGCAGGGCGAGGCGCACCCCCTGCCCATGCAGCGCGCGCATCAGCGGCCGCGGGTCGTACTCCCCCTTGAAGGGCCAGTAGAGGCCGATGATCCGCCCCTGCCGGGCCGGCGGCAGCGCGTCCTGCAGCCGTGCCGCGATGGCCGCGCTCCAGCCCGCCCGTTCCTCCGGCGTGGCCGCCAGCCGGCGCGCGATGAGGCGCTCGCGCTGCGCCTTCCGCCAGGCCCGCACCGCCTCCCAGCCCGTCATGCCCCAGGCCGGGCCTGGCGCTGCTGCCGGTCGCGCTCCATCATCCTGAGCACCTCCGCCAGGTCGCGCCGCAGCGCCTCGTCCCAGATCCGGGGCAGGGCCCCGCGCAGCCGGCAGACCAAGTCGCCGGACCGGGCCGCGGACGCCGCCTGCGCCCCGTCATCCGTCCGCCACGGCCCGCGGGGCCGCGGGGCGTCAAGCGAGGCCAGATGCCGCTGCAGCATCGCGTGCAGCCATGCGGCTTCCAGCACGGTGCCGGGCCATCTGGCGGCGAGCAGCGCCGTCAGCAGCGCCCGCACCTCCTCCGCCGGCAGATAGCCGAGCCAGACGGGGTCCAGCTCATGCATGAAGCAGGGCGGCGAGCTGCCGGCGACCACCACGTTGGGGTCCTCGTCCGAGGCGGCGATGTCCGGCCGCCTCCGCTGTTCCATCCCGTTCATCCGACAGCCTCCCTTCCGGCCGGCGCCGCCGCTTGCATCAGAACGCCGCCACCTTGTCCCTGCCGCGGGCCTCCGCCGGGCCCGGATGCGGCGCGGCATCCCGGTCCCCGGCGGCCTCGCGCATGGGGCGCCCGCTGCCGCCCCGCCGCAGCATGGCGATCTCGCCCAGGACCGAGAGCGCGATCTCCTCCGGCGTCTCGGCGCCGAGGTCGAGCCCGGCCGGCGCGCGCAGGCGGGCGAGGTCCTGCTCCGCGAAGCCCTCCCCGCGCAGGAATTCCAGCACCAGCCGCGACCGCTTGCGGCTGGCGATCACCGCGATGTAGCCGGCCGGGGAGCGCAGCGCCCGCACCGCGGAGAGGTGGTCGCCCTTGTGCTGCGTGGCGATCACCACGGCGTCCGCGGCCAGCGGTTCCAGCCTTGCGTAATCGTAGTCGTCGCCGATGATCTCCGCCGCGTCCGGATACCGCGCCGCATCCGGGGCCGGCGTGTCGTCGACGATGACGCGGAAGCCGAGCGTCGCGCCGAAGCGGCACAGGCATTCCGCCACGCGGCCATGGCCGAGGATCCACAAGGCCGGCGGCGGCGTCACCGGCTCGACATAGACGCGCATGCTCCCGCCGCACGGCATGCCGGTGCCGAGGACTTCGTCATCGAGGTCCAGCTCGATGACCTGCGGCCGGCCCTCGCGGAGACAGTCCAGCGCGGCCTGGCGGACCGCCGATTCCGCGCAGCCGCCACCGACCCAGCCGGCCAGCAGCGCGCCATCCGCCGCGATCAGCGCCTTGGCGCCCGGCCTGGCCGAGGCGGAGCCGGCCGTCTCCACGACGGTGGCCAGGGCATAGGGCGCGCGGCGTGCCCGCAGCGCCAGCATCAGGTCCAGAAGCTCGGGCTGTCCTGCATCCGCCATCGCGCCGCACCATCGCATCCCGGCGGGATATGTCGGTCTGGAGCAAACGGCAGGCAAATGATATTGATTGCCGGATGACTGCAAGAAATTTGCAGTGAACCCGGAGCCGGGCATGGATATCGAGCTGGCCCGCACCTTCCTCGCCATTGTCGCGGCCGGCAGCTTCGTCCGCGCCGCGGAACGCCTGAATGTGAGCCAGACCACGGTCAGCGCCCGGGTCCGGACGCTGGAGGAGCAGCTTCGCCGGCCGCTCTTCATCCGCAACAAGACCGGCGCCTCCCTGACCCCGGCGGGCGAGCATTTCCTCCGGCATGCGCCGGCCCTGGTGCAGCTCTGGGAACGGGCGCGGCATGAGGTGGCGGTGCCGCAGGGGCGCCGGGCGGTGCTCGCGGTCGGCGCGGAGCTCAGGCTCTGGGACCCGCTCCTGCTCCGCTGGCTGCTGTGGATGGGGCGGGCGGCGCCGGACGTGGCGCTGCGCGCGCAGGTCGGCCTGCCGGAGGATCTGATGGACCGGGTCGCCGAGGGGATCCTCGACCTCGCCGTGCTGTATGCGCCCCGCTACCGGGCGGGGCTGAAGGTGGAGCTCCTCGTCGAGGAGAGGCTGGTCATGGTGACGACGCCGCCCGGCCCCGGGGGCGAGATGCCGGGCTATGTCCATGTGGATTGGGGCGTGGAATTCGCCCCCGAGCTGGGCCAGGCCGTTCCGGGCGAGCCGGCGCTGCATATCGGGCTGGGCCCGCTCGCGCTCAGCTATATCCTGGAAGCGGGCGGGGCGGGGTATTTCCGCATGGGTGCGGTCCGGACGCATCTGGAAAGCGGCCGTCTCGCGCTGGTACCGGGCGCCCCCGAATTCCTCTACCCCGCCTATGCCGTGCACGCCGAGGCGGGCGATGCCGGCCTCATCCGCACGGCGCTCGAGGGATTGCGCGGCGTCGTGGCCACGGATCAGGACCGGCCCAGGCGCCACCAGGCGGCCCGGTAGGCCGAGCCTGGCGCCTGTGGCGGATGTTTGCCGACCAGGAGATCCGCCCGACCAGATGATGCCCTGCTCCGGGATCGCCCTGGCCTGCGCCACGAGGCCGGCGAAAAGGCGCCGCTGCCGGAAGCTGACGAACCCTCCGGCGGCAGCCCTGGCGAGGCGCGCCCGGCCGGGCGGGTGAATTGCGACGGCCGAACCCAGGATCACGGTGGCCGAGGGCCAGCCGGAAACCGCGAGACCTCGAACAGGCTTGGTCCATACCCGGTGCCGTGTGGATCGTCCTCGGCGCTTGCGGCTTCGGCCGGATCGCATAGGGTGCCGCCGCGGCAAGATTCGGTGGCCGGCGCAGAGCACGAGATGCCGCCGAGCATCGACGAGATTAGAGGGTTGGAGACGAATGAGGATCGTTGACCCGGCAAGGCACACCATGCCTCGCCGTGCAGTCCTGGGAACTGGCGCCTTCGTTGCTGCTATCCTGCATGCCGGCCACGGCGCCCGCGCCGCCGATTACCCGGTCAGGCCGGTCAGGATCATCGTCCCGTACACGCCTGGCGGCACGACCGATATCGCAACGCGGCTCGTCGCCGAGCCGCTGTCGAAGGCCTTCGGGCAGCCGGTCGTTGTGGAGAACAGGCCCGGTGCCAACAGCATCGTGGGCGCGGCCGCCACCGCCTCCAGCGCTGCCGATGGCTATACGCTGGTGATGGTGCTGCCAGCGCATGCGGCCAACGCCACGCTGCAGGCCGGGAAGCTGCCCTTCGACGCGGTCGCCAGCTTCGCGCCCGTGTCGCTCGTGGTGACGGCACCGCTGGTGCTGGCCGGCAGCCGGCACATTCCGGGGCAGACGCTGCGCGACTATCTCGACTATGCCCGGCGCAACCCCGGCAAGATGAATTACGGCTCGAGCGGGATCGGCGCGACGGCGCATCTGGCGATGGAACTCCTCAAGATCCGCACCGGCGTGCAGATGGAGCACATTCCCTACCGGGGCACGCAACCGGCCTTGCAGGACCTGATGGCGGGCAATATCGGCCTGATGTTCGACACCTACTCGACACTGAAGCCGCAATTCGATGCCGGGACCATCCGGCCGCTGGGGATTGCCGCAGCCGAACGCACGGCCTTCGCGCCCGACCTTCCGACGGTCGTGGAGGGCGGCGTGGATGGGCTGGTTGCGAGTTCCTGGTGCATGCTGCTGGCACCGGCCGGCACGCCGCAAGGCATCGTCGAGCGCCTCTCCGGCGAGGTCGCCCGGATCGTCCGGGAGCCGGGCATGACGGCGAAGCTGCAGGATCTCGGCTTCGTGGTGGAGGGCCGTCCGCCGGCGGAGACGGGCGACTTCCTGAAATCCGAGGTCGAGCGCTGGGGCTCCGTCATCCGGACGGCGAAGATCTCCGTCGAATAGCAGGGAAGCGCCTGCCTGCCGCCCTCACGGGTAGCGGCCGGACCAGGGGCGGGGAGCGGTCCAGGACACCGCGCGCGGAAGCTTCCCCGATGTCCACCGAAGCATGCTCTAGGCCGTTGTTTTGCGAGCATCTTCACGCGCTCAGGTGATTCCATCTGAACGCGATCTGCTCTAGCCGAACAGGCGCGGCGTCTCGCTGCGCTTGCCCTTGCGGGATGGGCGGGTGTCCTGGGGCTTGGCGGCGGCCCGCAGCTCGCGCTCCTCGGTCTGCTCCTCCTCCACGCCGGCGGCCTTGGCGACCAGAAGAGCGACGGCGGCGCGCAGCGGGACGGTGAGGCTGCGGTAGTGCCTGAGCAGCGCCTCCTCGTCGGGGGCAAGCAGGCCGAGCTCGCCTTGTGGCTCGACGAGCAGCTCGGCCGGCACCAGATCGCCGGGCTCCAGGCCGAGCAGGTATTCCTCGTCGGTCTCCAGCGCCGCGCAGAGCCCCCGCAGAAACCTGCCGCCCAGCAGCAGCCCGCGCCCCGCCCGGAGGCGATCGGTGGTGCCCGGCGGCAATCCGGCCTTGGCATCGGCCTCCTCGGGCCGGAGCCCAAGCGCGTCCAGCCGCCGTTCGATCCGCTCCGCGACTTCAGGGCTTACATCCATCCGGTTTTCCCCATCACGCTGGGATGGCGGAGTCTATGCAGGCGTCGCCCCGGCCTTGAACAGGCTGGTACGGGCGGTGCCATCCGGCGCCTGCTCCATCGCCCGGGCCAAGCCTGGCCGAGGGCGCTCAAGCAGGGCTTCCGCCATGGCGAATATCGGCATCATCGCCAGCCCCGAACGGCTCTGCCTAGATCGGCTTCGTCGCGCATTGGTCACAACATCGCGGCATCCGCCGGGCCGTACCGCTGGAGTTCACGTTTCTGTGCGCGGCAGGGCCTGCGCCCGAAGGTGTCACTTTCATGCTTGCAACACGACCGGCCGGCGCGATTTCCTCGCCGCCGCTCCCCGCCGCCGGAAGGAAGTCCGACATGCCGGATCCACACTCGGAGGTCCAAGCGGCCGTGACGCTCCGCGTCAACGGCGCGGAACACACCCTTTCCATCGACCCGCGCACCACGCTGCTCGATCTCCTGCGCGAGACGCTGCACCTCACCGGCACCAAGAAGGGCTGCGACCACGGCCAGTGCGGTGCCTGCACCATCCATGTGAATGGCCGACGGGTGAATGCCTGCCTGGCCCTCGCCGTCGCGCATGATCGGGACGAGATCCGCACCATCGAGGGCCTGGCCGAGGGAGATCGCCTGCACCCCATGCAGGCCGCCTTCCTCCAGAAGGACGCCTATCAGTGCGGCTATTGCACGGCGGGCCAGATCATGTCCGCCGTCGCGCTGCTCGACGAGCCCTGCGGCCCCGAGGATGCCGATGTACGCGAGCTGATGAGCGGCAATATCTGCCGCTGCGGCGCCTACGCCAACATCGTCGCCGCCATCCAGCAGGTGCGGGGGAGCTAGGGCGCCATGCAGGGCTTCGCCTTCCAGCGCGCCGCGGATGCGGCCGCCGCCATCGCCCTGGGCGCCGGCGCCGGCACCGCCCAGCAGGGCGCACGCGTGCGCTTCCTCGCCGGCGGCACCACGCTGATCGACCTGATGAAGCTCGGCGTCGAGACGCCGGAGACGGTGGTGGACATCAACCATCTTGGCCTCGACGGGATCGGGCGCGCGGCCGATGGCGGCCTCGCCATCGGCGCGACGGCGCGCAACAGCGACCTCGCGCACCATCCGATCGTCCTTGCCGAGTATCCGGCGCTGTCGCAGGCGATCCTCGCCGGCGCCTCCACCCAGCTCCGCAATGCCGCGACCACGGCCGGCAACCTGCTGCAGCGGACGCGCTGCATGTATTTCCGCGACCCCGCCAGCGCCTGCAACAAGCGCGCGCCCGGCAGCGGCTGTCCGGCCATCGGCGGCGCCCATCGCATGCTGGCGATCCTCGGCACCAGCGAGCATTGCATCGCCAGCAACCCCTCCGACATGGCGGTGGCGATGCTGATGCACGATGCCGTGGTGCATGTGCAGGGCGTGGGCGGCGCGCGGCAGGTACCGCTCGACGACTTCTTCCTGCTGCCGGGCGACCGGCCGGAGCGGGAGAATGTGCTGGAGCCCGGCGACCTGATCACGGAGGTCACCCTCCCGCCGGCGGAGCCGGGCGCGCGGAGCTGCTACCTCAAGCTGCGCGACCGCGTCTCCTATGAATTCGCGCTGGTCTCGGCCGCGGTCTCCGCGACCATGGCGGAGGGGCGGATCGTCACGGCCCGCTTCGCGCTCGGCGGGGTGGGCACGAAGCCCTGGCGCATCCCCGCGGCGGAGGCGATCCTCGCCGGCCAGGCGCCGGATGCCGCGCTGTTCCGGCGCGCCGCGGACCTCGCCCTCGCCGGCGCCAGGCCGCAACGCCAGAACGGCTTCAAGCTCGAGCTCGCCCGGCGCTGCCTCGTGCATGCGCTGACCCAGGTCACCGCCTAGAGCAGCCTCCGGCCCGCTGGATCACGGCGTGATCCAGCGGGCCGGAGATAAGCTGCCCTGGATATTGCTCTCAGGCATCGGAGCCCGACCATGTCCGCCACCGCCGAGGCCCCACCGATGCGCATCATCGGCCATCCGCAGCCGCGCATCGAGGGCAGGTTGAAGGTCACCGGCGCCGCGCACTACGCCGCCGACCACCATTTGCCCGGCATGCTCTACGCCGTGCCCGTCGGCGCCACCATCGCCAAGGGCACAATCGCCGCCATCGATGCCCGGGTCGCCGAGCAGATGCCGGGGGTGCGGGCCGTGCTCAGGCGCGGCAGCTTCCCGGCCCTGGCGGCGGCGAAGCCCGACTTCGCCAGCGTCGCCGACCTCGAAGGCACGGTCTATGTCGATGAGCGGCGCCCGCCCTTCGACGACGACACGGTGCGCTATTACGGCCAGTATGTCGCCCTGGCCGTCGCCGACACGCTGGAGCAGGCCAAGGCCGCCGCCGATGCGGTGCGCGTCACCTACCGGGCCGAGGCGCCGGAGGTCGATCCGGCGCTGACGGCCGGAGAGATGACGGTGAAGAGCGAGCGCGGCGATCCCGATGCCGCCTTCGCCGCCGCCCCCGTGACGGTGGACCAGCGCTACGGCATGGCGACGGAGACCCACAACCCGATCGAGCTGCACGCCACCATCGCCGCCTGGGAGGGCGACAGCCTGACGGTGCACGAGGCGACCCAGGGCGTGGTGAACCACCGCAACGTCCTCGCTGCCATGTTCGGCATCCCGCGCGAGAAGGTGCAGGTCATCAGCCGCTACCTCGGCTCCGGCTTCGGCGGCAAGCTGTTCCCCTGGACGCATTCGCCGCTCGCCGCGGCCGCTTCGCGGCAGCTCGGCCGGCCGGTGAAGCTGGTGCTGAGCCGCCCGATGATGTTCCACGCCGTCGGCCAGCGGCCGGCGATCACCCAGCGCATCCGCCTCGGCGCCGAGCGCGACGGGCGGCTGACCAGCCTGCGGCACGACTACGTCAACGCCACCTCGCTGCTCGACGACTACGAGGAGAATTGCGGCGAGGCGACGCCGCACATGTACGCGACGCCCAATCTGCGGGTGGCGAGCGGCTTGGCGAAGCGCAGCATCGGCACGCCCACCTCCATGCGCGGCCCCGGCGCGGTGCCCGGCCTCTATGCGCTGGAATCGGCGATGGACGAGCTCGCCATCGCGCTCGACATGGACCCGGTCGCGCTGCGCCTGAAGAACGAGCCGCCGCTCGACCAGGGCCTCGGCCTGCCCTTCTCATCCCGGCATTTCCAGGAATGCCTGACGCTCGGCGCCGAGCGCTTCGGCTGGGCCCGGCGCGACCGGCGCATCGGCAGCATGGCGCGGGACGGCCTGACCCTTGGCTGGGGCATGGCCGCCTGCTCCTGGCTCGCCGAGCGCTTTCCCTGCAGCGCCAGGGTCGAGCTGCGCGCCGATGGCACGGCGCGCGTCGCGGCGGCGGTGCAGGACATCGGCACCGGCACCTATACGATCATGGCGCAGATGGTCGCCGAGGCGCTGGCGATCCCGCTCTCCCGCGTGGAGGTCGCGCTGGGCGACACCAGCCTTCCCGCGGGGCCGGTCTCCGGCGGCTCGATGATGAGCGCCTCCCTCGTGGCGCCGATCCAGGCGGCGATCACCCGCGCCGGGGAGGCGCTGGTCGCGCTCGCCGCCGGCAACCCGGCCGCCCCCTTCGCCGGCGCGAAAGCCGGGGCGCTGCGCTTCGCCGAGGGCAGGGTGGCTGCCGCCGAGGGCAACCGCCAGGCCGTTCCCTTCGACCAGCTGCTGCGGGCGCTGGGCCAGGAGGCGGTCAGCGGCCTCGGCCGCGCCGAGGGCACCTTCCCGCCGAAGGAGAAGCCGACGCATTCGAAGCACTCCTTCGGCGCGCATTTCGTCGAGGTCACCTGGCAGCCGGAACTCGCCCGGCTGCGGGTCTCGCGCGTCGTCTCGGTGATCGATGCCGGCCGCATTCTCAACCCGCTTGCCGCCCGCAACCAGATCGAGGGCTCCATCGTCATGGGCGTCGGCATGGCGCTGTTCGAGGAGACGGATTACGACCCGCGCAGCGGCGCGCCGGTGAATGCCAGCCTCGCCGACTACGTCGTCGCCACCAATGCCGACGCGCCGGCGATGGAGGTGCATTTCATCGAGTATCCGGACACCCATCTCAATGCGCTCGGCGCGCGCGGGGTGGGCGAGATCGGCCTTGCCGGCACCGCGGCGGCCATCATGAACGCGGTGTACCATGCCACCGGCATCCGGGTGCGCGACCTGCCGGTGAAGCTCGAGCAGCTGCTTGGCTGAGGGGCTTGCGCGGCAAGGGCGGGTGTCGCGGGCTCGCCCAGGCGGCGCCGCGGCCTCTACCCGCAGGCGGTTGCCGCCATGATGGCCGGGATCTCCGCCAGCAATTCGCGGGCGAGGAAGCCGACGGGCCCGCGTTTCCGCGCGAGCCTCACCCCGGCTTCGCCATGCAGGTACACGCCCCAGATTGCGGCCTCCACGGGCGAGGCGCCGCGCGCCAGCAGGCCGGCGATGACGCCGGCCAGGGTGTCGCCCGAGCCGGAGGTGGCAAGCCCGACATTGCCCCCGTCATAGAGCCAGGCGCGGCCCTGCGGCGTCACGACGAAGGTGCAGCCGCCCTTCATGGCCACGATGGCCTGCAGGGCCGCAGCCGCCTGCCGCGCGGCCGCAAGCGGATCCCCCAGCACCGTGTCCCGCCCGATGCCGAGCAGGGCCGCCATCTCGCCGGCATGCGGCGTCAGCACGATGCGGCCCGCATGGTTTCGCAGAACCTCGCGGCAGGCGCCGAGCCGGTGCAGGGCCATGGCATCGAGGACGAACCCGCCCCGGGCCGGTTCGGCCCGCTCCAGCACCCCGGCGGTCAGCGCGGCGGCCGCCTCGCCATCCATCATGCCGGGGCCGATCAGCACCGCGTCGCACCGGTCGGCGGCCTCCGCAAGGCGCGGTGCCTCGGCGGGGGAGATGCCGCCCGGCGGCGTCTCCTCCAGGCGGAGGACCCTGGCTTCGGGAACCGCCACGGCAAGCTGCGGCGCCGTGCTGCGGCAGGTGGCGATCTGCAGCTTGCCGGCACCGGCCCGCAGGGCGGCGACGCCGGCCAGCAGGGCGCCACCCGGGACCTCCACGCTGCCGCCGATCACCAGGACGCGGCCGCGCTGGTCCTTGTCCTCGCCCTCCCGATGCCGCGGGAGGGGCATGGTGCGGAGCAGCTCCGCGGTGACCGGCGTCGCGGCGCCGCTCATCGCGCACCTGCCGGCGCATCCGCCTCTGCCGTCACCGGCGCACCCTGCTGCTGCAAGGGCGCGACCTGGTTGTAGGCCTTCAGCACCAGGCCGCCGCTGCGGCCGTAATCCGGGTCGAACAGGTATTCGGTCACGCTGCAATTGGCGACATCGCCCTCGGCGTCGATGGCCAGGATCTGTTCCTCCGTCATCCTCTCGATCAGGTAGCGGGCGCAGAGCACCACCACCTGATGCGCCACCACCAGGACTCGGGCGCCGCCATGATGCAGGGAGACGCTGTCCAATGCGCTGCGCAGCCGCAGGATGACGTCGCACCAGCTCTCGCCGCCCGGGGGGCGGTGGTAGAATTTCCCGAGGATGCGGCGGAACTCGGCCTGGTCGGGGTGGAGCCGTTCGATGCCGTGCCGGGTCAGCCGGTCGAGGATGCCGAACTCCTTTTCGCGCAGCCGCTCGTCCAGGATGAAGTCGGGCGGCTCCGCGACCACCCCGCCGCAGGCGTGGATGAGGGCAGCGGTCTGCCGGGCGCGGCGATAGGGCGAGGTCAGCACCACATTGGGGCGCTGCTCCGCGGGCATGGCGGCGAACCAGCTGCCGAGCGCCCGCGATTGCCGCTCGCCCAGGGGGCTGAGCGGCACGTCCACGTCCCGCCCGCCGGTCTCGATATGCGTGAGGCCTGCGGCATGGGCGGCATCGCGCGCGACATTGCCGCTGCTCTCACCATGCCGTACCAGCCAAAGGCGATCGGGCCATTGCTGCGCCATACGGGCTTCCCCAGAGTGCTGGACCGCTAGATCGCCTTCGGTTCACATGCGTTCACCGAAAGCGCTCTACGCCTTTGTTTGCAGAGCAGATTCACACCTTCGGGCGCTCCCGCCCTCCGGCGATCTGCTCTAACGCCGCTGCCCTGGAGATGTTCGTGCCTCAACCGAAGGGGACCTGCGCGGCCGGCCGGGCAGGGGGGCGCGGGGGCCGCGCCCCGGTCGCCGCCTGCCCCACCCTCACCGCGGCGCCGCCGCCGCCGCGAAGGCGAAATTCTCGTAGCTGTTCTCGGCCACCCGGAACCACTGGAACTGGTCGTCCCGGAACGCCTTGTAGCTCGCCCACATCTTGCGGAAGCGCGGGTTCTGCGCCGCGGTCTCCTCGTAGAGCTCGCCGGTGGCGCGCCAGGCCGCCTGCAGGATCTCGCGCGGCCAGCCGCGCAGCAGCGCGCCGCCGGCCACCAGCCGGCGCAGTGCCTTCGGGTTCCCCTCGTCGTAGCGGGCCATCATCTCCTGCGTGGCCTCGCCGCAGGCGACCTCCAGGATGGCCTTGTAGTGGTCGGGCAGGCCGTCCCAGGCGCGCTGGTTCACCATGAAGACACCGCGGGAGGAGCCCTCCCAGAAGCCCGGCGCGTAGTAGTATCGGGCGATCCGCGCGAAGCCGAGCTTCTCGTCGTCATAGGGGCCGATCCACTCCGCGGCGTCGATCGTCCCGCGCTCCAGCGAGGGGTAGATGTCCGGCCCGGCGATCTGGGTGGGCGCGGCGCCCAGCTTGGCGAAGAGGTGCCCGGCGAAGCCGGAGATGCGGAATTTCAGGCCGTTCAGGTCTTCGAGGCTGCGGATCTCCTTGCGGAACCAGCCGCCCATCTGCACTCCCGTGTCGCCGAAGGGAATGCCGATGACGTTGTAGTCGCGGTAGAGTTCGGCGGCGATCTCGTTGCCCCCGCCATGGCGCAGCCAGGCGCTCATCTGCCGCATGTTCATTCCGAAGGGGATGGCGGTGAAGGCGGCGAAGGTCGGGTCCTTGCCGACATAGTAGAGGCTGGCGGTCTGGCCGCATTCGATGGTGCCGGTCTGCAGCGCATCCAGCACCTGCAGGGCCGGCACGATCTCGCCCGCGGCGAAGGTGCGGATCTGGAATTTGTTCTCCGTCATCTGGGCGACGCGGCGCGCCAGGTATTCGGAGCCGCCGTAGAGGATATCCAGGTTCTTCGGGAAGCTGCTGGCGCAGCGCCAGCGAAGCTCGGGGTTCTGGGTCTGGGCCAGCGCGGGCACGGCAAGTGCCGCCGGGGCGGCCGCGGCGGCGGCCCCCAGGATGCTGCGACGTTGCATGACGTTCGCTCCCTGTCGATTTGGCCGCCGGCATGCCGCCCGCGGCAGGGGCAGCATGCGCGGCGCCGGAGCGGCGGCACAAAGCTTTTCCCGCCCGCGCCCGAGCCCGTGACGGCCATCCGCCGGCCCGCGGGCGGCCGGGATCGGGCCGCCGCCGCCTGCCGGAATCCCGACCCAGCCCTGCCCGATCGGGCCAGGCTGCACCGGCTGCACATGCCGGAGAGGGCGCATGACCGGCCTGTTCGCGGACGAGTTGCACGACGCCTTCGGCACCTGGCCGCTCGCCTACCTCCCCCGTGGCGGCGCCGATTTCGGGGAGGTCGCCGCGGTGGCGGACCGGCGATGGGGATGAGGGCGATCCCATGGCCCTGCTCTTCGGCACCGACATGCCCTCGCCCCGGGCCGGCCGACCCGGAATTGCTGCGCCAGCTCCCGGGCATCGAGCTGGCCGGCCGCGCGCTGTGGGACGGCCCCAGGGCCGCCTACTGCCTCCGGGCCATCCCGCTGCCGCGCGGCCTCGTCACCCGCTGACCAGCGATTTCAGTGCCAGCAGGTCGCGCCGCACCCATTCGGCATCCGCCAGGAACCTCTCCTCCGGCATCCCCGGCTGCCGGAACAGGGTCAGCACCACCTCGGCGCCCGCGCCGTTCGGGATGACGCGCATGGGCACATGAATGGCCGGGCCGCTGCCCGGATCGACCTCATGGTCCATCACGCCATAGGGGTTGTGGTCGGTGAAGCGGATCCGGATGGGCCCCTCCGGCCCCCGGGCCTTCCACCACGCGCCATCCCGCTCCATGGCCGAGGCGCTCAGCCCGGACGCCCATCGCGGGAAGAAGTCCGGCCGCCAGATGGCGTCGTAGAGCTCTCGCCATGGCCGTTCCACGGAGATGCTCACCCAGCGCGCCTCCAGCATCATGCTCCTGTCCCCCACCTGCCAGGCCGGCATCGGGCGCGGGGCCTGAACGCCGCCTGTCCAGGCATGCCGCCATATCCGGCCGCGCGCAGGCTAGCACACCGCGGCACCGGCTCGCCGCACCCTGGCCGCAGCGCCCGGCCGCCCCGCTGCAGCCCGTCCCCTCCCGGTCTCACGCGCCTGTGTGCGCCGCGCCGGGGGGATCGCGTGTAACGAGGCCGTGCACCCCGTGCTGCCAGGGGTGGGGCCCGCCATGCGTCCTGCAACGCCATGGCCGCGGCGCAGCCCGAAGCCCGCTTCTGCGCAACACGTCATCAGGAAAGGGGGGAATGTTCATGCCGGTGGATCAGGCCCCGACCTTCGCCAGCTTCGACGTGAACCGGGATCTGACAGAGAGCCTGGAGATCCTGGTTGTCGCGGCGCTCCTGCTCTTCCTGGTCTTCGTTGTCCTCTACTTCGTCAGGAGAGCGTTCCGCTGGGCAAAATTCCACCTCGCCCCCGACCTCTGAGCAGCCTCGCCAGCCTCGGCCGGCGCCGCGCCAGGCCCGTCACCGCCGCCCTGCCGGCCGCGGCCGGTGCCGGCCTCCATCCGCTGCGTCTCCCGCCCGCCGGGGCTCCGGCGGAGAGGCCGCCCGGCTCCCCCTCCCGCCTGCCTTGCCGCTCAGCCCGGCCCGAGCCGCTGCCCGGGAAACTGCCTGCCGGCCCGGTGCCAATTTCGTGCTTGTGGCGCAATGACGGAATGTTCTATTCGTGTTCCGGTACGGCCTTCCTCGGACCCTGCCCCATGTCCCCTCCCGCCTTCCTTCCCGCCGAGCTGCCGAAGGCCTTCCTGCTCCGCCGCCTGGCGCTGGACCCCATCCTCTGCCTGACGCCGCCCCGCCCCTGGGCCCCGCTGACCGAGGCCGAATGGGC
>NZ_JAMZIK010000196.1 GCF_024178315.1 Siccirubricoccus soli | reverse complement strand
CCTCCCCCAGCTCCCGCCGCGCATGCGCCAGGGCCAGCCAGGGCGCCGCCTCCCCGGGGGCCAGCCGCACCGCCTCCTCCAGCGGCGCCACCGCCGCCTTCGCATCCCCCAGCGCGCAGAGCGCCTGGCCGAGGTTGCGCAGGCTCACCACATCCGCCGGCCGCCGCGCCAGCGCCGCCCGCAGATGCCGCACCGCCTCGGCCAGCCGCCCGGCCTCCGCCAGCGCCGCGCCATGATTGGCCAGGAAGACCGGCGCCTCCGGCGCCCGTGCCAGGGCCTGGGCGGTGTGGCGCAGCGCCAGCTCCGGCGCGCCGCGCTGCCGCGCCAGCACGCCCAGCAGGTTGTGCGCATTCGGCTCCCCGGGATCGCGGGCCAGCACCTGGCGGTACAGCGCCTCCGCCGCCGCCAGCTCGCCCCGCCCATGCCGGGCCGCGCCTTCCCGCAACAGCTCGCCTGCCGTCCTTGCCGCCATGCCGGCCACTCTGGCGAGGGCATCCGGGCCAGGCAACCGGCCAGCGGCCCCGGGATTGCGATCACCTAACATAACATCACATTTCCGTGCTTGCAGTCCCGCAGCGAACCCCATACTTCAGGTTGACTTCCCCCGAAAGCACTCCCGGTCCCGTATGCCCAGCCCGCCCGAGCCACGCGAGACCGGCCCCAGCGGCGCCGAGGCAACTAGGCCTGCCTCGCCCGGTCTCCTGCCCCCAGGCCCCGCCGGGGATTGCCCGGAGCCCAACCTGCCGCCCACCGGGGATGCCGCCTTCGATGCCTGGGTCGGGCGCAAGCTCGCGGCGCTGTATGGCGAGATCCTGGCGGAACCACCCCCCGCCGCCATGCTGCGCCTGTTGCGGCCGGCCGCGCCCCGGCGCTGAGCCCGGCCGCCGGGCCCGCTTCGCCCGCACATCCTGGACCCTGCCTCATCACCAATATCGGCCTGACCTTCGCCGCGGGCTTCGCCCGCGCATCCTAGGCCCCGCCCTTGCCGGGCGGCACCCGGCCGACCTCGCGCAACGCACCCGCCGGCCCGCGCCACCCGCATGCCCGGCTATCCCGCAGCTTCGCCACCGGCAGGATCCGCGCCCACCGTGGCGCCCGCGCCACCCTCTTCCCCTGCTCACACCTCCCGGCCCGGCTCCCCCGGGTCCAGCCCCAGCGCCCGCCGCAACTGCTCCCGCGCGCGGGACAGCCGCGAGCGCAGCGTGCCCGGCGGCACGCCCAGCACTCTTGCGGCGTCGGCGTAGTCGAGCCCTTCCACCACCACCACCCACAGCGCCTCCCGGTGCAGCGGCGAGAGCAGGTCGAAGGCGGCCGCGACGTCGCGCATCGCCTGCCGCTCCTCCTGCCCGCCGGAGACCGGCGCATCCGGCAGCGTGTCCGGATGCACCATCGGGCTGCGCGCCGCGCGCCGCAGCGCACCCGCCCGCGCATGGCGCAGGATGGTGAACAGCCAGGCCCGCAGGTTCGTGCCCTCCTGGAATTGCTCGCGTGCCGCGATCGCCCGCAGCAGGGTTTCCTGCACCAGGTCGTCCGCCAGGTCCGGTTGCCGCACCAATACGCGCGCAAAGCGGCGGAGCCTTGGTATCTCCGCCGCGACTGCCGCCGCAAAGGCGTCCGCTTCGGGCGCCTCATCCTCCACCATCCGTCTCGGCAATGCCCCCCGGCGCACGCCCCATCGCGTGCGGCGCGACACTATCCGAAAGCCCGCCGCCATGCGGCGCCGACTGAGACACCCTTGCGTGTAACGACGCCGTTCCCGCTGCACGCTTGCGTGGGATGGCCGCAGCCTCATCGCGCTTCGCGAGAATTGCTGAACGCCATGTCACGCAATGCTTTCACACGCACGTCAAACGACGCCAGACCGCAACGCATCGCAACCGCTGGACGATCGCCCGACATGCCGGGCAGCGCCGCATCGCGCCTCGCCAAGCGATCGGCGATGCAGCGACTCCGGCGCCCGGACCTCCGTGGCGAATCAGAACAACCCGTCGATCCGCCCCTCGGCATCGAGGCCGATGCCCTCCGCCGCCGGCCGCCGCGGCAGGCCCGGCATGGTCATGATCTCGCCGCACACCGCGACGACGAAGCCGGCGCCGGCGGAAAGCCGCACCTCGCGCACCGGCAGCACATGGCCGGACGGCGCGCCGAGCTTCGTCGCATCGGCGCTGAAGCTGTACTGCGTCTTCGCCACGCAGACCGGCACCTCGCGGAAGCCCTGCTCCTCGAAGCGCTGCAGCCGCGCCGCGACGGCGGGCGGCATCTGCACCTCCGCCGCGTGGTAGATCTCCCGCGCGATGACATCGAGTTTTTCGGCAAGCGGCAGGCGGATGTCGTAGAGCGGGTGGAAGCGCGCCTCGCCCGCCGCCAGCCGCCGCTGCACCGCGCGCGCCAGTTCCGCCGCGCCCGCCGCGCCATCCGCCCAATGCGTGCAGAGCACCGCCTCCGCACCCAGCGCCGCCATGGCCTGCTGCACCACCGCCACCTCGGCCGGCGTGTCGGTGGTGAAGGCGTTCAGCGCCACCACCACGGGCAGGCCGAACTTCCCCATATTCTCGACATGCCGGACGAGGTTCACCATGCCGGCCTTCAGCGCCGCCACATCCTCCCGGCCGAGATCCGCCTTCGCCACGCCGCCATGCATCTTCAGTGCGCGGATGGTGGCGACGATGACGCAGGCATCCGGCGCCAGCCCCGCGCTGCGGCACTTGATGTCGAGGAATTTCTCGGCGCCCAGATCGGCGCCGAACCCCGCCTCCGTCACCACCACATCCGCGAGAGAAAGGCCGAGCCGCGTGGCGACCACGCTGTTGCAGCCATGCGCGATATTGGCGAAGGGCCCGCCATGCACCAGGGCAGGCGAGCCTTCCAGCGTCTGCACCAGGTTCGGCGCCAGCGCATCGCGCAGCAGCGCCGCCATGGCGCCATCCGCCTTGATGTCGGCGGCGGTGACGCTGCGCCCGTCCCGTGTCGTCGCCAGAATCATCCGCCCGAGCCGCGCCTGCAGGTCCGGCAGATCCTTCGCCAGGCAGAACACCGCCATCACCTCGGAGGCGACGGTGATGTCGAACCCGTCCTCCCGCGGCACGCCCTGCGCCGCGCCGCCGAGGCCGAGCACCATGTTGCGCAGGTTGCGGTCGTTCATGTCCATCGCCCGCCGCCAGGTCACGCGGCGCGGATCGATGCCGAGCTCGTTCCCCCAGTAGAGGTGGTTGTCGAGCATCGCGGCGGCGAGGTTGTTGGCGCTGGTGATGGCGTGGAAATCGCCGGTGAAATGGAGGTTGATGTCCTCCATCGGCGCCACCTGCGCGCGGCCGCCGCCCGTCGCCCCGCCCTTCACCCCGAAGCAGGGGCCGAGCGAGGGCTCGCGCAGGCAGATCATCGTCCGCGTGCCCAGCGCGTTCAGCGCATCGCCGAGGCCGATGGTGGTGGTGGTCTTGCCCTCGCCCGCCGGGGTCGGGCTGATGCCGGTCACCAGCACCAGCTTGCCGCGCTTCGCCCCGCCCGCCACGGCGAAGCCGAGGTCGATCTTCGCCTTGGTCTTGCCGTAGGGGATCAGCGCATCGTCCGGGATGCCGGCGCGGGCGGCGATCTCGCCGATCGGCAGCAGGGTCGCGGCGCGCGCGATCTCGAGGTCGGTGGCCATGGGACTCGTCGCCTCCCGCAAAGCATTTTCAGGCCGGGCGGCAAGGCCCCACGACTCGGAAATGCGGTCAACACCAGGGCCGCATCTTCCCCCCGGAAGAGGCGGCGGAGCCAGGGCCCCGCGCTTATCGTCCCCGGCCCGGCCAGGCAAGCCGCCCTCGCTTCCCTGGCCCGCCACCCCATATGGCCGGCATGGCGAGCCCCTGCATCGATATCTGCCGCTATGACGAGGCCACCGGCTGGTGCCAGGGCTGCGGCATGACCCGCAAGGACAAGAAGCACTGGAAGAAGGAGAAGGACCGCCGCCCGGCGATCCGCGCCGCCCTGCCGGCAAGGCTGGAGGCGCTGGCCGCCGCCGGCCTGCCGACCGGCAAGGCGGCGGAGAAGAAGAAGAAAAAGGCGGACCGCTCGCTCGCCGAATTGGTTTCAGAAGAAACTTGACCCCGATCAAGGCGGCATCGCACCGAACCGCCTAGACCGCATCCCGACGGCGCGTGGCGCCGCCTGGCCCCCTCCCCCGCCGCCGGTGGGGCGGGGGGCCACCAACAGCGCCGGCCGCCCCCCTTTCGGGCCGCCGGACGGATGCGGACATGATGAGCAGGATGATCAGGAGCATGCTGGGCGGCGCGGCGATCGCCGCCGCCCTCGCCGGCGCGGCCATGGCCGAGGACGGGGTGCGGGGCAAGCGGGCGGGCGATGTCGTCATCGGCTTCGGCGCCATCGGCGTGCTGCCGGGCAATGGCGGCGGCGATGTCAGCCCCATCGGCGGCAAGGTCCACGCCTCGAACGGCGCCAGCCCGCAGTTCGACGTCACCTATTTCGCCACCCCGAACATCGCCTTCAACCTGATCGCCGCCACTACCCAGCACGACATCCAGGCGCGCGGCTCGGCGGCCGGGCGGCCGCTCTCGCTCGGCCATGTCTGGGCGCTGCCGCCCACCCTGACCATGCAGTATCACCCCTTTCCGAATGCGCGCTTCAGCCCCTATCTCGGCGCCGGCCTGAACTACACCTGGTTCTACGGCTATGGCGGCCACCGCGACGCCATCGTGAACCGGGTGCGGGTGGACAGCGCGCCGGGCTTCGCCCTGGTGGTCGGGCTGGACTACGAGATCGCGCCGAACTGGCTGGCGAATATCGACGTGAAGAAGATCTTCCTTCGCCCCACCGCCAGCGTGAACAGCGGCGCGGTGAATGCGCGGGTGGAGCTGGACCCGCTGATCCTCGGCGCCTCCATCCGCTACCGGTTCTGACGCCGGCCTTGCCGGGGCATATCGCGCCCCGCACCTTCCGGGGAATGGCCGTCAGTACATCACGTCGCCGCCATTCGGGGAGAGCGTCGCGCCGCAATAGTAATCGCCGCCCGGCCCGGCCAGCAGCAGCGCCGTCGCCGCGATCTCCTCCACCTTCCCCAGCCGCCCCATCGGCAGCGTCGCGGTGATGCGCTGCCGCCACTCCACCTGGTCGCGGTTGAGATCGGTGTCGATCGGGCCGGGCGCGATGGCGTTCACCAGCACGCCGCGCGGCGCGGCCTCGAAGGCCAGGGCGCGGGTGAAGCCGATGATCCCCGCCTTCGCCGCGCAATAGGGCGCCGCATTCGGCCCGCCCTTCAGCGCAAGCTGCGAGGCGATGTTGATGATCCGCCCGAAGCCCCGCGCCACCATGCCGCCATAGACCGCCTGGGCCATGAAGAACATGCCCTTCAGATGCACGTCGATGACGCGGTCGTAGCTTTCCTCGGTGAAGCTCTCGAAGGGCCCGCGGATATTGATCCCGGCATTGTTCAGCAGGATGTCGCAGGGGCCGAGCGCCGCCTCCGCCGCCGCGGCGAAGGCCCGCGTCGCGGCCGGGCTCGCCACCTCCACCTCCTGCGCGAAGGCGCGGCGGCCGCGGGCCGCCACCGCCTGCACCAGCGTCGCCGCATTCTCCGCGTCGCCGAGGTGGCAGATCGCGACATCGGCCCCCGCCTCGGCGAAGGCCAGGGCGCTGGCCCGGCCGATGCCGCGGCTGCCGCCTGTCACCACCGCCACCTTCCCGCCCAGCACGCCCTGGCTCATCCCAGCATTCTCCGCATGGCGCGCCGATACTCCCCGAACACCTCGCGCCGCGCCAGATGCCGGCCCGCCTCCACCACCCGCTTGCCGCCCACGATGACGGTGCGGACCGGGTTGTCCTGGCCGGAGAACACCCAGCCATCCAGCAGCGCGTCGCCCTCCAGCCCCAGCAGCGTCGGATGCTCCGGGTCGAGCTCCACCAGGTCGCAGCGCCGCCCCGGCGCGATGGCCCCGACCGGCCGGCCGAGCGCCTGCGCGCCGCCGGCCAGCGCGCCCTCCAGCAGGAAGCGGCCGGGATGCGGCAGGGCCTCGCTGGCGGCGATGGCGCGGGCCTGGCGCTGCAGCCGCTGCCCGGTCTCCAGCAGCCGCAGCTCGTCCCGGGCGGAGATGCCGACATGGCTGTCCGTCCCCACCCCGAACCGCCCGCCCGCGGCGAGATACTCCGGCAGCGGGAACAGCCCGTCGCCCAGCGAGGCCTCGGTGGAGGGGCAGAGCCCGGCGACGGCGCCGCTGCGGGCCATCGCCGCGGTCTCCTCCGGCGTCATGTGGGTGGCATGCACCAGGCACCAGCGGGCATCCACCGGCAGGTTGTCCAGCAGCCACTGCACCGGCCGCGCCCCGGTGGCGGCCAGACATTCCGCCACCTCCCGCGGCTGCTCGGCGATGTGGATGTGCAGCGGGCCGGGCTCCGCCGCGACGGCGCGCAGCATCTCCGGCGTCACCGCGCGCAGGCTGTGCGGCGCCATGCCGGCGGCGGCCTGGGGGTCGCCCGCCACCGCCGCGCGGCAGGCGGCGAGGATGCGCTGCCAGGCCTCCAGCTCGTTCAGGAAGCGGCGCTGCCCCGGCGCCGGCGGCAGGCCGAAGATGCCGCCATGGCGGTAGAGCACCGGCAGCAGGGTAAGACCCATGCCGGTGCGCCGCGCCGCCGCCAGGTTGCGCAGCACCATCTCCGCCGGCTCCGCATAGGGCGTGCCGTCCGGCTGGTGATGCAGGTAGTGGAATTCGGCGAGGCTGGTGAACCCCCATTCCAGCAACTCCAACTGGAGCTGGGCGGCGATCGCCTCCGCCTCCTCCGGCCCCAGCCGTCCGAGGAAGCGGTACATCGTCTCCCGCCAGCTCCAGAAACTGTCCTGGCCCTCCGCCCCGCGCCGCTCCGTGGCGCCGGCCATGGCGCGCTGGAAGGCGTGGCTGTGCAGGTTGGGCAGGCCGGGCAGCACCACCCCGGGCAGCCGGGGATGGCCGCCGGCGGGCTGGCCGGGGGTGACGGCGGCGATGTCGCCCGCGGCGCTTACCGCGATGCGGACATCCTCGGCCCAGCCGCTGGGGAGGAGGGCGCGGGCGGCATGGAATTCCGGCATGGCGGCAGGATAGGGGAGGCGGCGCAGCAGGGTAATAGAATGGCCGCCGCTCGTGATCGCCCCTGCACCCCGGTCGCCGGGCGGGTTGCCGCCGCAGCCCGTGGCGGCGCGGCATGGGCCGCGGGCGGCATGGCGGCCTTGGCCTGACGCCGATGCCCCGGCATGAGCGCGGCAGTCAAGATCTGCCGCCCCCCCGACTCAGCCGCGAAAGGCCGGGCGAGGCTCCGGGATCGAGCGGATCCGACTCATGGGAAGGTCCAGGCCCAGGCGCCACCGCCCCTCGGCCGTGGCGCCGGCATCCCGGCACCGCTGGGACGAGGCCGGGCTCAGGCGGCCGGGGGCGCCGCCCGCGGCAGCAGCAGCACGGCCGGCAGGCTCGGCCGCTCCCCGGGCCCGCCGAGGCGCAGGGCCAGCGGCACCGCGCCGACGCAGAGCAGCGCCATGGCCCAGAAGCCGCCCGCGCCGAAGGCCCCGTAGAGCGGCCCCGCCGCCAGCGTCAGCAGCGCGCCGGCCAAACCGGGCCCGAGCGTCGCCTGCAGGCCGAAGGCGCTGGCGGCGAGGCGCGGCGGCACCCGCTCCGCCAGCAGCCGCATGGTGGCGAGGTGCAGCGCGGCGAAGGTCAGCCCGTGCAGCGGCTGCAGCAGGAATTGCGTGGCCGGGTCGGCGGTCATCGCCATCGCCGCCCAGCGCAGCACCCCGGCCGCCGCCGCCAGCGCCGCCAGCCGCGCCGGCCCCAGCCGCGCCAGCAGCCAGGGGCCGAGCAGCAGGAAGACCGCGACCTCGGAGGCGACGGCCACCGCCCAAAGGGCGCCGATCACCTCCGGCCCGATGCCGGCGGCCTGCCAGCGCAGCGTGGCGAAGGCGCCGTAGAGGGCGTGGCTGCCCTGGACCAGCCCGGTCACCAGCAGCAACCGGCGGAACTCTACCAGGCCGAGGAGCTGCCGCATCGCGCCCGGCTCGGCCGCCCGCGGCGCCACCGGCCGGGGCCGCGCGGGCGCGACCGGCAGGGCGAGCACCATCACGGCCGCGGCCGCCAGCAGCGCGGCGTTCAACCACACCACCGCCTCCAGCCCGCTGCCCGCCACCACCGGCCCGGCCAGCGTGGTCCCCGCCACGAAGGCCGCGGAGCCGGCCCCGCGCACCACGCCGTAGCGGAAGCCGCCGCCCCGCTCCGCCGCGCTGCTCGTCAGCGCATCGGCCAGCGGGTTCACCGGCGCCAGGGCCAGCGAGACCAGCAGGGAGACGAGCAGCAGCCCGACCAGGCTGCCGGCCAGGGCGAAGCCGCAGCCGAACAGGGCGCTGGCCAGCAGGGCGCCGGCCAGCAGCAGCCTGGGCGCGCCGAACCGGTCGGCCGCGAGCGCCACCGCGGGCGCCGAGACCAGCCGCGCCGCCGTGCCCGCCGCCAGCAGCAGGCCGATGGCGGTGGCGGAGAGGCCACGCTCGGCGAGCAGGGCGGGCAGGAAGGGTCCCTCGACGCCATAGGCGGCGAAGATCAGCCCGTAGAGCAGGAGATAGCGCGGCAGCACGCCGGCGGTGGTTTCGGCAGCAGCACCATCCGCACCCACCCCAGACCTCGATACTGCCATGCCCTGCCACCGAACCATATCGTCACGCATAGATATTGTGTCCAAATTGGGGCAAACAAGGCAAGCCTGTGGCAGACCCTCCCATGACGGCAGTGCGAAAAGTCGCCGGGCATGGCGCGGAGGACACGGCCGGGCCTGTGCCGGATGCCGGCATCTCGGAGGGGCGGATGCGGACCATGCCCCGGGCGCGGCGGTGGCCGGCCGGCGGCCGCGGCCGGATGCCGGCAATCGCCGGGCGAATGCCGATCCCGGCAGGCGCGGCGGCCGGCAGGGGCTCCGGGCGCGCCGGCAGAGGCCGGATGCGGCGCGCCTTTGTCCTCACCCCTCGGCCGCCCGTGGCCCGATGCCGCCACAATTTGCCGGCGCATGCGCCGGATGCCGGAAATGCGGCCTTGCCTGCGGGACCGGCGCGGGCGCCCGGGCACTTCCAGGCCGGGCATTTCCCGGCAGGCCCAAGTGCCGCCGCCCCCTGCACAACCCCGCACCTTTCGGTCAGGGCGCCCCTGCCGCCTGCCACGACAGGCGGCGCGCGGCCCGACACAGCCGGCCGGTCCGCGCCCCCGCCAGCGGGGGCGCGGCGGCTGCGGGGCGGGACCGCACCACGGTCCAGACCCGATCGACCACGCGGCGCATGGCAGTCCGCTGCCGGTCACACCGGCCAGCGGCGCGGCGCCGCGGCGGCCGCGCGGCACCGGCCGGCCGCCCGGACACCGACCGGGCTGGGCCTTACGGCGCCACCACCCGCAACACCCCCGGCCGCACCCGGAACCGCGCCGGGGTCCAGGCGGTGATCTCGCCATCCGTGTTCACCGGCCGGGGCCTGCGGGTCCGCAGCTCCAGCGCCGTGGTCCGGAAGGCCCGCACCTCCCGCCACTGCCCCTGGGTGCCGCGCCGCAGCCAGGGCAGCAGCGCCACCAGCCGCCACCAATGCCGCACCTCCAGGCTGTACACGTCCAGCACCCCGTCGTCCGGCCGCGCTGCCTCCGCCACCGTCATGCCGCCGCCATGGTGCTTGCCGTTGCCCACCGAGACCTGCACCGTCTTCACCCGCTCCCGCACCCCGTCATGCGTCAGCCAGGCGGTGAAGGGCCGCGCCCGGCGCAGCAGGCGGAAGGCGGCGATCGCATAGCCCAGCCGGCCGAAGCGCCGCTTCGCCTCCGCCTTCAGCTCCTGCGCCAGCTCGGCGCTGAAGCCGATGCTCGCCACGTTGAAGAAGGGGTGCCCGTTCACCTCCCCGATATCCAGCGGCCGCACCGCCCCGTGCGCCACCACCTGCGCCGCCGCCTCCAGCTCGAAGGGGATGCCGAGGCTGCGCGCCAGGTCGTTCGCCGTGCCCAGCGGCAGGATGCCGAAGGGCAGCCCCGCCTCCAGCAGCGCCGGGATGGCGGCGTTCAGCGTCCCGTCGCCGCCGCCGATCACGATCCGGTCCACCGCATGCGCCGCCAGCCCGACGCGGATGGCATCGGCGCAGCTCATCCCCTCCGGCGGGGTGAAGGGCGCGACGGCAAGCCCGGCCGCCTCCAGCGCGGCGCGCGCGGCCTCGGCCGCCGCCTCTCCCTGGCGGGCGCGGCGGTTGACGATGAGCAGGGCGGTGGCGATGGTCCCCCTCCTTCCGCTGTTGCGCCCCGGCAACCGCCGGGGCCGTCACGAGTTGCCAGGGCCGCATGCAGATTCCGGTGAAGCCCTGGCTGGCCCAGGTCTCGGTGCTGGCCGCGCTCGCCGTCGGCGCCGGCGGGCTGCTCGGCTTCATCCTGCTGGTGGAATTCGTGGAAGGCGAGCCGCGCGGCTTCGACACCGCCCTGCTGCTCGCCCTGCGCGGGCCGGACGGCCAGCCGCTCGGCCCCGCCTGGCTCACCCTGGCGATGCGGGACCTGACGGCGCTGGGCGGCATGGCGGTGCTGAGCCTGGCGGGCCTGCTCGCCCTCGGCGCCCTGCTGCTGCGCCGCGCCTGGCGCGCCGCCTGGCTGCTGCTGCTGGCCCTGCCCGGGGGGATGCTGCTGAACACCCTGCTGAAGCAGGGCTTCGACCGGCCGCGGCCTGACCTCGTCGCCCGGCTGGCGGAGGTGCAGACGGCCAGCTTCCCCTCCGGCCATGCCATGCTGTCGGCCATCGGCTACCTCACCCTCGGCGCCCTGCTGGCCGGCGCGGCGCGGCGGCGGCGGGACCGCGGCTACATCCTCGGCGCCGCCGTGCTGGTGACGCTGCTGGTCGGCGGCAGCCGGGTCTTCCTCGGCGTCCACTGGCCGAGCGACGTGCTGGCCGGCTGGTGCCTGGGCGCCGCCTGGGCCATGGGCTGCTGGCTGCTGCTGCGCGGCGGTCCCGGCTATCATCCGCGGCGGGAGGACCAGGCCGATGACCGAGATCCGCCATGAGACCGTCACCGCCCGCGGGCTGCGCTTCCATGTCGCCCGCGCCGGGGCGGGACGCCCATTGCTGCTGCTGCATGGCTGGCCGGAATTCTGGCTGAGCTGGGAGCCGGTGATGCAGCGCCTCGCCGGGCGCTTCGACCTCATCGCCCCCGACCTCCGCGGCTTCGGCGCGACGGACAAGCCCGATGCCGGCCCCTCCGACAAGGCCGGGCCGGAGGTCCATGCCGCGGACATGCTGGCGCTGCTGGAGGTGCTCGGGCTGCCCAAGGCCGGCGTGGTCGCCCATGATGTCGGCGCCTATGTCGGCCAGGTGATGGGGCGGGAGGCGCCGGGGCGCTGCGCCGGGCTGTTCTTCTTCGACTGCCCCTATCCCGGCATCGGCCCGCGCGGCGCCGCGCCGGACCACCTGAAGGAGATCTGGTACCAGTTCTTCCACCAGAAGGACTTCGCCGCCGCCCTGGTGGGGTCCTCCCGCGAGGCCTGCCGCCTCTACTTCCAGCACTTCCTGCGCCACTGGTCGGCCGGCAACCCGGCGGCCTTCGACGATGTGCTGGAGGCGTGGGTGGACAATTTCATGGCCCCTGGCAACCTCCAGGGCGGCTTCAACTGGTATATCAGCCAGAATGCCGCCCGCCTCGCCATGCTGCGCGGCGAGGCGCCGCTGCCCGCCCCCGTCACGGTGAAGACCTGCGTGCGCTGGGGCGCGCTGGACCCGGTGCTGAAGGCGGAATGGTCCGACCGGCTGCCGGAATTCTTCACCGATCTGGATGCGACGGTGCTGCCGGGGCTGGGGCATTTCCCCCATCGCGAGGACCCCGACCGCGCCGCGGCGGAGATCGCCGCCTTCTTCGACCGCATCTGGTAGTCTCCCCGCCATGCAGGACCGCTTCCGCAACGCTCCCGCGATCCGCGCCCCGCGCGGCCTCGACCGCACCGCCCGCCACTGGACGACGGAAGCGCCGCTCCGGATGCTGATGAACAACCTGGACGATGAGGTGGCCGAGAAGCCCGGCGAGCTCGTCGTCTATGGCGGCATCGGCCGCGCGGCGAGGGACTGGCAGAGCTTCGAGACCATCTGCGCCGTGCTGCGCCGGCTGGAGGAGACCCAGACCCTCCTCGTGCAATCCGGCAAGCCGGTCGGCGTGTTCGAGACGCACAAGGACGCGCCGCGCGTCCTCATCGCCAACAGCAACCTCGTCCCCCGCTGGGCGAGCTGGGAGCATTTCTCCGAGCTCGACCGGAAGGGGCTGATGATGTACGGCCAGATGACGGCCGGGAGCTGGATCTATATCGGCTCCCAGGGGATCGTGCAGGGCACCTACGAGACCTTCGCCGAGGCCGGGCGGCAGCATTTCGGCGGCAACCTGGCCGGGCGCTGGATCCTGACCGGCGGGCTCGGCGGCATGGGCGGGGCGCAGCCTTTGGCCGGCGTCTTCGCCGGCGCCGCCATCCTCTGCGTCGAATGCCAGCCCTCCCGCATCGAGAAGCGGCTGGAGACGAAATACCTCGACCAGCGGGCGGACGACCTCGACAGCGCGCTGGCCGTCATCCGGCGCGCGACGGCGGAGAAGCGGGCGATCTCCGTCGGCCTGCTGGGCAACGCCGCCGAGGTGTTCCCGGAACTGGTCCGCCGCGGCATCACGCCGGACATCGTCACCGACCAGACCAGCGCCCATGACCCGGCCAATGGCTACCTGCCCGCCGGCTGGACCCTGGCGGAGTGGGAGGCGAAGCGGGAGAGCGACCCGGACGCCGTCGCCGCCGCCGCGAAGCGCAGCATGGTCGCGCATGTCCAGGCGATGCTGGACTTCCAGGCGCGCGGCGCCGCGGTGCTGGATTACGGCAACAACATCCGCCAGATGGCGAAGGAGGAAGGGCTGGCCAACGCCTTCGGCTTCCCCGGCTTCGTCCCCGCCTATATCCGCCCGCTCTTCTGCCGCGGCATCGGCCCCTTCCGCTGGGCGGCGCTCTCCGGCGACCCGGAGGACATCTACAAGACGGATGCGAAGGTGCGGGAGCTGATCCCGGACGACCCGCACCTGCATCGCTGGCTGGACATGGCGCGCGCCCGGATCAGCTTCCAGGGCCTGCCGGCGCGCATCTGCTGGGTCGGCCTCGGCCAGCGGGACCGGCTCGGCCTCGCCTTCAACGAGATGGTGGCGAAGGGCGAGATCGGCCCCATCGTCATCGGCCGCGACCATCTGGACAGCGGCAGCGTCGCCTCCCCGAACCGGGAGACCGAGGCGATGCGCGACGGTTCCGATGCCGTCTCCGACTGGCCGCTGCTGAACGCGCTGCTGAACACCGCCTCCGGCGCCACCTGGGTCTCGCTGCACCATGGCGGCGGCGTCGGGATGGGGTTCTCCCAGCATGCCGGCATGGTCATCGTCTGCGACGGCACGGCGGATGCGGCGCGGCGGCTGAAGCGCGTCCTCTGGAACGACCCGGCCACCGGCGTCATGCGCCATGCCGATGCGGGCTACGACATCGCGCTGGATTGCGCCCGCGCACACAACCTCGACCTGCCGGGAATCCTGCGGTGATCGCGCCCGGTGCGGCGGGCCTCCCCGCGCTGCGCGCCATCATGGAGGGCACGCCGCTGGCGCTGGCGGAAGGCTGGCGCGCCACGGTCGAAGCCAGCGCGGCGGCGCTGGAAGCCCGCATGGCGACCGGCGAGGCGCTCTACGGCGTGAACACCGGCTTCGGCAAGCTGGCCGGCACCCGCATCCCGGCGGCGCAGCTCGCCCAGCTCCAGCTCAACCTGGTGCGCAGCCATGCCGCCGGCACCGGGCCGCTGCTGCCGGCGCCGGTGGTGCGGCTGGTCCTGGCGCTGAAGGCGCTCTCCCTCGCCCGCGGCGCCTCCGCCGTGCGGCCGGCGGTGGTGGAGGCGCTGCTGGCCCTGCTTGCCGCCGACATCACCCCCGCCATTCCGGCGCGCGGCTCGGTCGGCGCCTCGGGCGACCTGGCGCCGCTCGCCCATCTCTCCCTGGTGCTGATCGGCGAGGGCGAGGCCTTCGTCGAGGGACAGGTGGTGCCCGGCGCCGAGGCGCTGCGCCGGGCCGGCGTGGCGCCGCTCTCCCTCGGCCCGAAGGAGGGGCTGGCGCTGCTGAACGGCACGCAGGTCAGCACCGCCCTGGCACTGGCCGCCCTCTTCGCCGCCGAGGATCTGCTGCGCACCGCCCTGCTGGCCGGCGCGATGAGCGTCGATGCCGCCCGCGGCAGCGACACGCCCTTCGACCCGCGCATCCATGCGCTGCGCGGCCAGCCCGGCCAGATCCGCGCCGCCGCCACGCTGCGCGCCCTGCTCGCCGGCAGCCAGATCCGCGAGAGCCACCGGCAGGGCGACCCGCGGGTGCAGGACCCCTATTCGCTCCGCTGCCATCCCCAGGTCGCCGGCGCCTGCCTCGACCTGCTCGGCCATGCCGCGCAGGTGCTGGAGCGGGAGGCGAATGCCGTCACCGACAACCCGCTGGTGGTGGAGGGCGGAGAGGTGCTCTCCGGCGGCAATTTCCATGCGGAGCCGGTGGCCTTCGCCGCCGATGCCATCGCCCTGGCCCTGGCGGAGATCGGCGCCATCAGCGAGCGCCGGATCGCCCTGCTGGTGGACCCGGTGCTGTCCGGCCTGCCGGCCTTCCTGGTGCGGGAGGGCGGGCTGAATTCCGGCTTCATGATCGCCCAGGTGACCGCCGCGGCGCTGACCGCGGAGAACCGGGCGCTGGCCACGCCGCGCAGCGTGGACAGCCTGCCGACCAGCGCGAACCAGGAGGACCATGTCAGCATGGCCACCGGCGCCGCGCTGCGCCTGCACGACATGGCGGACAACCTCGCCGGCATCCTCGCCGTGGAGCTGCTCTGCGCCGCCCAGGGCTTCGAGTTCCATCGCCCGCTGCAATCGAGCGAGGTGCTGGAGCGGGCCCATGGGCTGGTGCGCACCGCCGCCGCCGCCTGGGATGCGGACCGCGCCATGGCGCCCGACATGGCGGCGGTGAAGGCGCTGGTGGAACGCGGCCGCTTCGCCGCGCTGGTGGAGATGGCGTAGGGGGGTCAGGCGCAGTTGAGCTGCCAGGACACGCCGAAGCGGTCGCCGACCCAGGCGAACAGCGTGCTGAAGCCGTAATTCCCCACCGGCATGAACTCCCGGCCGCCCGCCTTCAGCCTCTCGCTGAGCTGCCGGACCTCGTCCTCCGAGCTGCATTCGACGAAGAAGGAGAAGGCGGGGGTGAAGGTGAAGCCGTGCTTCACGGGGCTGTCGATGCAGCGCACCGTCTGCCCGCAGATGGTGAAGCGCGCATGCTTGATCGTGCCTTCCGGGCCTGGCTCGCCGGGGCCGTAGCGCGTGATGTCCTCGATCCGCCCGTCCGGAAAGACCGAGAGGTAGAATTCGAGGGCGGCCGAGGCGTCCCCCTCGAACATCAGGAAGGGTTCGATCGATCGCGGTGCCATGCCGGGTCCTCCCCTCTCGTTGCCGCTCGCTGCCGAGCTGCGTGCTTCAAGCCGGTCAGCCGAAGGCGACCATTCGCGAACGCCATGGTCCGGTTTGCGCGTCAAGGATGCAGCCGCGCGGAGCGCGGTGCACCTCCGGCGTATCCTTGACACGCGAACCGGACCATGGCCGGGGCTTGAGGTGCGCTCGACGGGGTCGAGCGCACGCGGGAGCGCGCCTCGACCGACGAAGCACCCGCCGCAACGGACAGGATTTGCTCTAGCATGGCCAGCAGAGGCAAGGCGGATATGGTTGCGGAGCAGAACCCGATGTTCGATCGCGTGTGGCTGAACGCCCACCTGGCCACGATGAACGATGGCGGCCTCGGCCTCATCGAGGACGGCGCCGTCGCCGCCCGGGGCGGCCAGATCGCCTGGGTCGGCCCCCGCGCCGCCCTCCCGGGCCCCGCCGCCGAGACCATCGACTGCCACGGCGCCTGGATCCTCCCCGGCCTCATCGACTGCCACACCCACCTCGTCTTCGGCGGCGACCGCGCGGACGAGTTCGAGCGGCGCCTGGCCGGCGAGGATTACGCCGCCATCCTCGCCGCCGGCGGCGGCATTCTCTCCACCGTCCGCGCCACCCGCGCCGCCAGCGAGAGCGCGCTGATCGCCACCGCCATGCCGCGCCTCAACGCCCTGCTGGCCGAGGGTGTCACCACCGTCGAGATCAAGTCCGGCTACGGGCTGGAGCAGGAGGCGGAGCTGCGCCAGCTCCGCGCCGCCCGCCGCCTCGGCGCCGCGCGGCCGGTCTCCGTCGTCACCACCCTGCTCGCCGCCCATGCCGTGCCGCCGGAATACAAGGGCCGCAGCGCGGACTACGCGAAGCTGGTGGCGGAGGAGATCCTGCCCGCCGCGCGCCACCTGGCCGATGCCGTGGACGTCTTCCACGACCCGCTGGCTTTCAACGATGCCGAGACGCGGCTGGTGCTGGACGCCGCAAGGCGCCTCCGCCTGCCGGTGAAGCTGCATGGCGACCAGCATGGCGATGTCGGCAGCGCCGCGCTCGGCGCCAGCTACGGCGCGCTCTCGGTGGACCATCTGGAACATGCCAACGCCGCCGGCCTCGCCGCCATGGGCCGCGCCGGCACCACCGCCGTGCTGCTGCCCGGCGCCACCTACTTCCTGCGCGAGGCCACGAAGCCCGGCATCGCCGCGATGCGGGAGGCAGGGGTGCGCATGGCGCTCAGCACGGATCTCAACCCCGGCTCTTCGCCCGCACGCTCCCTGCTGCTGATGCTCAACCTCGGCTGCACCCTGTTCCGCCTGACGGTGGCGGAGGCGCTGCGCGGCGTGACGGTGAATGCCGCCGCCGCCCTTGGCCTCGGGGATCGCGGCCGGCTCGCCCCCGGGCTGCGCTGCGACCTCGCCCTGTTCCGCATCGCCCGCCCCGCCGAGCTCTGCTACTGGATCGGCGGAAACCCGTGCATCGGCCGGGTGCTGGAGGGGATCGCCCATGCCTGACCTGCAGGAGATGCAGGCCATCATCCACCGCGGCGTGCCGCTGGCCGCCGCCTGGGGGGTGGAGTTGCTCGCCGCCGAGGGCGGCACCGCGCTGCTCCGCCTGCCCTTCCGGAAGGAGCTGCTGCGGCCCGGCAACACCATCTCCGGCCCCGCGCTGATGGGCCTCGCGGACGTGGCGATGTGGGCGGCGCTGCTGTCGCTGACGGAGGGCCGCGACGAGAGCGTCACCTCCTCCATGAACGTGAATTTCCTCCGCCCCGCCGGCGCCGTGCCGGTGCTGGCGGAGGCCCGCCTCATCAAGCGCGGCAAGCGGATGGTCTATGGCGAGATCCTGCTGCGCGCCGAGGGCAGCGAGGAGCTTTGCGCCCATATCACCACGCATTGGGCGGTGATCACCCCTTCCAGGTGAGCCGGGTCCGGCATCGC
>NZ_JAMZIK010000195.1 GCF_024178315.1 Siccirubricoccus soli | reverse complement strand
CGCGGCAAGCGGATGGTCTATGGCGAGATCCTGCTGCGCGCCGAGGGCAGCGAGGAGCTTTGCGCCCATATCACCACGCATTGGGCGGTGATCACCCCTTCCAGGTGAGCCGGGTCCGGCATCGCCCGCTAGAGCAGCCTCCGACCTGATGGATCACGGCGTGATCCATCAGGTCGGAGATAAGCTGCTCTAGTTATTGTATTTTCTAGAGCAAGAAATCCGATCAGGTGATTCCACCTGATCGGATATTGCTCTAGGCCAGGGCCGCTGCGGCGCGCCTGCGCCTCAGCCCGGCCGCAGTCGCAGCACCCTGCCGCGGGCCTCGTCGGTCAGGAGGTAGATCAGCCCGTCCGGGCCCTGCCGCACCTGGCGGAAGCGGACCATGCCGGCCAGCAGCCGCTCCTCCCCCGTCACCCGGTCGCCCTGGGTGCTCAGCCGCACCAGCACCGGCGGGTTCAGCCCGGCGACGAAGAGGCTGCCGCGCCAGGCGGGAAAGGCGTCCCCGTCATAGAAGGCGATGCCGGAGGGGCTGATGGAGGGCACCCAGACATGCGCCGGGTCCTCCATGCCGGGGCGGGAGGACGCCTCGGCGATGCGGCTGCCATCGTAGTCGATGCCGTGGGTCACCACCGGCCAGCCGTAATTCGCCCCGGGCCTCAGGACGTTGATCTCATCCCCGCCGCGCGGGCCGAATTCCGCCTCCCACAACGTCCCGGTCCGGGGGTTGAAGGCCAGGCCCTGCGGGTTGCGGTGGCCCAGGGTGAAGATCTCCGGCCGCCAGCCCGGGCGGCGCGCGAAGGGGTTGTCCGCCAGCGCCGCGCCGTTGCGCGCCAGGCGCAGCACCTTGCCGGCCAGGTCGTCGCCCTTCTGCGCCCGCGTCTGGTTCTGGCGCTCCCCGGTCGAGAGATACATGGCGCCATCCGGCCCGAAGACGATGCGGCAGCCGAAGTGGTTGCGGCCGGAGGGCTGCGTCGGCGTCACGTCCAGGATCGGCGCCGCCCCCTCCAGCGCCCCGCCATCGGCGCGCAGCCGGGCCCGCACCAGCCGGGTCAGCGCCCCGCCATCCACCACGATGGAATGGCAGAGATAGACCTCCCGCGTCGTGGCGAAATCCGGCGCCACGGCGACATCCAGCAGCCCGCCCTGCCCGCGTGCCTCCACCGCCGGCACGCCGGGGAGCGGGGCGGAGACGGCGCCATCCCGGCCGACCAGCCGCATCCGGCCCGGCCGCTCCGTCACCAGCAGCCGGCCATCCGGCAGGAAGGCCGCGCCCCAGGGGTATTCGAACCCGGTGGCGAAATCCTCCACGCGGAAGCGGGTCTGCGCCGTGGCGGGAAGGGTGAGGAGAGAGACGAGAAGCAGGGCAAGGACGCGCATGGGCGGCAGATGGGGCCGCAACGTTGCGATGCCAGCCCGGCTTGCAGGAAGGTGAAGCGCCTCGACGCGCCTGTGCCCCGCCGGTGCGGCGGGAGCGGCGCATGCATTCCCGCCCGCACCCGCGGCAGGCGGACAGCGCGCCCGTCCGGCCCTCAGCTTTCCGCCCGAACCGGACCGCCCGTTGCCCCGCCGCGGCTTCGCCGCGGCGGGCTGTGCGACTCACCGCTCGCCAGACGCCCCCGGGGCCCCCGCGGCGTTGTGCAGCAACGTCGTGGGGATCAGCCGATCTGGCCCGCGATCCAGTCCTTCAGCGCGCCCTTCGGCATGGCGCCCACCTTGGTGTCCAGCAGCTTGCCGTCCTTGAACAGCAGCATGGTGGGGATGCCGCGCACCGCATACTCGTTCGGCGTCATCGGGTTCTCGTCGATGTTCACCTTCGCGATGGTCAGCTTGCCCTCATACTCCCTGGCGATGTCGTCCAGGATCGGGCCGACCATCCGGCAGGGGCCGCACCACTCCGCCCAGAAATCCACCAGCACGGGGCCGGAGGCGTTCAGCACATCCTGCTTGAAGCTCTCATCCGTCACGGCCTTGGTGAGTTCGCTCATGTCTTTCATGCCTTGCTATGGGACAGCCGCCGGCAAACCGGGCCGCCCCAGTCCTGGGACAAGGTCGGCACGCCGGGCCTCCGGGTCAAGGCTGGCCCCGGGGCGGAGCCGTCATGCCGCCGGCGCATGCGCCCTTCCGGCTCATGCGCCCCCCTCTCCGTCCCGGCCCCCGGCGCCTGAGGCAGCGCCCGGTCGGGCAGGCCCCTGCAGGGCTCCACCCATCCCATGATCGCGCCAGCCCCGCCTGCGTTCACTCGCCCCGGCCCGCGCCGCCGATTCGCCCCGCCGGCCATGCCCCGGCCCGTCATGCCGCCGCGTCCGGCGCATGCTCGTCCAGCAAATCGTCCGGCAGGGGCATCAGCCGCGCCCCATGGGTCCAGACCAGGGCGCACTCCACCCGCCGGCCCGGGAAGGCCTCCCGCAGCACCGCCCGGTAGGCCGCCATCTGCCGCAGATAGAGCGGCGCCACCTGCTCCGGCCGCAGCGGCGGCGGGCGGTTGGTCTTGAAGTCCAGCACCACCACCCGGTCCGGCGCCACCACCAGCCGGTCCACCTGGCCGGCGATCAGCCGCCCGCCCACCCGCCCGGCCAGCGGCGCCTCGGCCAGGCTGCCCGGCGCGAAGGCGGCCTGCATGGCAGGCTCCGCCAGCAGGGTGAGCACCTCCGCCAGGGTCTCCGCCTGCTCCTCCGCCGACAGCCCATGGCCCGGCCGGGCGAGGAAGCGCCGCGCCGCCGCCTCCCGCATCGAGGCTTCCTGCTCCGGCAGATGCTGCAACAGCGCATGCACCAGCCGGCCGCGACGGAAGCGCCTTCCGCCCGGATCGGCCTCGCCATGCGGCGCCGCGGGGGTCTGCTCCTCCCCCGGCAGGGCGGAGGGGGCGATGGCCGCCTCCGCCGCCTCGGGCGGGGCCGGCCGCGTCGCCCAGGAGGGCAGCGCCCCGGCCTCCGCCGCCTCGGTGGCCAGCAGGTCCGGCACCGCCGCCACCTCCTGCCCGCAGGCGTAGCGGAAGCCCATGCCATCGCCGAAATCGGCCGCCGCCGGCGCGCCCAGCGCCGCCATGTCGAAGGCGACCTCCTCCGCCCCTGGCAGCCGGCGGAACCCCGCCGCCACCAGCCGGTACCAGGGCTTCGGGTCCTTCCCCCAGCCGCAGCAGATCAGCCGGTCCTCCGCCCGCGTCAGCGCCACGTAGAGCAGCCGGTTCTCCTCCTCCAGCCGCCGCCGGTCATCGGCCGCGCGGGCGCTGAGGAAGGCCGGCGCCTGGAAGCTCTTGTTCGGCGCCCAGAGCGGCAGGGGCAGCCCATCCTTCTCCAGCCAGCGGATCGCCTCATTGCCCTGGCCCGCGCCGACATCGGCGAGAATCACGATCGGCGCCTGCAACCCCTTGGCGTTGTGCACCGTCATGATGCGGACGGCGTCGCCGCTGCCCTCCGCCTCCCGCTTCACCTCGGCGCCGCCCTGGCGCAGCCAGTGCAGGAAGCCCTGCAGGCTGGGCGGGTGGCGCTGCTCATGGTTCAGCGCGGCGTTCAGCAGCTCGTCCAGCACATCCGCGGCTTCGGGGCCGAGCCGCGCCAGGATGCGCGCCCGGGCCGGCGTGCCGTCCATGGAGGCCTCGCCCAGCACCTCCGCCAGCAGCGCATGCGGGGTGACGAGATCGGCCCGGTCCGCCAGCCGCGCCAGCCATTCGGCGGCCTGCGTCGCCCGGTCCGCCGCCGCCGCCGCCCGCCGCTGCATCAGCGCGCCCCAGAGCGAGCCGCGGCGGCCATGCGCCAGCTCCAGCAGCGCCTCCTCGGACAGGCCGATCAGCGGGCTCTTCAGCAGCGCCGCCAGTTGCAGATCGTCCTCCGGCAGCAGCAGCACGTCGCACAGCGCCATCAGGTCCATGACGGCGAGATGCTCGATGAGCTTCACGCGGGAGACGCCGGCCACCGCCACCTGCCGCGCCTTCAGCGCGCGCACCAGCAGCGGCACCAGCGCGACATTGGCCTGGCGCCGCAGCAGCACCAGCACATCGCCCGGCCGCACCGGCCGGCCGCGCGCCGGCAGCATCTCGGTGCCGATCATGCGGGCGATGCGCTCGGCAAGGGTCTCGGCCATCAGCGCCTCGGCGCTCGCCGCCGCCTCGGGCTCCGCCGGCACCACCCAGCTCGGCGGCGCCGGCGTCTCCATCGGGCGCAGCAGCGGCCACAATTCCACGCTGCCCGCATGGCCGAGGCGATCCGGCAGGTGCCTCAGCACCTCCCCCGGCGGCACCACCCCATCCCGCGCCGGCCCGTCCTCGAACACCGCATCCACCAGCGCCAGCACCGGCGCGGTGGAGCGGAAGGAGACGTCGAGCTGCACGGGGCGGAACTCCCCGCCGCCGGCCATCACCCGCGCCGCGTAGTGCCGCCGCCAGGTGGCGAAGCCTTCCGCATCCGCGCCCTGGAAGCCGTAGATCGCCTGCTTGATGTCGCCCACGGCGAAGATGGTCCGCCGTGCCGGCACCGCCTCCACCGCCGCGGCGGAGAGGCTGCGCTGCCGCCGCTCCACCCCCTCGCCCGCGAAGAACTCGCCGGTCAGCGCCGCGGCGATGCCCCATTGCGCCGGGTTGCTGTCCTGCGCCTCGTCCAGCAGCACATGGTCCAGCCCGCCATCCAGCTTGAACAGCACCCAGGCGCTGCCCGGGTCCTGCAGGATGCGCCGCACATGGTCGATGAGGTCGCCATAGCCCAGCAGCCCGGCGCTGCGCTGCCGCGCCTGGCTGCGCCGCAGGATGGGGACGGAGAGCGAGAGCAGCGCGGCCGTCGCCGCCGCCAGCCGGCAGCCGGCCCGCCGCTCCTCGATGCGCAGCAGCCGCTCCGCCTCCGCCGTCAGCGCCGCCAGCACCTCCGCCTGCCGCGCGCCCACCTGCTTCGTCGCCAGCGAGCTGGGCGCGCGGGTCGCGCCCTCCTTGGTCAGGAAGATCTCGCACCACTCGGCGAAGCGCGCCGACCGGTCTTCCGGGTGGCAATCCAGCCAGGCCGCCAGCCGCGCGCCCCGCTTCCGGTCATTCTCGTTCTTGCTGGCCCCCAGCAGGCTGGCGGCGAGACGCAGCGGCGCTTCCTCCAGCACGCAGCCCGCCGCCAGCACCTCCGCCTCGTCCAGGCTCTCCGGCACGCCGAGCGCGGTGGCGAGGCGGAGCCTGAGGCCCTCGATGGAATTCACCACGGCGAGGCAGGCCTCCAGCCGCTCCCGCGCCCGGTCCTCGAGCAGCGCCCGCGACACCTCGGCAAAGGCATCGGCCGAGGCGATGCCGGCCAGCAGCGCCAATTCGCGCGCCACGCCGCTCGCCCCCGCCAGCACCGCCTCCCGCGCCTCGGCCAGCAGGGCGCGGGCGTCCTGCTCCTCCAGCACCGAGAATTGCGGCGGCAGCCCGGCCTCCAGCGGGAAGCCGCGCAGCAGGGACTGGCAGAAGGCATGGATGGTGGAGATGCGCATGCCGCCCGGCATCTCCAGCACCTCCACCAGCAGGGACCGCGCGCGGCGGCGCAGGGCCTCCCCCGGCGGGGTGCCGATCAGGCGCTCCAGCTCCGCATCCAGCAGCGCCTCCTCCGCCACCGTCCAGGCGCCGAGGCGCTTGCGCAGCCGCGCCTGCATCTCCGCCGCCGCGGCGCGGGTGAAGGTGAGGCAGAGAATGCGCCCCGGCGCCTGCGCCGGGTCCAGCAGCAGGCGCAACACGCGGTCGATCAGCACCTTGGTCTTGCCGGAGCCGGCGGAGGCATCCACCCAGGCGGAGGCCAGGGGGTCGGAGGCCTGAAGCTGGCGTTCCTGCGCGCGGTCGCGGGCGGAGAAGGTCATGCACATGACCTCCGAAGCGATGGGGGCTCCGCCCCCATGCCCCCGGCAGAGGGCGCTGCCCTCCGCACTCCCGCCGGGGCCAGGACCTGGCCCCGGACCCCGGTGTAAGTCTCGCCGCGCCGCACCCCCTCCCCCGCAAAGCGGGGGAGGGTCGGGGTGGGGGGGCACAAGGCCGGGACCGCGCCGCGCAGGCCGTCATGGCGCGGGAGTGGGAGCGGCATCGAATTGCGGAACGACACCCCCACCCCAGCCCTCCCCCGCAAGGCGAGGGAGGGAGCAACGCTGCCCCCCCTCACGCCCCTTCCTCCGCCGCCGCCCATTCGCCGAGGCGGGAGAGGTGGTCGTATTCCGTCCCAGCCGGCTGGCGCTTCGGGTGCGGGCGGGCGGTGAAGGGCCGGTCCCCCAGCAGGAACTCCGCCACCAGCTCCGCCAGCCGCTCCCGCGCCTCCTGCGCCAGCGCGGCGATCTCCTGCGTCCCGGCTACCGCCTGCTTCACCTCCCCCGGCACCGGCCCGCCCGAGACGCGCCAATAGACCAGCTCCGCCGCGTCCCCGCCCGGCAGGTCGCGGAACCCGCCCGCCGCGGCCATGGCTGCCTCCAGGGTGAGCTGCGGCTTGCGCCCATCCTCCACCTCCCGGGTCGAGGGCGGCGCGCCGGTCTTGTAGTCCAATATCCGCAGCCCCTTGGGGCCGAGGTCGATGCGGTCCGCATGCGCGGTCAGCACCACCTCCCGCGCGCCGGTCGCCAGCTTCAGCTCGCCGCGGATCTCGACCAGGCTGGTCAGCGGCGGCGCCCCGGCGCGCAGCAGCGCCTCCTGCTCCACCGCGAAGCCGCCGATCCGCGCCAGCCGCGGCCCCCAGAAGGCGGCGAGGCCCGGCCGCGGCGCCGCCTCCTCCAGCGCCAGGGCTGCCGCCTCGTCCCAGATCGCCCGCGCCGCATCGGCGCCCGGCCAGGGCTGGGCAGAAAGCCGGCGGACGAAGCCCGCCAGCGCGGCATGGACCAGGTTGCCGTAATCCAGCACCCCGGCCTCGGCATCCAGCGGGTCGAGCGGAAACAGCCGCAGCACCCGCCGCGCATAGAAGGCGTAGGGGTCGGCGATCAGCGTCTCCACCTCCGTCACCGAAAGCCGGGTCGGCCGCTGCGCGAGCGACGGGCGCGGCGAGGGCCGGGCGCAGGGCGTCACCCGCTCCGCCCGATCGAGCCGCTGCGCCCAGCCGAGCGCCGGACTCGCCGCCAGCCGCAGCCCGCCCTGGCCATCGAGGAAAGTCTCGATCCGCGTCAGCCAGCGGGCCGGCACGGTGGGCGCCCCGCCGCGGCGCGCGGCGCGGGAGAGCACCGCCTCCGGCGCCGCGCAGGCCGCCAGCAGGAAGTCGGCGCAGACCCGGCCGATCCGCGCCTCCGGCTCCGGCAGGCCGAAATCGCGGCGCATCGGCCGGCTCATCCAGGGGCCGGGGTCGGTCGCCAGCGGCCAGACCGTCTCGTCCAGCGCCCCCAGCACCACCCGGTCGAAGGTCAGCAGCCGCGCCTCCAGCAGGCCGAGGATTTCTACCCGTGGATGCGGCCCATGGTCGCGCCCGCGGGAGCCCCGGATGGAGGGCGCGGCGGCGCCGTCCATCGTCGCCTCAAACAGAGCGGGCCAGGAGGACGCCGGCAGCGGCGGCAGCGCCGCCATGGCCGGCGCCAGGGCGGCGAGGTGCGAGGCCAGCGCCTCCCCCTCCTCCCCGGCGTAGAGGCGCAGCCCGCCCGCCCGGTCCTCGCTGCTGGCCAGCCGCTCCGCCGCCTCCAGCTGCGCCGCCAGCAAATCGGCGGGGGGCGTCACCCGGCCCTCGGGCAGGGCGGTGAAGCCGCCCAGCGCCGCCGCCAGCGCATCCAGCAGCGCCGTCACCTCGGCCAGCGCCGCCTCGTCCCGCGCCCGGCCCGAAAACCCGGCGGCGGCGGCGGCGCGCAGC